>CAZOFS010000009.1:0-45330 GCA_964579335.1 uncultured Bdellovibrionales bacterium
TTCATTTGATATGGCGTCTTCGGACGTTAAACGGTTGGCAGTGAAGAGTGTTTGACACGTTGTTTTGTGACAGTGGAGCTGTAGCTCAGCGGGGAGAGCGCTTGCATGGCATGCAAGAGGTCGCGGGTTCGATCCCCGTTAGCTCCACCAATCAAAACAATCTGTTAGATACTTGTGAGTAATGGCGTACTGCGCCACGCGTCCCCTTCGTCTAGAGGCCTAGGACGGTTCCCTCTCACGGAATCAACGCGAGTTCGAATCTCGCAGGGGACGCCACTCACCATTTTGCTCCTTACATTTTTTGTTACATTACTGCAAGCTTTGCAGGTAGAGTTTCTGGTGCCTCTAGCGAAAGGGAAACACCTCTTCCCATTCCGAACAGAGCCGTTAAGCCTTTCAGCGCCGATGGTAGCCTCCGGGCAAGAGTAGGTCGGTGCCAGGAACTCTCTCTACAAAGTATTAGGAATCTTCTGGCGAGGGGGATAGCTTGTTGCGGACCTGGCACCTAGGGGTTGAGTCGACCCGATAGTATATCAATGGGTCGAAGAGCCATATCTACGCTAGGAACAAAAGACAGCACCTCCTCACCCTTACCAGAGTATTTCTTTTCTTTTCAAGCCCCACTTCGCAGGGGCTTTTGTGTTACAATAGGCTTATCTTTTACCAGAAAAAGCTTGTTTCCTATGCTTACCCTTACACGCGATACCAAGCGGCTGACGATTATCGTTATTTATATTTTCCTCTTTCTCGGGATTGGCATAGGGATCTACTTTTGGGTGCGACCAGCCCCGACTTGCTTTGACGGCAAACAAAATCAGAATGAAGGAGGTGTAGACTGTGGGGGAGTGTGTGCTCTTGCGTGTGCCGAAAACGTGGTAGGACAGGCGCTCGTTATTCGTGAGGCGACCGCCTTTCCGGTGGGAGAGGGTCAGTACGATGTCGTGATGCAAGTAACCAATCCCAACAATGCCGTCGGAGCTAAAACCTTTCGCTACACTCTCGCGCTTCTCGACGAGACTGGAAAGACATTGGTAGAAACAGTGGGCGAGAGCTGGGCTTTGCCCCAGGAAACCAAGACACTTCTTGCTTTTGGGTTGACGACCGCTACGCCCCCGGCTAAGACGCTCCTCACTATAGGTGAGGTTGATTGGACACGTCTTACCAACTATGATGTTGAACCAAAACTTGGGATCTATAACGAAGCCTATCAGGCTACTCCTCGGCCAGGGGAATTTGGGGTAGCGACGGGACTCATTATCAATGAGAGTGATTATGATTTTCGCTTGGTGACGATCAAAGTAGTACTCCGAGATGCTGTCGGAAAACCATTGGCTATCAACCAGACTGATCGACGTACCTTTCTCTCGGGCGAAGAACATGCCTTTCGCCTGCCGTGGTCAGCTCGGTTTGGAGGTGAGGTAGCCAAGATAGAAGTGACAGCTGATGCTGATGTGTATCGTTCAGACAATTTTCTCAAACGCTATCTTCCTACGAGCCGTGCTCAGGAGCTTGGCCCGCGCTAATCCCCCTATGTGGTTTTCTTCTCTTTTCCAGCGTTTTGACTGGGCGCTCCTCGCTGTTGTCACCCTCCTTCTTTCAATAGGAGTTTTGGCTCTCTATAGCTTCTCAGAAACAACGGCGGGTAATGTGTACTTTGGCAAACAGCTCCTTTTTACCCTGATTGGTGTGGGTGGTATGTTCTTTGTGGCAGCGCTTGATTATCGGCATATTGCTCGAATGAGTACGCTTCTCTACTTTGTTACGCTCGGAGTATTGCTCTTGGTGCTCCTCATCGGTGAACCAGTGCGTGGAACGGTGGGGTGGCTTTCTTTTGGTGGGTTTCAGGTGCAACCAGTAGAATTTGCTAAACTCATTCTCATTATTTTTCTTGCAAGCTTTATTTCCAAAAAGCGTTCTGAATTAGGAGAGTGGACCCGGCTCATCGCCTCACTCTTTTTGACTGCCTTCATGATTCTTTTGGTCCTGCGTCAGCCTGACCTTGGGTCGAGTCTGGTACTTATGTTTATCTGGGGATCGATGATTCTTGTTTCGGGTATTCGGTGGAAGCATGCTTTGGTCCTATCTCTCCTTGGGGGAGTGCTCCTTGTCGGAAGCTGGCTCCTCCTGGCTGACTATCAGAAGGATCGTTTGCAAACCTTTCTTAATCCAGAGCTTGATCCACGAGGGGCTGGTTACAATGTGCTTCAGTCGATGGTCGCAGTGGGGTCAGGGGGGTTTTGGGGCAAAGGTATTGGCCATGGCTCTCAATCCCAGCTCAACTTCCTGCCTGAAAAACACACAGATTTTATCTATGCCGTCATTACCGAGGAGTTGGGACTCTTTGGAGGATCATTGGTACTCGTCCTGTATGCTCTCCTTCTCTACCGGATAGAGCGGATAGCCAAAACCGCTCGGGATAATACCGGATACCTGATTGCTGTAGGACTCCTAGCCTACTTTTTTGTCCAGATTACGATCAATCTAGGGATGAATATAGGACTCCTACCAGTGACTGGACTGCCAGCCCCATTCCTTTCATATGGTGGGAGTTCACTCCTCGCATCCTTTCTTGGTTTAGGTATTCTGCTTTCGATTTATCGCTTCCGTCAGGAGGAAAAAAATGTCTTAGTTAACCTCGAAAATCCTGGTATTCGATTCTAGGCTTAATTAAGCCATTGTGGCATGATGATTGACGCAGACCCAGTTTTTTGATAGGATTAAATGGCTTAAATAAAGGATTTTTCATTCACAGACGGTCATTTTTCTCAGCTATAAATGAGGAAAAAGTGCTGTCATATTACTGGTGATTCTTAAATGCTCCTCTCTATGCGAGCTCTTCTCATTGTTCAGGCGGTCCTCGCGGTACTTCTCTCTCTTTCCATTTTGCTCCAAAGTCGTGGTTCTGGCTTGGGGAGTGCTTTTGGAGGTGATTTTGGCGGCTACTATACTAAGCGGGGGTTTGAACGTTTTCTCGTTTATGCCACAGTTGGTTTGGGTATAGCCTTTTTTGTTGTTGGGATTATCAATGTGCGCCTGGCGACAGTGAATTAGTTTGTCTTCACCGGTCGTTCTTCCCACTCTAATCTGTAAGTTACGTGTATTTCTCCTTCATCTTCTCGTTTTACACTCTTATTTCGACTGATAGACGCTCTTTCTTTTAGAGAGCGGTTGGTAGTGTATATTTTTCTCATAGGGGCATGCGGGGCGATGCTCTTCTGGGCCTGGTCGAGCTATCTCGCTTTTACCAAGGTGGCACCGGAAGCTGGAGGGCAGTATGTAGAGGGGATGGTAGCTCAGCCGCGCTATATCAACCCCATCCTGGCTCAGACGAGTGACGCCGACTCAGTGCTTTCTAAACTCATTTATGGAAGTCTCTTTGTCACCGGTACCAATGGTTTGCCCGAAAAAAGTATGGCCCAAGACTACTCAGTAGCTGAGGAGGGTAAGGTGATTACGGTGTTTCTCAAGCCAGGCATGCGTTTCCATGATGGCGAAGAAGTGACGGCTGAGGACGTTATCTTTACCATTCGGGCCCTACAGGATCCAGCCTACAAGAGCCCGCTACGGAGTAATTGGCTCGGAGTTGAAGTCAGCTCACCGGAGCGTTATACGGTTGTCTTTACACTCAAAAAACCCTATTTTGGTTTCCTCGAAAATTTAACGGTCGGTATTCTTCCTAAACATATTTGGGAATCCATCCCTGCTGACCGCTTTACCCTGGCTGACTACAATCTCTTGCAGCCAGTCGGAAGTGGTCCATATCGTTTCCAAGATATCGACAAGGATGCTGACGGCAATATCCTCTCCTACTCCCTCGAGGTGTTTGAGGATTACTTTGGGGGCCGAGCCTATATCGATCGGTTGGTATTCCGTTTTTACTCGAGCGAACAAGATTTGCTCGATGCCTTCAATCATCAGGAAGTGATGGGGATGTACGCGGTCAATACGCAGGCAGTGCGCGACCTCTCTCCCAAGCGTCGACCCGTGGTCCGTGAGCTGGCTCTCCCACGTCTCTTCTCAGTTTTCTTGAATACCAACAAGAGTGTGGCCCTCGCCTACGACGAAGTTCGAACCGCTCTTTCGCTTGCCACCGACCGTAATCAGCTGGTCCAGCAGGTGTTTGATGGCAAAGCCTTGGCTGCGACGGGGCCACTTCTCCCATTTATGTTTGGATTTACGGAGTCGGGCCAACTCACCGCTGATGTTGATGGAGCCAATCGATTGCTCGATGAAAAGGGTTGGAAACGAGGTGAAGATGGTATTCGATCCAAAGACGGGGTGCCACTCCGGTTCGCACTTTTTACTCCAGACTGGCCGGAGCTTGTTGTGACAGCTGATCTCCTGCGTGAGGTCTGGCGGGCGATCGGAGCCGATATGGAGGTGAAGGTACTCTCTCAAGCTGATCTTTATCAAAATGTGATGCGCAATCGTGAGTACGAGGCACTCCTCTTTGGACAGGGGAGTATGCTCGACCCAGACCCGTATTCGTTTTGGCACTCGAGCCAAAAGTCTGACCCAGGTCTTAACCTCGCCTTCTTTGAAAACAAGCGGGTAGACGAGCTCCTCACCACTGCTCGTGAAACGCTCGATAGTGGCAAACGGGCTGAGCTCTATCGTGAATTTCAGGACATCGTCCGGCGAGAGCATCCAGCTGTTTTTCTCTTTAGTCCAGCCTATCTCTCAGTGACTTCCGATCTTGTCCAAGGATTTGGTTTGCGCTCGATCAATGCCCCAGCTGACCGATTTTCTGATATAACCAAATGGTATGTGGAAACGAAGCGGGTAAAGAAGTAGAGGGGCATAGAGCTGATTATGATACGCGGTACAAGATATATTTGAGACGGGGAAGTGCTACAGTGGTTGGATAATCAAAAAAGAATACCTATATGACTCATTCATTAGACACATCCAATTTGCGCCAAATGATTTTGGACAGCCCCAAGCAGTTTGTAGTTGGATTCGAGCTCGCCAAGGGAATCAAGATCCCTGGTACCTTTCGGTCCGTCATGATTTCTGGGATGGGTGGATCAGCGCTTCCCGGGAATCTCTTCCGGATGTATCTCAATGATCTCTTTCGGACTGAGGAACCGACCAAACAACCTCTGCCTATTTTCCAAAATCGTTCCTATAGTCTTCCGCCCGAGAGTTATCACGAGTGTCTTAACTTTATCTGTTCGTATTCAGGCAATACTGAAGAAACTATCGCGTCTTTTGAGGAGGCTATCGAGCATCAACTCCCTTGTATTGTCCTTTCAGCCGGAGGCAAGCTTGAAACTATGGCCAAAGAGCGCGGTATCCCGCATATCAAACTCCCGATTCCGTTTGAGAACTTTCAGCCGCGGGTAGGGACGGGTTATTTCTTTGGCGCGATGTTTCAGGTACTGGTCAATCAGGGTCTCGTGCCAGATGCTACGGCTGACCTCGAGCGTCAGGCGGAGGCATTGTCGCGTGATATGGAGCAGATTGAAAAGCAAGGGGAGCTCTTGGCCAAAAAAATGGTAGGGAAAACCCCGGTGATTTACTCAACTACCAAGTACAAATCGGTAGCCATGGTGTGGAAGATTAAGCTTAATGAAAATGCCAAGACGCCTGCTTTTTGGAACTTTTTCCCCGAGCTTAATCACAATGAAATGGTGGGCTGGACGCTTCCCCAGGGGCAATTTGTCGTCCTTATGCTCCGTCATCCGGACACCCATCCTCAAAACCTCAAGCGGATGGATATTACAGCCAAACTGCTTCAGGCGAAGGGGGTAACGGTTGAGGTGCTTGACATGGAAGGGGATACCGTGTATAGTAGAGTATTCCGAAGTATTGCCCTTGGCGACTTCACTTCTTATTACCTTGCGCTCGAGTATGGACAGGATCCAACTCCGGTCGCGATGGTTGAGGACTTGAAACAGCAATTGGCGTAGTTTTTTATTTTTTTAGAGAGTGAACCCCAGCTTCTTGTCTTCCTGATAGGAAACAGCGTGGCTCTGCTCTTTTAATAAAGCATATTGTAGAGTTTAGCAATCGTTTTGGAATGTATACTTTCTTTTGATATTGATAGTAAGCCCTGGTGGCGGAATTGGTAGACGCACTAGTTTCAGGTACTAGCGGGAGCAATCCCATGGGAGTTCGAGTCTCCCCTAGGGCACAAGAGGCGCGTTTGAAACAGTGGTTTCAAAAGAGGCGCAAAACTCAAAAAGTTTGTCTGGATTTTTTCCGACCTCTTCAATTTTTAATTTGGTTTTTCGAGAGCCGACACCTTGTAATTTGTCTGTGTGGCTCGCGATCAACCCTACACAACTATGGTGGAACAAAACCACCCTCAATCTAACCGGCCACGGCGGCGCTTCTTTGGCGCTACCCCTCGGCCGCCTGTGGCACCTCTGCCTCAAGTGACTCCATCGATTGGAGCATTTGAAGGCATCGTGGCGCAGAAACAAAACCCGCGTACGGTCAAAACCCTACGGCCTATCCGTAAGTCGAGCTACGTTGCTTCGCGGTCTGCGGCCCCTACCACTCCTTCCAAAGGAGAAAAAGGGGGTCAATCTCGCCGTTCTGGCGGTGCTCCGAAGTCACGCGGTGGCGCTCGGGGTCGCTTTGACTTCCAGCCAATTGTGCGCAACGTCAATGCGCGCAAAACTGGCGCGGCTGATGTACCAGCAATCGGCGAAAAAATTCTTCGCATCATCCCACTCGGTGGTCAGGAAGAAGTGGGGCGTAACATGACCGTCTTTGAGTACGGTGATGATATCGTCATTATCGACATGGGCGTCCAGTTTCCCGAAGAAGACATGCCTGGGATCGACTACATCGTTCCTAACGTGGCGTACCTCAAGGGGAAAGAAAAGAATATTCGTGGCGTGCTCTTTACTCATGGACATCTTGACCACATTGGCGCCGCACCGATTCTCTTGAAGCAGCTCAATTACCCGACCATTATCGGGCGTGACTTTACCCTGGCCCTCATCCAGCGCAAGTGCGAAGATGAGAGCAAAGGTTCAGCCAAGCAGCTCAAAGCTATCCGCGTGAAGTCACTCGAGGATCGCATCAAGCTCGGCGTATTTGAAATTCGTTTTTTCGAAGTTGAGCACTCTATCATGGACGCGATGGGGATCGCCATCGTTACCCCCAATGGTTCCATTATCCATATGGGTGACTGGACCATTACCAATGAACCAATTAACCCAGAACACACTGAGGTGAAGTACAATCATCTCGATCAGTTGCCGCAGCCGACCTTCCTCATGCTCGAAAGTCTTGGTGCACTCAAGAAAGGTTTGCCACCATCAGAAACCGAGGTGCATACCAACTTGCAGAACCTGATCCGGATGGCACCAGGCCGAGTAATTATCGGGACCTTTGCCTCACAGATTCGCCGCGTGGCCTACCTTATCGAGTATGCTGAGCGACTTGGGAAGCGCGTTGCCTTGGAGGGCTATAGTATGAAAATGAATATCGAAGTAGCCAAAGAACTCGGCTACCTCAAGGTGAAGAAAGAAACGCTCATCCCGGTCAATGATATTCATAAGTACCCTAACAACCAAGTGGTAGTGATCTGTACCGGTGCGCAGGGCGAGCAAAACGCTGCGCTCTCACGCATCGTGACCGATAATCATCGCTTCATCAAACTCGAAAAGTCCGACACTATCGTCTTCTCGAGCTCGGTGATTCCTGGTAATGAACGGAGTATTCAGCGGCTCAAGGACAATCTCTATAGGAAGTGTGACCATGTCATCCACAGTGATATCATGGAAATCCATATCGGTGGCCACGGTACGATTTGGGAAATCGAGGAAATCATCCGCCAGGTCAAAGCGACCTATATCCTTCCGGTCTATGCCAATCACTACTTCCTCAAGGAAGCAGCCAAGATTGCCCATCGCCTCGGTTATCCAGAGAAAAATGTCTTTGTGCTCGACAATGGTGGTGTCTTGGAAGTGCCTGAAGCTGACAAAGGCCTCCCCAGTATCCGCAAAGAAAAAGCTGATGCCAGCTATGTCTTCGTCGATGGGCTCGGGATCGGGGATATCGGCCATGTCGTCCTCCGTGATCGGCAGATGCTCGCCCAAGACGGGATGCTCGCTGTGACGGCTGTGATCGACTCCAAGACCAAAAAGGTCCTGGGCAATATCCAGATCACGTCGCGTGGTTTCATCCATGTCAAGGAGAACTTTGATCTCGTCAATGACATCAAACGCAAAGTCCATGATCTCATCAAGAAAAACACCTCACGCGATACCAGTCTCGACTGGGAACTGGTGCGGAATCAAATCCGTGAGCAAGTCGGGCAGTTTGTCTTCACCAAAACCGCCCGTCGGCCGATGGTGCTCCCGGTGGTAGTGGAGGTATAATCTCGCGCAAAGTCCCCAGCAATGGGGATTTTTCGTATGTTAGAATAGCAAGGTATTAAATTGAACGATATGCAACGACTTTTTTCGGGGATACAGCCATCGGGGAATCTGCATTTAGGCAACTACTTGGGGGCTATCAAACAATGGGTGGAGCTTCAAGATAGCTACGAAGCCTTTTTTTGTGTGGTGGATCTCCATGCTATTACCGTGCCACAGGACCCAGCTGAACTCAGAAAGAAAACACTCGAGATTGCCAAGATTGCTCTGGCGGCTGGTTTGGATCCGAACAAGTGTACTCTCTTTATTCAGTCACATGTCGCTGGTCATCACACTGAACTGGCTTGGGTTTTGAATACGATTGCCACCATGGGTGAACTCGGTCGCATGACCCAGTACAAAGACAAATCACAGAAAGAGGGCTCCGAGGGATCAGGCGTAGGACTCTTTGACTATCCTGTACTGATGGCAGCTGATGTGTTGCTCTACGATACTGAAGCGGTTCCAGTCGGTAAAGATCAAATGCAACACATTGAATTGATGCGGGACCTGGCTCAGAGATTTAATAATCATTTTGGTGAAACCTTTACTTTGCCAAAGGGAGTGCTTTCCAAAGAAGGCCAGTTGATTATGGCGCTCGATGATCCGACCAAAAAGATGTCCAAATCAGCTGCGAGCGAATACAACTATATCGCTCTCACTGATGATGCTGATACGGTACGGAGGAAGATCAAGAAAGCGGTGACCGATAGTGGTTCAGAGATCGTCTATTCCGATGATAAGCCAGCTCTCCAAAATCTCATCAATATCTATACGCTCCTCTCTGGTAAATCAACGAATGAGATTGAAGCGATGTACGTTGGTAAGGGGTATGGTGATTTCAAGACCGACCTGGCTGAAGTAGTGGTGAATTTCCTTATGCCATTTCAGGAGCGATTGGCAGCTATCTCGGATGAAGAGGCCCTCACCATTCTCCGCGCTGGAGCCGAGAAAGCTAATACGCTTTCAGAGAAGAAAATCAAACAAGTGTACGAAAAAGTTGGCTTTATTTGGTAGCGAAGTTCTTATAAAAAGTACCGCCCCGCCTCATCCGTAGTTTCGGAGGGCGGGGCTTTGGTGCGTACTGCGAGCAAGGTCACTGGGCGACTGCTCGAGCTTCGGCTACTTCACGAAGAGCCTTGCACCAAGTGCCATCACAGGGGATGTTGCCCTGAGCTCGGCGCCGAGCTCTGCCTGAATCAGCCCCGCAGTAGCACTTGGGACGAAACGCAACTTCCTGTAGTTCAGGTTCAGGCTGATCCAGGTGGATGCCATCATCCGCTGGTAGCAACTGTTCGTTGGTCAGTGGTTGCATGAGATCTCCTTCCTCGTGTAAGCGCCCAGAGGTTGCCTTCCACACCGTGACTACCCAGCCAGGTATGGAGGGTGTGGTACTCGGCCACGATGGCGGGCGGTGGCTCGCCTGGTGGATTTGCTTCAAGTGCGGCAAGTGCTTGCTCAAAGAGGGGTGGTGGGCTGTCCTGATCCTCTGTAGCAGCAATGAGACTTTGCCAGGTGCGGATACCAGTTGCTTCCAGGGACTTGAGTCCAGGAGGGCCTAAGTGTTCCAGAAGTACTGGTATCCCGAGCTTGACGCAATGATTCATTAGGGCCAATTTGGCAGCCTTTTCTTCCTCAGCCCGACTCCTCCATTCATCAGCCACGGCTTGCCAGAAATTGGTCGCCATGAGGAGAGTCTCGGCCATCCCATACAGCTTAGTGCGGAGGCCAAGCCAGGGGCGTTGCCCGAGCTCGATGGTAGCCAAACTGGTGAGGCGGTCAGTGACCTTGCCAGCATCACGCTCGGCTGACGCGTGACCGATAGCTCCTTCGAAGGTGTTGCGAGCGGTCACATACCACTGGTGTCCCGGAGTGTGACGTAGGAAATAGTGCCAAGGGGATTTGATCCAGTTAAACATGAGGCTATTTCTCTCAGGTTAAATTGTTCAAGAGCTATTTCTGACCACAAAAAAACCGCCGATAGGGGCGGTCAAACCATTCTGGTTTCAAGCACTATGTACTTGTTTTTGTTGTGGTTCATTAGGAGTCATTGTACTCCTCATAAGAAAGAGGTGTCAACTACCCACGGATGATCTTGAGGAGCTCGTCACGCTTTTCCTCCATCAGTTCATGGGTGGTAGCTTCCATACAGAGGCGCAAGACTGGCTCGGTATTGGACGGGCGGACATTGAACCACCACTCGGGGTAATTGACCTTGAGGCCATCGAGTTCATGCTGCATGCCGTCTTTGTATTGTTCACGTAATTTGCTGAGTACTGCGTCTTTGTCCTCGACTTCACTATTGATTTCACCCGAGTGAACATAGCGGTGGAGTTTGTGTACGAGCTCCGAGATGGGTTTCCCGGTTTCGGCCATCAGGTTGAGGAGATAAAAAGCTGTGAGGGTCGAGGCCTCGGCACAGTAATTCTCGACATAGTAGTAGTGGCCCGAGAGTTCGCCGCCAAAGGTCGCATTGTCATCGCGCATCTGGCGCTTGATGAAGGCGTGCCCGACCCGGCACTCGATAGCGTGGCCGCCCTTTTCTTCGATCGCTTCTTTGACAGCTCGGCTGGAGCGGAGGTCATAGAGGATAGTGGCCCCGGGGTTTTTCTCGAGGACGATTTGTGCCACGAGTCCGGTGACGAGATCCATGGGGATGACCTCGCCCTCTTCATCGACAAAGCCAATTCTGTCAGCGTCTCCATCGTAGGCGATGCCGAGGTCTGCTTTTTTCTCTTTGACCAGTGCTCGGAGTTCATCGAGTGTTTCGGTTTTGAGGGGATTGGGTTCATGTACCGAGAAGGGGGCAGTCAGATCGTCATAGAGCCGGTGGACTGTGAGGTTATCGGCAAACTGATCATACATGGGGAGCTCCACCACACCCATAGCATTGGCCGTGTCGATAGCCAGGGTAAACTTCTTGTCGCCAAAGTGGGCAAAGGAAGCAAAGTACGAGTAATAGGCGGGGCGGATATCTTCTTCGACGATACTGCCCTTGGTCTCGCTTTCGGGGAAGGTGTTTTGGAGAACGAGATCACGCAAATCCTGGAGACCAGTTTTCTCACCCACAGGGATAGCATCTTTTAAATCAATTTTGAAACCATTGTATTCGGGCGGATTGTGCGAAGCGGTGACGGCGATGGCGAGATCGATCTCGAGACGTCCGGCAGCAAAGTGGACCATAGGTGTGGTGACGACACCGAGGTTGATCACATCGGCTCCCTGTTCAGTAATACCGCGCGCGAGTTCGGCATAGAGCGCAGGGGAGGAAGCCCGGACATCACGCCCGACAGCAATTTTTTTGGCCCCAAAGTGGACTACCACCGCCCGACCGAGTTTGTAGGCGAGATCGTCTTCAAATTCTTTGCCATAAATCCCGCGAATATCGTAAGCCTTGAAAATTTTCGGTTCAAACATAGGTTCTTCTTAATTAAGCTTAGTATATCTTAAGAAAGCGCTCTCTGGTAGGAGGTTTGATGGTTTTTTTGATGAAAGAATTGTGAATCAGGAATTATGAATACGTGAAAAACAATACAAATACAAGCATTTGTATTCCTTGATTCATGATTCGTACTTCATGATTCTACATAATAAAGGCTCAAATAAGCCATAAAATTATACATTATTGACCATTGACAAAGGTAGTATTTTATAGTAAACTGGCTAGTCAAATCATGGGCGTCTCCTTCGGAAGGGGTCGCCACTGAGGCGACAAGATTTTTCCCTGTCCCTTCCCACTTGGAGGTTTTCCATGACACGTTCGTTTTTTGCAGCCTTGCTGCTTGTTGCTCTCGCTGCTTGCGGCGGTGGCGAACACGAAGAGTCTGTCTCGGCCCAGTCGATGACGGTCGCCGTCGAGCAGCGCCAGCAAGTTGCTGCTCAAGTGACTGCACCGGCACTCGCCGCATCTGCTTCTGCGCCTGTCGAAGTTGCAACCGGCATCACGCCGGCGCGCGAGGCCGAGATCCGGCCGACGATCAGTCGGATCGGTTTCGACCAATTCGGCTACCCGCAGGTTCGACTGGTCTTCGGACCATCGAACTTCGGTGTCGAGATCGCGCCGGGTGACCAGATCGTCTGGCACAGCGGCATGATTCACGCGAATCAGCCGGCGGCGCCGCGCGGCGAGATCAAGCGCGACGGTGAGGGTCGGCTCTACGCCGACATTTCGCTGTACTATGCACTCGATCGCGGCATCTTCGCGGCGGTGTCCAAGGGAAAGTCGGTCGACATGGCCAATGGTCAACCCAAGTACGCGATGAACGTCGCGCACTGGAAACTGCCGGATGGTTGGAAAACCGTCGACGTCGGCTACGACCGCATTTGGCTCGACATCAGCTTCCATTGATGTCGTGGCCCGAGCCAGAACCCTGGCTCAAACGAGACCCGCCTTTGCAGCAATGCATGCGGGTTTCAACATTTTTGATACTAAATTGCGGCTCAAATAAGCCACAAAAACATTACTTTTTACCATTGACTTTTCGGATACCTTGTGATAAACTACTATGTCAACTTTGGGTCTTCCCGAAGGAGGCATTTGGTTCTCTAACAATTCGAATAACAAGATTCCAAAATCTTCAATTCTGGCCCCAGTGTGGCCACTGACGGGCTTCGATGCCCAAGGAGTATCCATGAAGCTCTTCAAAAAGCTTCCGGTGGCCTTTGCGGCCATGACTCTGTCGATGGCAGCTTCGGCAGCTTCGATCACCCCGGCGGATATCTTCGCCTGGGTAGAGAAAGACTTCCCCGAGATCTTTCCGCCGGGTGCCGTGACCAGCCGCATCCATTTCGGCGACTTCTGGTACACCTATCGCTTCTACAACATCAACGGCGGGGTGTACATCGGGATGCGGGAAGACAACGAACGAATCTACACGTTCAATGTCGTTGGACCGGGTCTCGTTGACCATGACCACATTGACACCCACAAGTGCTACGCGCGGCCGGATTTGTGCGGTGTGCCTACCTTTGCCGGCACCTTGATGTTCTCGAATGACGGGGGCACTAGTGTCACCATCACCGCGAATTACAAGAACAACAAGTTGTGGGGCGTCGGGGCAGCTGGCAAAGGCTACGAAATCCCGGCGAACGAGATCGATGCGCTTTGTGGTCACTCGATCCGGCTCGGCAACTGGGACAAGTCGACCGGTCCCGGCTGCAATCGGCCGCAGGCCAACGGTGAGCTCCGGATCACAGGACTTCCGAGCAACGACTGCTCACGCTTCACGGTGTGGTGGAAGGGCGGGGAGTACTGGCTCGATCTCGGAACCACTACCGGCTACAAGTTCACTGGACTCAACGCCAAGTTGAACTCAGTCTGTGGCATCGAGTACGGCGCTTCTGGCTTCCAACCCAACCGCATCTACCCGGTGCGCGAGCCGGACAATACGGCTTCGCTTGTCTTCGACTTCGGGTCCGACTTCGCGGGCGGCTTCTTCGGACGTGATGGTCAACCCATCGTGTTCGAAGCTGGCAAGGTCTACGCCTTTGCCTTGAACGGCAGCCACCAAGGCAGGGACTACGGTCATGGCTGGGGTCTCGGGACGGGTCGCAAGACTCCAGAGGGTTACGACATCGCCCCATCCATCCGGATGGCCTGGTTCGAGTTCACTGGCGGTCGTTTGCTCCTGAAGTTCCGAAACCTGGCCTGCTCGGACACCGTCAATGTGACGGCCTACCTTGGCACTGGGTCAGCCACCAATGTGGCTTACCAGTTCGGCTCTGACGGCTTTGGCCTGGGTTGGGCTGGACTCCCGTATCAGGCCAATGCCTCTGCCACGGTCAGCACCTCCGTCTGGACGATTGGGGCGGTTGGCAGTGGTGTGTCGTTCAGTCCCAGGACTGGACAGGTGCACTACAGCGTGCCGTTCTGTACGCAGCGCTGAGGAGATTCGACGACACTAGGTTCACTGAACCAACAAAAGGCGCCTTATGCTGGGAAGCATGCTAGGCGCCTTTGACTTTTTATACACTTCCTGGGACAATCCTCTTGCTATTTTGATGACACATTATGCCGCTTCAAGTGGGTATTGTGGGATTACCCAATGTCGGTAAATCGACGCTTTTCAAAGCCCTGACCAAAAAGTCAGTGGATATTAATAATTATCCGTTTTGTACCATCGAGCCCAATGTGGGGATTGTCGAGGTGCCGGATGAGCGTTTGCAGAAACTGACCGAGTTTTCACAGAGTGCCAAGACCGTCCCAGCGGTCGTCGAGTTTGTCGATATCGCTGGGCTCGTCAAGGGCGCGTCGACGGGTGAAGGGTTGGGCAATAAATTTCTTGCCAATATCCGCGAAGTAGACGCTATCGTCCAGGTGGTGCGAGTGTTTCAGAACGACGACATCATCCATGTCCACAACAAAATCGATCCCGAAAATGATATCGAAATTATCAATACTGAACTCATCCTGGCTGATCTTGAGACCGTCTCGAAACGTAAGGTAAAGACAGCCAAAGAAGCGCGCGGGAACAACAAAGAGGCTCTTCTCGAGCTCCCCATCCTCGAAAAGCTCGAGGCTGAGCTCCAGGCGGGCAAGCTCGCCAATAGCTACCTCGCCACGCTTACCAATGAAGCTGAACTGCGTATCGCGCGTGGGCTCCAGCTCCTCACTGCCAAACCGTTTCTCTATGTCTACAATGTGTCGGATGTAGAGGCCAAGCTCCCGGAGAGTCTCGAAACGCGGCCGCATGTGAAACTCGATATCAAAATCGAAGAGGAGCTCATCGAACTTTCGGGAGAAGAAGCCATTGAAATGGGACTGACCTCGCATCTCCCGGATCTCATCCGGGCGGCTTACTCACTTCTCGGGCTCATGACATACTTCACGACCGGTGATACCGAGAGTCGGGCCTGGACGGTGCGTATCGGCTCGACGGCACCCCAAGCCGGAGCCGCGATTCACGGCGATTTCGAGGAAAAGTTTATCCGAGCAGAAATAATTATGTGGGACAAACTGCTTGAAGCTGGAAGCTATGCCGCCGCACGTGAAAAAGGCTGGGTAAGACTTGAAGGAAAGGAGTATATCGTCCAGGATGGTGACGTGATTATTTTCAAGATTTAATGATGTTCTATTAGTCTGTTTGAAACCCTTCCTGTAAGGGTTTTTTTCGTGGTAAAATGAAGTGTTGGTCGAATTCAAATGGCCATCATTATCTGGTTTTTGAGCCATGTCCTGGCGTAACGTTTTTTCAGATATAAAACAAAATACATTGAGGCGATACTGGCACAAATGGAGTCAGCGTTTTACTGTTGCGTATTGGCAGATACAGACCATGTTTTTTGTTGTACTGAGTATTGGAGTGGGTGTGGGTTTCTATATCGCTCTTAATGGAGTGACTCACAAAATTCTTGCTGCTGACACCACGGACACCTGGGATTTCTCAACAGCAGGTGACTATACGCCATCGGATGCGAATCTCTTGGAAGTGACTGGTGGAGTGGCACGGCTCAAAGTACAGAATTACACAAATGATGCCAATACAGCTGCTCTCTATCATCTCGATGAGTCGAGTGGGTCGACTGCTGATGATAGCTCGAGTAATAACAATGATGGAACCGTGGCCAATGGCACCTTTACGACGGGTAACCTCAACAATGGTCTCTCACTCAATGGCTCAACGTCATCGGTGACTGCTGCTGACTCAACGTCTCTTTCGCTTACAGGAAACTTTACGGCAGAAGCATGGACCAAATTTGGATCGAGCTGGAGCAATACCTCGAGTCGTAACCGGCAAGGCGTACTCGACAAGGGGCCATACCAGCTCTATTACGATAATGAAACAGGGAAAGTGGTATTTGAGATGGCCCCATCCTCGGCTAATCAATGGGATCAGGTAGCGGGGCCAGATATGCTCAACGACAATGGCGTTTCTATAAATGTTGAAACCAACCGAAGTTGGGACGCCAATAGTAAGAACTTTGTATGGCGGCAGATTTTTGTAGGGAGCGATCTCTACGTCGCACTGGGAAGTATCACGACTGGGACAACCGTTACTGGTGACGCTGAAGTATGGAAATGCACGAGTTGTACGACGAGTCCAGCGTGGACCAAGGTGGGTGGCGATGGTATTAATTCCAGTTGGACTGATGGGTTTTATGAAGATGCAAGTGCCCTTACAACGGACGGAACAAATGTGTATGTTGGTTTGGGTAATGGTTCTGCTAAAGCTGAGGTGTGGCGTTACAATGGTTCGACCTGGACGCAGATTGGTGGAGACACGCTCAATTCAAGCTGGCTTATCGCGAGTCCAGGACCTTATGAACGAGTAACGACTCTTCTCGCTGATGGTACGACGATTTACGCTGGCCTTGGAACAGGGGCGGGTGATGCAGAAGTATGGAAGTGTACAAGCTGTGACAGCAGTCCGAGCTGGACCAAAGTAGGTGGTGATGGCAGTGGTTCAGGTGGTCAATCGTGGGCTACAAGTACCTATGAAGAAGTGACGGCTTTGGCACTCGTCAATGGTACGACACTGGCAGTAGGACTCGGGTCAAGTGCAGGTGATGCTGAACTGTGGACCTGTGCTACTTCTTCGTGTACGGTGACGAGTGGTTGGACTAAGCGTGGTGGGGATGCTACCGGATCAGGTGGTCAAAGTTGGACCAATGCTATGGAGGAGGTTCGTTCTCTTACTTCAAATGGGACGGTGATCTATGTCGGTATCGGTGTAACGGCGGGAGACGCTGATGTGTGGCGCTGTGACCTGGGTGGTACATGTACGACGACCTCGGGTTGGACGCAGGTTGGTGGTGACGCACTTAACTCAAGCTGGGCTGGGTCAACATTTGAGCGTGTCTGGAGCCTCCTTGCTGATGGCACGACGATTTATGCCGGTATCGGTGATACAGCAGGTGATGCAGAACTCTGGCGCTGTACAAGCTGTGATAGTAGTCCTAGTTGGGGGAAATTAGGTGGCGATGGTAATGGAACGAGCGGCCAGTCCTGGGGCAATACTACTGGTGCATCGTTTCTCTACGCGGCGAGCTTGGCTAAGAGTGGTAACTATATCTTTGTAGGTGCGAGTTCAAGTGCGGGAACTTCTGGGGCTGAAATTTGGCGTTGTGATGCAAGTGGCACCTGTAGTGATACGGCTGGGTGGACGAGGCTCGCTGGTGATTATCTGAATTCGAGCTGGGGCGTCTATGGCCTCAATGGTATCGTATCGATGACGACTGTGGGAGGTAAACTCTACGCTGGGACTGGTGATGATCAAGCGGCTGCTACCTCAAATGGTAATGCTACTGTCTGGGAATATGATGGGACGAACTGGACTATGATTGGTGGTCAGGGAATCAACAGTTCATGGGCGTATGGACACCCTACTTCGTCGGCAGTTACCTATCGGTCAGTACCTTCGATGACTGGGTACAATGGGACGCTCATTGCTGGCATTGGTGGTGGTACCAATGGCGATGCAGAAGTATGGAGTTGGAATGGAAGTGCCTGGACCAAAATTGGTGGCGATGGTAGTGGTTCAGGTGGTCAATCATGGGCGGCGGGTACCAAGCGCTCAGTGACATCGATGACGGTAATTGGTTCGACATTGTATGTAGGGCTTCAGGGAACAGCTGCTGGTGACGGAGAGATGTGGACCTGTGATTTGGCCGTCAGTTGTACCACCACGGCAGGCTGGACATTCCGTGGAGGAGACGCAACTGGGTCGGGTGGGCAGAGCTGGAATAATACCACCTTTGAAGCCGTGTGGAGTATGGCGGTGCGCGGAACCAATCTCTATGTAGGTCTCGGGTCAAGTGCTGGCGATGCTGAAGTGTGGACTTGTGATACGGGATCAAGCTGTACTCAGACAGCTGGTTGGACCAAGTTGGGTGGTGATACGGTTAATTCGAGCTGGGCCAATAGTACCTATGAAGAAGTAACCGCCCTTACTTGGTATCGGGGAGAGCTGTATGCAGGACTTGGAGCCAGTACAGGTGATGCGGAACTCTGGAAATGGAATGGAACCAACTGGGGTAGTGCTGCAGTAGCTGGTGATGGTCTCAATGGAAGTTGGACCGATGCATTGTATGAGCGTATCAAGTCGATGGTTACCTACAATGGTGATTTGATAGTGAGTCTTGGTGATGGGACAGGTGAAGGTGAGGTATGGCGTTACAATACGAGTACCTGGTCACGTATTGGTGGTGATGGAAGCAACTCAGGTTGGACGAATATTGTCGAGCGTATTGCATCCATGGCAGTATATCGTGGCAAACTCTATGCTGGTACTGGTCTCACAGCTAACAGTGATGCGACCATCTGGGCCTATGGAGGTAATGTTCTTTTGGAATCGAGTAGCACGACTCAAGATACGAGTTGGCACCATATAGCGGTAACCTATAACGGGAGTACACTTAAGCTTTTTATTGATGGTACCGAAAATAACAGTGTGGCAACGACCGCAACAATGTCTGATACTGTGCACCCACTTATTTTTGGGGCCCATGCAGGATCGGTGGTTGCTGGGAGAGGGCCAGCTGTCTTCAATGGTCTTTTGGATGAGGTACGTATTAGCAATACCGCTCGTTCAAGTTTTACCACGACACCATACAGTAGTGCTCGAGTCGGAGTGCAACCAACGAGCGCTGTTCGTCTCTCTGGAGTTGAGTCATGGGATGCCTTTGCTACGACTGAAGTAGCGAATGGCGGGACGATTACCTATCGCCTCTCGGACGATGGCGGCTCTACCTGGAAATATTGGAATGGGTCAGCGTGGGCGACTTCAGCGAGCCTGAGCGAAGCGAATAGCGTAGCGACTATCAATACAAACATTGGAACATTTCCAGTTACGGACGACGGATTTCTTTGGCAAGCCGTTTTACTAGGGAATGGGAATCAGCTTGTTTCTCTCGATGAAATAACCATGGATTCTACCTCTGATCTTGTGGTGCCTACAGCCCCAAGTTCGCTCACTGCACTCAATGAAACGGCAGGATTGACGAGTCTTACGACCAACACTTGGTATAGTTACACGGCGCCGTACTTTAGCTGGTCTGGAGCGAGTGATGCAGGATCTGGTCTCGCTGGTTATTATGTGTACTTTGGGACCGACAATACGGCTGACCCACAAACAGCGGGGACGTTTCAAGTGGGGAACAGTTTTGTACCATCAAGTATGGCAAGCGGAACGACGTATTATCTTCGCATTAGAGCGCGTGATAATGCTCAAAATGTAAGCAGTATCTATGCCCCCTTCATCTATAAGCTAGACAGCACTGGTCCACAGAATCCTACGGGAGTAACAGTAGCGCCAACCGGGTATGCTGCCACGAATGACTTTACATTTTTTTGGACCAATACAGCGAGCGATGCTGGTTCAGGGATTGCAGGGTATCAATACCAGGTAGGAGCGAGTGTGAGTCCAGGAAGTTGGTCATCCACTACCTCATCTCTTTCAGTAAATCTTCCCGGAGCTGCCTATCAGACAGGTGAAAACTTTTTCTACCTTCGCACTCTTGATAATGCAGGCAATGCATCGAGTGGCACGGTGCAGGTAGCCTTTTACTATTCTGGGACAGGGCCGACCGCTCCTCAAAATCTTGATGTGAGTCCCGCAACCAATACGACCAACTCCTTTGCCTTTTCATGGGATCCACCATCAAGTTATTCGGGTGATGTGGATGATTTGACGTATTGTTATACGATCAATACGCTCCCGTCGGAGGTTACCTGTAGTTTTACTTCAGCTGGAGCTACCTCGATATCTGCAGGGGCTTTCGCGACTCAGGTCGGGACCAATACTTTCTATGTAGTAGCCAAGAATGATGACGGTGTTGGTGGCGCCATTAATTACGGAGCTTACGATAGCGTAACCTTTACTGCCAATACGAGCGCTCCCGGTATCCCGCTTAATGTCGAGATCGCAGATGTTTCGGTGAAGAGCACCAACTCATGGAAAATTGCTTTGTCGTGGGAACCGCCGTCATCAGGCGTAGTGGAGGATTATGAGATCTATCGATCAACAGATGGGTCTACCTATACAGAAGCAGCCTCTACAACGGGTATTGCTTTTGTGGACACCGGACTGGCCCAGCAGACGTATTATTACAAGGTACGAGCCTGTGACAATGTCCATAATTGTGGCTCATTCTCTACAGTAGTAGAACTGTTGCCTACCGGGCGATTTACTACAGCAGCTGAACTTACGACTGAGCCAAAAGTCTCGCTGATTACTACTCGTTCAGCTACTATTTCTTGGGGGACGGAACGTGCCTCTGATAGCAAAATTCAGTATGGCAAGAGTGCTCGCAATTATTTTAGTGAGGAGCCCAGTAATTCTGAACAGGTTACTGATCACGAGATCAGCCTTTCCAATCTTTCGCCAGGAACACGATATTATTTCAAGGCTAAATGGACCGATGAGGATGGGAATACAGGCACCTCTACAGAGGATTCGTTTCAGACCTTGCCAGCGCCGACGGTGACCAATCCTAATGTTAAAACTGTTGGACTTACGAGCGTCGTGCTTGAATTTACTACTCAGGATGCCAATAAAGCCAAGATTTATTATGGCATAGCAGCTTCTTTTGGAAGCGTCAAAGAAATCTCAACCTCAACCACAGAAACAACGTACAATGTTACTTTGGATAACCTTCAGGACGGTACGAAATATTTTTACAAAGTGAATACGCTCGATAGTGAGGATGAGGAATATGATGGCAGTGTGCTCACCTTTGAGACATTACCTCGTCCGAAGGTATCCAATGTCCGTATTCAGCAGGTGCGTGGCTCAGCCCAAACCATCATGCTTATTACCTGGGCAACCAACACAGAAACATCATCGATTGTGACCTATTATCCTGACGGTAGACCTGAGGAAGCAAAAGATGAGGTCAATGTAAAACTGGTAAAGGGAGAGCATCGAGTTATGCTGAGGAGTCTTCAGCCACAAACCCCGTATGTCCTCGTGGTCAAGGGCCAGGATAAGGCTGGAAATGAGGCAGTGTCTGATCCGCAGCGGTTTACCACGGCAACTGATACTCGTCCACCCCAAGTTATAGATGTCAATGTTGAAGGAACAGTATCTATTAAAAAATCAGAGAGTTCAGACGAACAGGCTGAGGCACAAATTATTGTTTCTTGGACTACTGACGAGGTATCGACTTCTCAGGTAGAATATGGAGAGGGAACTGGTAGTAGCTATCCACAAAAAACTGGCCAAGATGATAATCTTGTAACGAATCACACGGTGATTATTTCTGGACTTACTCCATCCAAGGTGTATCATTTGCGGGTAGTCTCTCGTGATAAGGCAGGCAATGTCGGAAATTCAATTGATACTGTGGCCATTACTCCGAAGGCTACGGCTAATGCACTCGATCTTGTCATTACCAGCCTTCGTTCTATTCTTGGGCAATAGGAATATAGTATGCCTTTACGTACTGAAACAAAAACAAAAAAAGGAGCCGCTACAGTGCCGAGTGTTGAGATGGAACAGTCGTCAACGGGTCAACCGCATGATTTTGTCCTTCCATCAGCTCAGGCGAGGGCCAAATCTGAAGCGGCGCATACCGAACCTCAGTCGGGCCAGGTTATTATTGAAGCCCAGGATGTTTTTAAGGCTTTTGACATTGGAACACAGATGGTGCTCGTCCTGAAGGGAGTGTCATTTACGGTGGCTAAAGGCGATTTCATGGTGCTGTTCGGTGCTTCTGGTTGCGGCAAATCAACATTGCTCCATATCCTCCTTGGCTTGGAACCGCCAACGAAGGGGAAGATTATTTTTCTTGGTGAAGATATGTACGCTGGTCGTAATGAAGATGATCGAGCGCAGTTTCGCAAACACCACATTGGGATGGTGTATCAACAATCGAACTGGGTAAAGTCACTTACGGTATTGGAAAATGTAGCATTTCCGCTTATGCTGCTTGGAAAAGAAAAAACTGAATGTCTTGAGAAGGCGTATGAAACACTCAAGATTATGAAGATGGAGACCTGGGCGCATTATCATCCTATGGAACTTTCTGGTGGTCAGCAGCAGCGTGTGGCAGTGGCTCGAGCAATCATTACCGAGCCAGAAGTATTGGTGGCGGATGAGCCGACAGGAAACCTAGATTATGAAGCCGGACAAAATCTTATGTATCTTCTCAATGATCTTAATCAGATGGGCAAGACGATTATTATGGTGACGCATGACCTTGAATATATTCGGTACTCCAAAACAGCTCTGAATATGCGTGATGGGAAGATCGATGGTATCTATCGAGATAAGGATAAGTCGGCCCTTGAAGCCAAGCTTACCTATAAGAAAGCGGATTTTAGCGTACTCAATAAACCTGACGCTGCATAGTATGTCCTTTTGGTCTCGTCTCTCAACATCCAAAACAGATAGTAATACAAGTCCCTCTCCTGAAGGCCTAGCGAAAGCGCAGCAGCCCAAGGTGAGTTATTGGGTGCGAATAAAGGAGTTTGCTACCCGCATTGTTACCTTTTTCCGTTTTAGTTTTATTCGGATTAGCATGTTTATCTTGCTCATCCTTACCTATGTGATTGCAAAAATTACGTTTCACATCTGGTACTGGCGCACGTTATGGAAGGAGCGGCATACTCAAGCTACTGGCGGGGTAGTAACATCGGGTACTCCATCAGAGATTCTTTTCTCTCGATATTCAGAGCGGTTATTTCGTTTGTTCCATACTGCCAATGGCGAAAGTATTGATAAGGTAGGTCTCATTGAAATCGCTATTCGTAACATGAAGGGAAAGAAAACTCGTACCGCAGTTACGATCGGTGGCATGGCTATTGGAATCGGATCTATTGTCTTTCTTGTTTCAATTGGATATGGGCTTCAGCGTCTGGTTATTTCCCAGGTAGCAGAACTTCAAGAGATGCAGCAGGCCGATGTCTCTCTTCAGCCCGGTGGAAAAATAAAAATGAGTGATGAAACAGTGAATACGCTGATTCAGATTCCCAATGTCGCTTCAGTTGATCCACTTATTTCGGTCGTTGGTAAGGTGAATTATCAGAATTCTGTATCCGATATGGCAGTCTATGGTGTGACGACGCATTACCTCGATCAATCAGCTACCCGCCCCGTACGAGGGAAGTTCTATGATAGTTTAGATATCATTCCGTCCGAGCCATCCGTTGGTCAGATTCAGGAGTCAGAAATACCAAAACACTCTGGTGATGTAGCTGAGGAAATAGCGATTTCTTCAACTGGACTTCATTGGGTTCGAGCTCGATCTGAGGCAACTACAACTGCTGAGGAACTTGGATTTGTGAGAATAGATACAACAGAGCAAGTAGGGCAGTTTGTATGGGGTGAAGCGTATACTGCCGAATCATATGGAAAAGCGGGGGTTGATAGTCAAGGTCAGTCATTGGGGAAATGGATAAAAGTAACCGCCTCTCTTTTTGAAGAGGTGACTTGTGATATTTCCGATGCTGATTGTGTCGGTGGAGAATATAAACTAAAACGGGATGAGGGTGGTTTTGTGGTTGAACGGCAGGTGTTTTTTGCTGTAACTGATAGCTGGCTTTCAATCAGGGTCCTTTCGAATGATGAAAAACAAAAACTTCTCCAGGAAGTTGGCGCTGCTGCTGCACTCAATGTAGTTCAGTCGGGCGATGGATGGGTGGAAATTGCTGGAGAAGGAGGGTCAGTTGTCGAGGAAAATATTGAGCGGGTAGCCATAGCCCAAAGTGCTAAACGCGAAGCAGTAGTCAGTCGGGCCATGCTTCGAGTATTGGGGATTAATGAAGATGAATCTATCGGAAAAACATTCAATGTAAGTTTTGTGATTACAGGGAGTCTCCTGGAGGATTCTCAGAAGAAAGTAGAATCTATCCCTGTAGACTATACGATTGTAGGACTGATACCAGAGGACAAGAGTCCAATTTTCTATGTCCCTTTTATCGATTTGCGAGGTCTCGGGATCCGGTATTATTCACAGGCCAAAGTAACTGCCCTGAATCAAGAGGTGCTTGCAGATGTTCGCAAGCAGATTGAAGGCTTGGGGTATGTGACTACTTCTGTGGCGGATACGGTGAGTCAGATTAATGCCTTTTTTGCGAGCGCCAGGATCATTTTGGGACTTTTAGGCATGGTGGCTCTCGGTGTAGCTGCCTTGGGGATGTTCAATACGCTGACAGTCTCTCTCCTGGAACGAACCCGTGAGGTTGGGCTCATGAAGGCGATCGGGATGAAATCGGTTGAGGTACAGGAGCTCTTTCTAACGGAGTCTATGGTGATGGCTTTTTTTGGTGGTATTCTTGGCCTTCTCTTTGGATTTTTGGCGGGGAAAGCATTGGGGGCAGGGCTCTCACTGCTCGCTATTTTCAAAGGAGCTGGAGCAATTGATGTTTCATATATTCCAGCACCGTTTGTCATTGCTATTCTTGTTTTCTCGCTTATCGTAGGTATCATTACAGGTATTTATCCTGCTCGTCGAGCAACGAATATCTCTGCCTTGAACGCTCTTCGATATGAATAGTATATTTGTAATAAAAATTAATGAACATATATGCAAGTGAAAGATATCATGACGACGAATATTATCTCGGTTAAAGCTGATAGCTCAGCTCAGGCTGTAGCAGATCTTATTGTGCAGCATCAAATCCATGCGGTACCTATTGTCAACGAGCTTTTTGAGTTGCAGGGGATTGTGGCTGAGGGAGATTTCTTTTATCAGCACCAGGGATCAACTTCTATGGCAGCCTATCTCATTAACAAGCTTACAAAAAAGAAAGATAAGACCCCTAGAGGGAGTTTGGATGCAGTCTCAGTAAAAGAAATAATGGCCACCCCTTGTATTACTGTGAGTCCCGAAACTTCAGTAGAGGAGGCTGGTAGGATCTTGGTTGAAAAAAACTTTAATACATTGCCAGTGGTAGACGGAGGGAACACGCTGGTAGGTATTTTGACTGCTCATGATGTATTAAAAGTATTGCTTCATCAGTCATAAATAAAAATTTATGTTTTCACTAAGAAACAAAACATACCTTGTTATTCTCGGTCTATCAGTAATCTTTTTTGTGTTTGCCTACGGGACTGTGTGGTTTGTTACCGAAAAAGACATGAAAACGCTTCAAGAGACTGAAGCTCGTAATAATTCAGCGTTGGTGGAGCGGGTACTTAAGAATGAGATAAATAATTTAGCGATCAAGCAGTCAGACTGGGCTCGTTGGGATGATACATACGATTTTATTTCTGATAAGAATCAATCCTATATCATCTCTAACCTCAATGATGAATCGCTGAGGTTGCTCGGAGTAGATGTGATGGTTTTTATAAATAATGGCGGGGATGTAGTGTATGCTAAACAAATCTTTGCTGATGGTACGAGCGAAGAGTCTTTACCTCGATCTCTCGAAACGTATGTTACGGGACGGGGTGTTCTCCTTGATTTTACTGACTTAGTCTCAGTGAAAAATGGTTTATTGACTACTACGGACGCTACCTGGATGGTGGCATCACAGCCCATCACGACCAGTGATGGGCAAGGAGCTCGACGAGGGACTATTGTGTTTGCTCGATACCTTACTGATAGATACAGCGAGACGCTGAGTGCCCTCTCTGGGTATACGGTGCATATTGCCCCGTATGATGCTCGACAGGTCAGTGGAGACAATCCCTTGGCAAAACTCACACCCCCCGATTCATTTGCTCTTGAGTATACAGGGCATGAAGTGGTGAGTTATCAAGTAATTAAGAATATTTTCAATAACCCCTCACTTATCCTTGAGGTAAGACAACAGGCTTCCATTGTAGAGCGAGGAGAGTCGTTTTTATGGCGTAACCTTTGGTATTCTTTATTTGTCTTAGTGACATATGTGAGTATTTTGGTGGCGGCTATAGATATGTTCCTTTTACGGCGAGTTGAGAATATGCGGCGAATTGCGCATAAGGTAGCAGTAATGCAAGAGGGGACTATTCCGGAAGGGGATATTGATGATTTCTCTTACTTGGCTACTGTTATGGTTTCTGCTCTGAAAAAAGTAAATCAATCAGACTCGATGGCCTTGGGAAGTAGAAACGAAATGGAAAAGTTTAAAATGGTCATTGATCAGAGTCTCGATCATACTATCATTACTGATGCAGATGGGAAGATTGTCTATGCCAATCCAGCAGCAGAAAAAATGACGGGGTACTCTTTTCAGGAGATGAAAAATGATACCCCCAGGATTTGGGGGAGGCAGATGTCTTCGGAATTTTATCAAAAAATGTGGGAGACTATCCGACTAAAAAAAGAAACTTTTGAAGGAGAGCTTATCAATAAGCGAAAGGATGGGACACGTTATCGTGCCCATGCTCGGATTACCCCGATTCTCGATGAGAAAAAAAGAATTCTGTACTATATTGGCAACGAGCATTTTTTGAGAAAAGAAGCCTCTTAAATTTAGCGGGGGATAGGATCTTGACAGGGTTTTTTAGCAGTCTATAATAGAGAGTGCTAATTTATCATGACTAATCTCTTAAAGTAAGATAACGCATATGTCAAAGCAAATCATATATAGTGAAGACGCTCGCAAGAAGATTAAGCTTGGCATTGATAAGGTAGCCAATGCAGTGCGCGTGACCATGGGTCCTAAAGGGCGTAATGTGCTCCTGGGGAAGAGTTATGGCGGACCGACGATTACCAATGATGGTGTGTCAATCGCCAAAGACATCGAGCTCAAGGATCCATTTGAAAACCTTGGAGCTGAGCTCATCAAACAAGTGGCTGAGAAAACCAATGATGTAGCAGGGGACGGGACGACGACGGCAACCGTGATTACCCAGGCTTTGGTGCGTGAGGGTCTCAAGTTTGTCGAAACGGGGATTAATCCTGTTGGCATCCGTCACGGGATGGAGCGAGCCAAGGATGATGTGATTGCTCTTCTCAAGAAAAATTCCAAGAAAATTAGCTCGCGCGAAGAGAAAGTGAATGTCGCGACCATTTCTGCTGAGTCTGAAGAGATGGGCGAGATGATCGCCGACGTGATGGAAGCGGTGGGGAATGATGGTGTCGTCACGACTGAGCAGTCGCAAACCCTCGGACTTTCTAAGGAAATCGTGATGGGAATGAATTTCGACAAGGGCTATATCTCGCCCTACATGATGACCGATGCTGCGAGCCAATCGGCCGAAATCAAAGATCCGTTTATTCTGATCACCGACAAGAAAATTTCTTCGATCCAAGAAGTCTTACCGATTCTCGAGAAAATGGCTCAAGCCGGCAAGAAAGACATCGTCATCATTGCTGAAGACGTGGATGGTGAGGCTTTGGCGACACTTATCGTGAACCGGATTCGAGGCGTCCTCAATGTGCTCGCGATCAAGGCCCCAGACTTTGGTGACAATCGTAAGGCTCTCATCGAAGATATTGCACTCCTTACAGGTGGTCAGGTGATCTCGACCGACAAGGGGATGAAACTCGAATCTACCGAACTTGCTATGCTCGGCCGAGCTGCCAAGGTGGTCTCGACTAAAGATGATACTACTATCGTCGGAGGTAAGGGCAAGAAATCCGATATCAATGCTCGCGTGGCGCTTATCAAGGCTCAGGCTGACAAGACGGAGGGAAATTATGACCGCGAGAAGCTCATGAAGCGCATGGCCAAGCTCTCGGGTGGTGTCGCTGTGATCCGTGTAGGAGCTGCGACGGAGACCGAGCTTACCTACATGAAACACAAGATGGAAGACGCTGTGGCTGCAACCAAAGCGGCTGTCGCTGAGGGTATTGTCGCTGGTGGCGGGACAGCGCTCGTCAAAGCTGCGCTTGAAGTTGGTGAACGCTTCAAAAAGGAAGAGGGGAAAGTCGAGAATGACTTCAAAGCTGGCTATCTCACTGTGATCAAGGCACTCGAGGAACCACTACGCCAGATTGCCTCGAATGCTGGTATGAGCGATGCTAGTGTCGTCCTCAACAGCGTGATGGGGAACAAAGGTATCAATGCTGGCTACAATGCAGCGACTGACCATTACGAAGCTGATATGCTCAAAGCGGGGATTATCGATCCGCTCAAGGTGACTCGGACCGCACTCGAAAATGCTGTCTCGGTTGCTTCGCTTCTCCTTACGACCGAAGCCGCTGTCGTTGACCTGCCCGAAGAAAAGAAGACGCCTGATATAGGCGGTATGGGTGGTGGTATGGGTATGCCCGGGATGATGTAGTTTGTGTTTCAGTGAGCAATCTACAAGAGAGAGGCATGTAGCCTCTCTCTTTAAATTTTGAGTACGAATGGGGTATAATGTAGACATAAATATAAAGACACACACATGCGTGTTCGACCAGAACAACTCAAGGAGTTTTTGCGCGATTCCAATATTGTGTCACCGGCTGAGTTGGATGCGGCGATCAAAGAGTGTGAGGCCAAGGGGCAGGAGTTAGGAGCGTGTCTCCTTGAGAAAAAATTGATCCAAGAAGCCGAGCTCCAGAAGGTGTATGCCTATGTGCTTGGTATCCCGTTTGTCGACCTCTCCAAGGAGCAGATCCCGTTTGATATTCTCTCGATTGTGCCTGAGCCGATTGCTAAGAAGTACAATATTATCGCTTTCCAAAAATCGGGGACTGATCTCAAGGTAGCTATGCTCAACCCTGAGGACCTTCAGACTATTGACTTTATCAAGAAAAAAACTGGACTCAAGATCGTTCCTTGTCTCACGACGCGAGAGAGTGTGCAGACTGTCCTGCATCAGTACGAAAAAAGCCTCAAGGCCGAGTTCGGTGATATCCTCACTGACGAAGTCAATAAGCATGAGGACGAGGAGAAGGACGGGGATCTTGAGAAAATCGCAGCCGGACTCCCTATCATCCGTATCGTCGACACTCTCCTCAAGCACGCTATTCTTCAGTCAGCTTCCGATATTCATATCGAACCCGAGGAAAAGGACGTGGTAGTGCGTTACCGCATTGACGGTGTACTTCACGATGCTATGACTCTCCCCAAGGATGTCGCGACAGGGATTGTGGCGCGTATCAAAGTACTCTCCAACCTCAAGCTGGACGAGCACCGCTTGCCGCAGGACGGGCGCTTCAAAATTGAGAAAGATGATTACAAGATCTCCTTTCGTGTTTCGATTCTGCCGGTTTTTGATGGTGAGAAAATTGTGATGCGTCTTCTCGACGAATCGTCACATGGGCTCACCTTTGAGAAAATGGGTATTCTCGGTCAATCGCTCGAGATTATTCACCGCGAAATCGGAAAGCCTAATGGTATCATCCTCGTTACTGGGCCAACCGGATCAGGGAAAACGACGACTCTCTACACGGCGATGGATATTCTCAACCAACCGACGGTCAATATTTCGACCGTCGAGGATCCAGTCGAGTACCGTATGCCGCGCGTCAATCAGACCCAGATCAATCCCAAGATCAATATGACCTTTGCGGCCGCTCTTCGCGCACTGCTCCGTCAAGATCCAGATATCATCATGGTGGGGGAAATCCGTGACCAGGAAACGCTCGAAATCGCGATGCACGCAGCCATGACTGGACACCTCGTACTCTCGACCATTCACACCAACTCAGCAGCTGCCACGCTCCCACGTATGCTCGATATGGGCGCCGAGCCATTTCTTGTTGCATCAACCGTCAATGTGATTATCGCTCAGCGTCTTGTCCGACGTCTTTGTGTCGAGTGTAAAAAATCTTACAAGCTCGACGCCAAAGAGATAGACTCGCTTGGAAAACTGTATGATCTCGAGTCTCTTATGGCATTTCTCAAAAAAGATCCGTTGGCCAAAAAGCCAATGGAGAAGATTAGTAAATGGGAAGATATTACGTTTTACAAAGCGGTCGGCTGTGATCAATGTACTGGTGGATACAAGGGCCGCATTGGTATTTATGAAGTACTCGAAATGGAAAGTAATATTCGTAAATTGGTGACTCAATCAGCCACGAGTGAAGCTATTGAAAATCAGGCGCGTGAAAACGGTATGGCCACGATGGTGGAGGATGGTTTTCTTAAAATCGTCATGGGCACCACCTCCCTCGAAGAAGTTATGAGCGCAACGAAGGAGTAAAAGCCAGAAACGAGACGCTTGATATGAGAGACTGAAAGAAGAGAGTTGTTGAGAGTTATTTCTTCTTCTCGCCAAAGAGGCCGTCGTGGCGGACGGAGCGGCGGATATGAGTTTTGGCGTTTTGAGTTTTGACGAAGGTGAGCCAGTCACGACTGGCTTTCTTTTTATTCTTCTCTGTAACGATTTCAATCACCTGGCCATTTTGGATTGGTTGATCAAGGGAGATAATCTTTCCGTCAGCTTTGGCGCCAACGGCGGCGTCACCAATCTCTGAGTGAATAGCATAGGCAAAGTCGACGGGCGTCGCTTCCTCAGGAAGGTCGATAATGTCCCCCTTGGGAGTGAAAGCGAAAATGTGATTTTTGAAGAAATCAATTTTGAGCCCGTGGAGAAATTCCTGATCATCGCGGCCGATTTCCTTCTGCCATTCCTGGAGCTGGCGTACCCAGGCCAAGTCTTGCGTCGGGTCAACTGGCTTAATTTTTCTGCGGAAGAGTGATCGCCAGCCATGATTGGCTTCCTCAGCATAGAACCAGTGAGCAGCAATCCCGAGTTCAGCCTCGGTATGCATTTTTTGAGTGCGGATTTGAACTTCGACAATGCGGCCTTTGGGTCCAAAGATAGTGGTGTGGAGTGATTGGTAACCATTGGGTTTGGGGAGTGAAATATAGTCTTTGATACGCCCAACCATAGGCCGATACTCACGATGAATAATCCCGAGGGCTTCATAGCAATCAGCAATTTCGGGGACAATGATGCGGATAGCGACGAGATCATATACACGGGTGATGTCCATGTCATGGCGCTCGAGTTTCTTGAAAAGTCGATAGAGATTTTTGGTTCGACCATGGATTTCGAGTACCTTGATTTTTTCTTTGGTCAGGACCGCCCGCAGGAGTTTCGTCGTTTCCTCGATGTATTCCTTGCCTTGGGAGAGGTAACGTTCTTGGAGTTCCTGCGTGAGCTTGAAATGCTTGGGGTCGAGGTACTGGAAACAGAGGTCCTCGAGTTCGTTTTTGATTTCGCCGATGCCGAGCCGATTGGCTATAGGACCATAGATTTCAAAGGTCTCACGGGCAATACGTTCTCGCTTCTCTGCTGGTACATGCTCGAGGGTGCGCATATTGTGCAGTCGATCAGCGAGCTTGACGATCACGACTCGGATGTCTTGGGCCATAGCGAGAAACATACGCCGCAAATTTTCGAGATAATACTCCTCTTTGGATTCGCGTAGTTTGATCTTGCCGAGTTTGGTAATGCCTTGGACGAGATAGGCAACGTCTTCGCCAAACTTCTCCTGGATTGTTTCGAGTGTTACCTGGGTATCCTCCGGGACATCGTGGAGGAGGCCAGCCACGATGGTAGTAGCATCCATACCACTTTCAGCCAGGATTTTGGCTGCATGGAGCGAGTGGGTGATATAGGGGTCACCCGAGCGGCGCAGTTGCCCCTCGTGAGCGGCGGCGGCAAAGGTATAGGCCTCGCGGATTCGCTTCTCATCGTCACCCCGGAAGGGGAAACGAGCTGCCCGGATGACATTGTCGATAGTGATGGAGTCCATATCCCTTACTGTATAGGCTTGGGGGGAGTTCGGCAACTCTTGTCTCAAACCTACAATCTGAACTAGTAAATTTACCCAAGAGACATTCATCTGACCACGTGTTGAAAGTCCCGTTTGACACAATTGCAACTCAGTTGCTATTATGAAGGAAATAAAGATAAACTTATGTGTGCTGCCTGTGGTGATGTAAGCCAGACGCCCAATCATGTGTCCCTTGTCGTAGCATCACTTCCTATGCTTGGCTGGCTTGGTTTTACAGTGCGGAAGTACTGGGCAATGCTTCGGGCATTCTTTAAACGGTAACATGAGATTATGCTGAAAACTTGCCTCAATAAACTCAGTGAAAAGAACGTACGGCCTACGAAGAATAGGGAAGTTATTTTGAGAGTGCTTCATGAGGCGAAGGGTCCGCTGGCTCCGCCTGAGGTAGTCAAAGAATGCCACCGTTTGGGGCGTCAAGCCAATAAGACTACGATTTATCGAGAATTGGAGCAAATGGAAAGGGTAGGAGTGGTCCAGAAAGTAATGGTGAGCGATCGCAAACAATATTTCGAACTCACGGAGAGAGGGCATCATCATCATTTCATTTGTCGCCAATGCGATGGGGTAGAAGATGTCAAGATTGAAGAAACAGCGCTTATGCAACAAGCTCAAAAGCTTGGAAAAAAACTTTCTTTCTTGATTGAACAGCATGCTGTAGAGTTTTATGGCCTGTGCCGATCCTGTCAGGGATCAAGATAATTTAGTAAGTTTGTAAATTTTTTTATGAGAGCAAAAATAGGAGGAATAGTAGTGTTGATAATTGTGCTTGGCGTCGGATTGGTATGGCATTATTCTACTCGAACGGTAGATAGAGCTCATGATGCAGAAAATACTCAATCAATGAAAATCGTTACTACTTTTTACCCGCTCCAAGAACTTGCCAAGGGTGTTGTAGGGGATATGGGAGAAGTATTTTCGATTGTGCCGAGCGGTATGGAGCCACATGATTTTGAACCAACACCCAGGGATATTAAGGCGATGTATTCAGCTGATCTTGTAGTGGTCAACGGAGCGGGAATGGACCCTTGGGCAGAAAAGCTTATCCCAGAGCTTGAAGCGAAACAGGTGAGTGTTATAGTGCTAGCCAAGTCAGTAGATCTTTTGACAGGGGAGGCACATCATCATGGTGATGAGGATGAGCATGGAGATGAACATGCCTCTATGGAAATGCATGATGATTCTGAGGGTGTTCACTCTGATGTATCTAGCTCGGATCCTCACTTTTGGCTTGATCCAATTATTGCTTTGGGACTGGTGGATCAAATAGAAAAGGTACTGACTTATCGCTACCCAGATCTTCAAGATCGATTGGAGGTAAATAGTAAGGAGACTCGTTCGCGGCTTCAGGCTATTGATGCAACATATCGATCAGGCCTTGCTACTTGCGAAAAAAATGAAGTGGTTACCTCGCACAATGCGTTTGCCTATCTGGCCAAGCGGTATGGTTTTGAAACTCATGCTTTAGCAGGACTTTCTCCAGAGGCTGAACCATCAGCCAAGCGTTTAGCCGATATTGCGGCCGAAGTACGAGAGGAAGGTATAAAATATATTTTCTTTGAGACACTGGTGAGTCCTAAACTGGCTGAAACTCTTGCGAAAGAAACAGGTGCAGGGACACTCGTCTTTAACCCTATTGAAGGAGTAACAGCTGAGGAAAAAGCGGCAGGTGTGACATATTTCTCGCTTATGGAATCTAATTTGGTTTCTCTTCGAAAAGCGCTAGAATGTAAGTAATGTCTGAATCATCACTCCTCCGAGTTGATAATTTGTCTTTTCGGTACCAAGAAGAGCTGGTCTTAGATCAGGTGAGCTTCTCTATTGATCGTGGGGATTATGTTGGGCTCGTTGGCCCCAATGGGAGCGGGAAATCAACGCTAGTAAAAGTTATCTTGGGACTTCTGTCACTTCAGGATGGTGAAGTATTCCTGTTTGATACCCCACTAAAAAAGTTTCAATCCTGGGAAAAGGTGGGGTATGTTCCGCAGTATGTGTTTCGTAATGATCGAAATTTCCCAGCCACAGTGCGTGAGGTGGTTGAAAGTGGACATATGGGGAGGGCACCACTCTGGTGTCAATTTGGTTTTGGGGCCTGTCATTCATTGGACGAACCATTGGCTCTTACAGGAACTGAACACTTGCTCCATCGACGGATTGGGGAACTTTCTGGTGGTGAACGACAGCGGGTCTTTATCGCTCGGGCTTTAGTTTCCAAACCAGAGCTGCTCATTCTTGATGAGCCAACGACCGGGGTGGACCAGGCAGCTCAAACAGATTTCTATGTGCTTCTCAAGCGTCTCAACGAAGAGCATGGTTTGACCATCCTTCTTATCTCTCATGATTTAGAAGTGGTAGCTCACGAAACGAAAAAAGCCCTCTGCTTGAATCGAAGTTTGGTACATACGGGTCCAGCTGAGACGTTACATGATGAGGAGGTACTCTATAAATTGTTTGGCGATCGAATCCACCATCACTAAATATGCTACTTGATTTCTTTCAGTATGAATTTCTGACGAGAGCTCTCATGGCAGGGATGCTTATCGGTTTACTCGCTCCCATAGTCGGGTTGTTTTTGGTGGTGCGTCGTTTCTCACTTTTGGCTGATACTTTGTCGCATGTGTCATTACTTGGGGTAGCGCTGGCTCTCTTTTTCAAGCTCCCCTTATTCCTCGGGGCTTTGGTAGGCTCTCTTCTGGGGGGAGTTGGGATGGAGTGGCTGAGGCGTTCAGGGAAAGTGATGAATGAGGCAGTGCTGGCACTATTTCTCTCAGGGAGTCTGGCTGCTGCGCTTGTTTTTCTGGCCTCTGTTCAAGGTGTCAACTTAAGTCTCTTCTCGTATCTTTTTGGTAGTATTACAACTGTTTCAGAATTTGATCTTTGGTGGCTTCTCGCTTTGGTGTTGCTTGTGATTATTTTTTTGATTCTGACGTATAGAAAATTGTTTTTGGTGGCGCTCGACGAGGATCTCGCTAGAGTGGATGGTGTGGCAGTGGATGTCTATAATTTCCTCTTTATCCTGCTTGCATCTTTGGTGGTAGCAGCAGCTTTTCCAATTGTAGGGGTACTCCTTATCGGGGCACTAATGATAGTGCCTGTACTTACTGCCATGCAGTGGCACCTCTCTTTTCGACAAACTCTTTTTCTTTCGATAGTCATGGCCGAACTCTCTGTGGTATGCGGTTTCACCCTTTCGTATCATTTTAGTCTCCCGAGTGGAGCAACTATTGTTCTTACAGCGCTTGCGCTGTTTGCTGCTTCTTTCACTATAAATTCGTATATTTTGGCTTATATAAGGGGTAAAAATTGACTCTTTTACTATTGCAAAAAGTACTGTTTTCATGTATAATATACGCAAACAAAGAAGCATACAGCGATAGTCTCAAAGAATGCTTTTTTGTTTCCTATGGTCCCTCAACAATTTTTGATTCAGGAGTCAGAGAATCATGCGTTTCCCTAAGGACTTTCATGGTCAAACCCAATGGGTCGGCTTCCCTTTGAAGAGGGGGATTTCTCTCGAGTTCACGGCTACCTACGTTGGTGGTGTGGGTGACTACCGAAAGGTTGATGTCACACTCCAAGTGGGCGGACAGTCGATCTCCCTTCAAGGGAGGGCACCTATACTCAACGTTCGCGATCTCCAGGATTGGAGTACGTGGGCCACGGGCGGCCTGGTGCTTCAGGCCAGGGCTGTCGCCCAAAAGATCAAGCGTCTCAGGCTCACGACAAAGGGGGATGGCTTCATGCTCGAAGCCTACCTCAGCGATCGGGATCCGGCGGACTTGATCTGGTTGTACGAACCCGAAAGTGGTCAGCCGGACTGGGCTGAACTGTGCGACAAGGATACGTTGCGCGTTCAGCCGACGCCGATCTGCGAGATCGAGCCGTTCAAGGCTGTCATTGAAGTCGCGGTCGTCTAGGCCGCAGTCAGTCTGGAGTCTGGTTCGGGCAATATACGGCGGAGGAGTGCAATTGCACCCTCCGCCGTAAAATATTTTATACAGAATTTTAGAGAATTGTCTTTTCTTACTTGAACGTGCTAGAGTGTCTTCTCGAGGTGAAAACATCTCGAAAGATTTTTGGTCCGGAGGTTGTCATGTTATTTTTGGAAGATGATGAAGTGAGAGTGGTGGGTAGTGGCACTGAAGAACGCTGGCTGCGCTACGATGTCCGTCTTGGGTTTCGGCTCAAGCCACTTTCGTGGGGAGTCTTTGAAACTCCTTGGATGATCGAAATGCAACTTGGGTCTGTCCAGCCTTGTGGAATCATCTTGCCACAGTTCTTGGTCCGTACAAGTCAGTTTCGTATTGGTTCAGTACCCAATGCTCGAAGTGTCTATGATCGGTGGCTTCGGCTTATTGAACAGGAAAGACAGTGGACGAGCGATGGTGCCAGGCTGTATCAAATGCGGAGCTTTGGTGATTCACTTCTTCGAGTTTGTCAAAGACTTCAGCGAGTGGGAGCTGAATTCAATGTTGCAATTGGAGAACCGACGAAGGTGTGGCTACAACTTGATCAACTTGAATTACCAGTGGTGCTACCACGAAGATTCAATTTCAATCACTTCTTCTATCATCGCGTGACTGCTGATGACTGAGGAGTACCAAAACGGCGGGGAGTGCAGAGCATCCTCGCCGTGAAATATTTTTTATACGACCAGACTATTTTTTTCACTGAGCTTGTGGGGATTATGATTGGGACACGTCTTATCACTGCACCGCTCTGGGATTGTTTTCGTGCCTTCCATCATGAGGGCGCCGCATTCCTTTCCATCCTTATCTTCTCGCTTGTAGGTACACAGTGCTCCAGTCGGCTTGGCTTTGATGGCGTGCTTACAGGTAGGATAGTTGGAGCAGCTATAAAAAATACCAAAGCGTCCACGTCGTTCGGCCATTTCTCCTTTAGCGCATATTGGGCACTTCACACCGGTTGTAATTTGAGGGGCATTTTCATCCTTTTTGATAAACTTACATTTCGGGTAATTGTTGCAGGCGATAAATTTGCCGTACTTGCCATCACGCTCGACGAGATTGCCTTTGCCACACTCAGGGCAGAGCTCACCAGTGTCTTTGGGTCCCTCGACTACTTTGCCTTCGAGAGTGAGGGCACCGGTACATTTGGGGAATTTGGAGCAGCTGTAGAACTTTCCACTGCGACCGAGCTTGATGATCATATCGCTCCCACACACAGGGCATTTCATTTCACGTGGTGCGGGGCCAAGATCAGACATTTTGGCGAGCTTTTCTTTGGACTTTACTTCTTTGGTGAAAGGGCCATAGAAATCGCGTAACGTTTTTTTGTACTCGCGCTTGCCTTCGGCGATTTCATCAAGTTCGTCTTCCATCTGAGCAGTAAAGGTGTCGGAGACGAAGCGTTCAAAATGAGCAGAGAGAAAATCATCGACTACTTCGCCAGTGTCGGTAGGGATAAGCGTGCGGCCCTCTTTGATCACGTAGTCGCGGGTTTGGATAGTCTGAATAATCGAGGCATAGGTCGATGGTCGGCCGATACCGCGCTTCTCGAGCTCTTTGACGAGACCAGCTTCGGTGTAGCGTTTGGGTGGCTCAGTCCATTTCTCCTCACTCGTCATGTCTTCGAGGGTAAGGGTTTCACCGACGGCGACTTTGGGAAGCTCGGTGTCTTCGCCCCGAGCAGCCGTGTCTTCGGCGAGCCAGCCTGGGAAGACGACGATCGAGCCGGTGGTTGAGAAGAGAGGAAGGGTTTTGTCGCTCGCCTCAGCAGAAATTTTGGTACGAATAAGTTCAGCATCGGTCATTTGGGAACTGATAGCGCGCGAACGGATGAGGCTGTAGAGACGTTTTTCCTCGTCCGTACGGCCATAGACTTTAGTGTCGATATGGGTTGGACGGATGGCTTCGTGGGCTTCCTGAGCATTTTTGCTCTTGGTTTTGAAGACCCGGGGCATTACATAGTTTTTGCCGTACTGCTGCTCGACAAGCCCGAGGATAGCCGAGGCCGCATCTTTCCCAAGATTGACACTATCGGTACGCATGTAGGTGATATGACCAGCTTCATAGAGTTTCTGAGCTACCTTCATGGTACGACTAGGAGCGAAGCCAAGGCGCGAACTCGCAGCCTGTTGGAGAGTCGAAGTGGTAAACGGCGGATAAGGACTACGTTTGGCTGGGGTTTCTTTGACATCAGCCACCGTCCATGTAGCCTGTTTGGCCTTTTCAATCAGCGCCCTGGCTTCTTGCTGAGCTTTGGCTTCTTCTTGTTTCGAACGTGGAGGAGTGGTATGGGTCAGAGTAAGCTTGGAGCGCTTGGCATTGGTAAAGAGTCCTGTAAACAGAAAGAAAATTTCGGGGATAAAGGCACGGATTTCTTTTTCTCGTTCGACAAGTATATGGAGCGCAGGTGATTGAACCCGGCCGGCCGAGAGTCCATAGCGGAGTTTCTTCCAAATGAGTCCCGAGAGATCATAGCCGACGAGACGGTCGAGGACACGCCTAGCTTCTTGGGCTTTTCTCAGGTTAACATCGAGCGGGCGCGGATTCTGAATGGCCTCCTTAATTGCGGCTGGGGTGATTTCATAAAACAAGACCCGGGCTGGTTTCTTGAGCCCAGCCGTTTCAGCCACATGCCAAGCGATGGCCTCACCTTCACGGTCGGGGTCGGTCGCGAGGAGGACGGTAGAGCTCTTCTTGGCCAGGCGACTGATTTCCTCGACGATATGTTCTTTGCCCGGGCTGACTACGTAGTTGGGGATGAAGCCACCCTCGATATCGATAGCAGATTTATTGGACTTGGGGAGATCGCGAACATGTCCAACCGAAGCCACGACCTTGTACTCGCCGTCGAGGTACTTTTCGATAGTCTTGGCTTTGGAAGGTGATTCAACGATTAATAACTTCATAGTTCAGCAAACAGTCAACAATGAGCAATAAACAAGAGAGAATACGCCACAAATTCTTCGTTTTTTGTTGATTGTTTTTTGTTATTTGATTCTTATGTACTGCATATTCCCGATGTTTTTGATGAGGCCACGCATTTCGAGTCGGGTCATGAGTGACGCAGCACGAGTCGTCTCTAGTCTAGTGGCTTCTATCACCTTGTCAATGTGAAGACCATCACTTGAAAGGCAAGTCACAATTTTTTGTTCGTCTTCAGTGAGCTCAATTGCAACCGTTGCCATGGCTTCACTTGAGGATGGCAACGTCTCCAACTGTAGCTCATTCAAAATATCTTGTACACCCGTAACGAGTTTGGCGCCTTGTTTGATGAGGGTATTGGTCCCGACCGAGAGACCCGAAAAGATAGAACCTGGTACCGCAAAGACCTCACGGTTGAAGTCGAGCGCGAGGCGAGCGGTGATGAGACTCCCGCTTTCTTCTTTGGCCTCGACCACGATGGTGCCGAGGGTCATCCCAGCAATGATGCGATTGCGCGCGGGGAAGGTGCCAGCGCCGGGAGCAATACCTGGAGCGTATTCAGACATGAGGGCACCATTACCGAGTACCGATTGAGCCAAACGGAAATGACTCTGCGGAGCAATTGATCCGTCATCAATCCCGCCGCCGAGGATAGCAATGGTAGGCATCTCGGCTGCCAGAGCGCCTTCATGGGCGATTGAGTCGATCCCAAAGGCAAGTCCAGAGACGATCACGACACCAGCCCGGGCGAGTTCGCGACTCAGTTCCTCGGCCACTTGCCGGCCATAGGGTGAGTAGTCACGCGAGCCAACGATAGCGACGAGTGGTACCGTGTTCCAATCACGCCAGTTACCCCGTACATAAAGGAGCGCTGGGGGATTGGGGATTTCATGGAGGAGGGTGGGGAAGTTGGGATCAGTAAAAGGCAAAACTTCGATGCCGGCTGCTACGAGCTTCGTTTGTTCTTCTTCTATATGAATAGTCTGGCGTTTGGCATCGAGCCCAGTGGGATTAAAGCGGCTTTCGAATCGATGGGCTAACCACTCGTTTTCGCTCGCTTTCCAAGCCGCCTCAGCACTCCCAAAATGCGCCACAGCCGCCCGTATGGTTTTCCCGCCGCAGCCAGGGAGGGTGTTGAGGAGGTGGAAATAAAGAGAATCGTGCATAAATAATAGGAGTGAATCCAAATGCCCCCCATTCTATAGTGAAGACCCGATTTTTGGCAAATTTGACTCTTGGCCCACTTCTCGCTAGGCTACCCTCAAGTTTGGCTGGATTCTCTGGCTGAATAACACCTTGAAAACGAGGTTTGACCATGCTGATCAATACCGCTCACCCGTTAGTTCAGGCTCTCTTGGCTGAATGGAAGGACAATCAGCGCCTCAACGAAGCCAGGCGCGTTCAATTGTCGAAAGAGCTCAGTGCAAAGCTGGCTCAGGGGATCTCGAATCTTCTTGCTCCCTTCCGGGGGCAGCTCATTCTTTCTTACCACGAATTCCTCACCATGGTGCCGACTGGCGAACATAGCTTTGCTCATGGGTCAGCTATGTGGTCGAAGACGGTCTACTGGACACGAGCCGCTCGACTCCATCAGTCATCTCAGCTCGTGGAGAAGCGTTTTCCCGGAAGAACATTGGGTGTAGGAGAGACCAAAATACGGTTTGCTCCGTCCGTCCAATTCTTCATACCGGTGGCTTGGCAAAGAGTTCTCTATCCGTGCGGGAGCAACCAACCAACATTTGGCTTCACACTACGTGGCGAGCTGCCCTTGTGGGGTACCAGACGGGAGCCTGATAAAGTGAGTGAGCCAACAGCTGACCCTCTCGATGTTTCCTATCTCGGCCATCATCTTTTCAGGTTGCGGGAGGGAAAACATGATTGGGCAACCAAAGTGTGCCTTGTAGTGGGAACGAAGGCCGTGAAGGAATGGCTGGAGCAACGTGGCTCAGTCGAGGCCTATCAATCACTCAGAACTCTCCGAATGTCTGTTTGATCAACGCGTTGGCACTACGGGCCCGAGAACTCATCTGAGAACTCGGGCCCAGAATATTTTGTATACTAAATATATGAAACAGAAGAAGCAATACTGGCTCATGAAAAGTGAGCCAGATGAATACTCGATCGATGATCTCAAGCGTGATGGCCGGGCGCCATGGTTTGGCGTGAGAAATTACCAGGCGCGGAACTACATGCGTGACGCGATGCAGGTGGGGGACGAGGTGCTCTTTTACCACTCGAGTTGTCCAGAGCCAGGAGTGGTGGGACTGGCGCGAGTGGCGAGCACTCCTTATCCTGACCCGACCCAGTTTGATAAGCGAAGTCCGTACTATGATCCCAAAGCAACACGGGACAATCCACGCTGGATACTCGTTGATGTAAAGTTTGTGCAGCGTTTCAAACGCGTCGTTAGTCTCCCGGTTCTGAGAGAAACAAAATCATTGAAACATCTCATTATCCTCCGGCCAGGCAATCGACTTTCGATCACGCCCGTTACCTGGAGAGAATGTGAAACCATTGAAAAACTGGGTAGTTAGTAGGCGCAGCGGGGATGGGGGACTTCATCTGGATCGAGACAACATTCTCGGTCGATGTGGGCGCGTTTATTTTGCTTGCTTTTCTTTGGCTTATCATTTTTCTTGGGACAAGTCGGCCGACCATTGACTATCTTTACCTCGCCGGCGATGGGTGGGACTTGCGAAGCGTGGAGTCGGACACTATTGGGCGGAACTCCTTTGGGAACGGGGACATACTTGGCGTAGTAGGGGAGGGGGGCTTTGGTAAGAGGTCTTTTGACTGATGGTATGGAGACGGGTGGCGCAACTTCTTCTGGAACCAAATGACTATCTCGGTTGAGAATTTCAGACAAGAGCAATCCACCAGGCGGCATGTTTGGGGTCGTGTTCAGCGTAGACTTGATCTCGGATGAAGCGTGGTAGGTAATTTCAGTTGGAGTCTGAGGAGTCAAGAAATCTGCGCTGGCTACCAATAACCACCCTCCTGCAGTGCCAAGGAGGACGATTTGACACCAGTACCAAGTTTCTTGCAGCCATTCGCGTGTTTGCGGCATAATCTCTCCCGATCAATCGATACATCTGTGGAGTTCGATACTTTCTAATCCTGGTTTTGTTTTCCGGCGGAGTGAGGCACGAGGTACTATTTTTTGTCTCCAGCCACGATATTTTTGCAGTGGCCGATAGCGTAGCACTCGATATTGTCGATGGTGGTGGAGAGGATACGCTCGAGGGCTTCGCGTGAGTAAAACGCAATGTGAGGAGTATAGACCACATTGTCGCGACTGAGAAGAGCATGGTCTTTGGCGAGGGTCTGGAGCTCATCGGAATTGGTGTGACCCTCGAGGAGTTCCTTCTCCTCTCGGACGAGGAGCTCTCCTTCGAGAACATCGAGCCCGACTCCAGCGAGGATGCCCTGATCGAGGCCGCTAATCAGTGCATCAGTTTCGACGAGTTCCCCGCGGGCGGTATTGATGAGGATGCTCCCGTGTTTGAGGAGGTTGATATTCTGTTGATTGATGAGGTGATGGGTTTCTTTGGTATATGGTGTATGGAGCGAGATGATATCAGCTCGCTCGAGCAGCTGGTGGAGTGGTACGTACTGGAAATCAAGCACTTCAGAGAGGAAACGGTTCTCAAAAGCATCATAGGCCAGCACCTCCATCCCAAAGCCCTTGGCGATCTTGATGACATGGAGGCCAATTTTCCCGGCGCCGATTACACCCAGAGTTTTACCCTTGAGATCAAAGCCCTGAAGACCTTCGATGGCAAAGTCACCGGTTAAGCGTCGTACATGTGATTTGTGGACATTGCGCGACAGGGCGAGGATGAGCGCGAAGGTATGCTCAGCGACCGTATTCTCACCATACGAAGGGACATTGGAAACAATGATGTTTTTGGCTTTGGCGGCTTCGATATTGATATGATCGAAACCAGTGGAGCGCGTGACGATGAGTTTGAGTTTGGAGAGCTTCTCAATGACCTCGGCTGTTACTTGGCTATAGATAAAGACGGAGAGTACCTCGCACTCCTGGAGCGTCTCGAGGTCGCCGGCTTCGATGGTGCGTTCAAAGAATGAAAGCTGATGTCCCTCGAAACGCTTCTTGAGGGATTCTTCTTCCCACTTCTGAATTTCAAAAAAAGCGATGTGCATGGTGGTGAGATTAAAAATGAAATATAAAATATCAATAATGAACAACTACTTTTCAGGCTCTGCTATTGACTAAGAACGCCTCTAGTATACGTCTTTTTTGGCCGTCACTCAAACCAATCCCGCCCTGGGTATGGGCGGGAAATACGAGCCAAGGTGGAAATGTAGGTGCCTAAAATTTTCTGAAAGACCCCCTCATTCTTGGCGGGCGGGGTGGGACGGAGTTAGAACGTATATAACCAAAGTTACTTTGATTCAATCTGAATATCAAACTACAAATTCTCGAATTACATCATCGATATCCTGATACTGCAATATCACTGGGTCATCGCTTGTGAGATCGATCACTATATGCCCCATCGATGTCTTCACACCCCTTTGATTTAAGGTATTCAGTCCTGAAGAATAATCTTCCCCGTAATAACGAGAATCAACATCTGATCTGGTCTCATTTGAGTCCCCAATTCTTTCTTTTTCGGAGATGATATTTAGGCGAGTCTTATTGCCATTTATAGCCTGGAATAAATCCTCTGAGAAGGATGTCGCTAGTCCATGGTGCGGAGCAATTAGGTAATCAATTCCTAAATCACCAAGCTCCTTTTTCAAACCAGCGTTATGCTCAATGAGATATTTCATTCCTTCTTTCGACAGATCTCCTGCGATAAATATTGTCTTCGAGCCTAGTTTTATAAACAAAACCAAACTAATGTTGTTTGCATACTTTTCTTTAAGCTCTGGTACGGATTCACAAGTACTTGGCCATATGTAATACAAATCTATTTCATTAACAATCGATATAAGTGGATTATCTTCCGTTAGGTGAGGGTAGTCTGGACTACTTGGTCTCCTTGAGTCCATATCTCTCAAAACCAAATCCTTTGAATCTTTGACTTCCCCAATAAGTTCTTGATTGACTTTAAAGACGTCATTCTGATTGGGATTTCTATTCGGACAGGTCATAAACCCTGCATGAAAGTGTTTTCTGAACTCTGCATAGTCAGAAACATGGTCATTATCTAAATGGCTCAGGAACAACTGATCGATATGATACTTTCCCTGATCGTATGAGCTAATATTAAATTTGCCAGTATTAGCCAGTGGTAACAAAAAGTTTTCTACTGGCGAGAACCCACTCCGAGACCCAAGATCAATCACTATTTTTTTGTCGCCCAGCTCTACGTATGCAGAAAATGCTCCGCCTACATTTAGAATTGCTATTTTGTACATATTAGTTCGATCGTGATTTCTCAATATTACTCTTGGTCCTTTTAGCGATATAAGCCGTTTGTTTTCTATATCCGAAAGTTAGCAGGATTAAGGCAAATGCAAGAAATATGCTTACTTCACCCCTTTCTAAACAAAGGAAGTTGGCTTTCAGCATTTCAAAAGTTTTTAGTAGAATAATTCCAATAAAAACCGCGATGAGTGTCCGGTAAACATTATTTTGTTCTGACAGAACTTCGAGTTTTGAATCGACTTTACATGCTTCTACAAAGTCTGAATATTCGGCAAAGCGTACGAATTTGGTTAACTTCAACAAAGGCTCAACGAAGAGCGAGCCTAGCCTGCTGATTAATAGACCAATAAAATAGTATACAAATGCTCCTATTATCAAATCCTGTTGGACAAATGAATAGGAAGTGAAAGCCTTAGAAAGGAATACAAACAGAACGCCCGAAAGTAGGTAGTTGAACAGATTGTAGGATGATATTCTTTCAAGCATTTCTTTCATAGCAGATTATTATTTTTTCTCCATAGAATTTTTAATTTCCACACGTCTTTCAAAAAACCCACAAAAATCTGCGAGACTATCTAACCACAAATCCATTTCTTCTTTGCTCACCTTGATCCCGCAGTTTTTCTCAAAGTATTTCTGGCCTCTTTTTATAAGCTCCTCAGAAAACTTTTGAGCTGCCATAGGATTACTTCAAGAAGTATTCGACGCTTTTTCCGTACAGTTGGGCGCATCGCTTTACCCCCAAGGCATCGGACTATATTCACCTGACTGAGCACAGAATTCCATGCCTTCTTTGTGCCTCAAGTATAGACCAAAAACCCTCGCTCCCAAAGGTCGGTATTTTGGCCGGACAGAGGTGGTTGGACTTGGTCTCTAGAGGGTGAGGAGGTACTGCTTGATTGTTTTCGCAGCTTGTTGTAGTATTCAGGGTGCTTTTTTAGGGGCCGATATCGAGGCTCTGTTTGGGCGATTAGCTCAGGTGGTTAGAGCGCGTCACTGATAATGACGAGGTCCCAAGTTCGAGTCTTGGATCGCCCACACCGGGGTAATACCGGAAGTACACATAGCGGGGTAGAGCAGTCTGGCAGCTCGTCTGGCTCATAACCAGAAGGTCGGTGGT
>CAZOFS010000010.1:0-44944 GCA_964579335.1 uncultured Bdellovibrionales bacterium
TAGATTTTGATGAGAAATCAACCAAAATCAGCCGTGCCATTATGCTCATCGCAGGTGACGGCAAAAGCCATATCTTCAAGTCATCATCGCTTGATACACGAGAGTGGTCAGATCGTTTCAAGAGTGAACTTACCGATCTCAAACTGGTCCGTGAGTTTGATGACTTTGAAACAAACCGACACAACCAAAGCTTGCTTCAACATCTCGACTTTGACATACTTCTTGCCAATCCGCCTTTCGCAGGCGAAATCAAAGAGAAACATCTTTTGGCTCAGTATGTACTCGGAAAAAATGGTAAAGGTAAACTTCAGAACAAAGTTGAGCGTCATTTGCTCTTCATTGAGCGCAATCTTGATTTCGTAAAGGCAGGTGGTCGCTTAGCGGTTGTCTTACCTCAAGGTATCTTCAATAACACAAGCCAAGAGTATGTGCGTAAACACATTATGCAGAGGGCACGTATCCTTGCGGTAGTAGGACTTCACGGAAACTCATTCAAGCCACATACAGGCACAAAGACGTCAATCATCTTCTTGCAAAAGTGGACCGAAGAAGAGCTTGATAAGAGTGGTAGCCCGAAGGTAGCCGACTATCCGATTTTCTTTGCAACTCAAAAGCAATCGTTCAAAAACAACAGTGGCGATTACATCTTTGAGAAGGACAAAGAAGGGCAAATCGTGAAAGATGAAAATGGTAATCCAAAGTATCTAAGCGACCTTGATGAAATTGCTGAAGCGTTCGTTGCTTGGGGTAAAGAACAGAGTCTCAGCTTCCTGAAGTAACTATGTCTTTGCAAACAATTACAAAAGAAAAAGGTCTTGATGTGTCAGTTATCGCTTATAGCGAGTTGTCAGAACGTATTGATGCTGAGTATTACAAACCGATGTTTTTAGTGAGCAATGCACTTATTGAAAACAAGAAATCAAAGAAACTTTTTAAGCTTGCAGATGTGAAAGGTGGTAAGCGGTTGCCTAAAAGTGAAGTTTTTAGTGATGAGGGCATTTCTTATATTAGAGCTGAAGATGTGAAAAATGGTTTTGTGGAATATGAGAGTGCTCCAAAAATCTCGTTGGAGCTTCACCAAAAACTGAAGTCATATCAAACAAAGTATGATGACGTACTTATAACCATAGTCGGAAACTCCATTGGTGATGTCGGCATCGTGAAGTTTAATTTGAAAAAATGTAATCTCACTGAGAACTGTGCAAAGTTGGTAAACCTAAAAGAAATAAATGCTGAGTATCTTTTTTCTTTTCTACTATCAAAATACGGACAGCGTCAGATAGAAAGAGAAAAGGTTGGCACATCACAGCCAAAACTCGCACTTGTTCGTATCCGTGATTTCAATGTTCCAGTTCCAAATCAGGAACTACAAGAGCATCTTAGTGTTCTTATTGCTAAAGCGAAGGAAGCAAAGGATGCTTCTGTAAGAAAATACAACGAAGCCGAGCAGATGCTACTCAAAGAACTCAGTCTTGAGGGCTACAAAGGCACTAATGTAGCTATATCTGTCCGAAACTTCAGCGAAGCATTAGCAGACAACCGCTTTGATGCTGAGTATTGGCAACCGAAATATGACGAGATTGAAAAGAAGGTATCAAAAGTACCTCAAGAGAAGCTTGGCGACATTGTATTAGTAAAGAAAGGTGTTGAAGTTGGAAGTGAAGCATATACTGAAGAGGGAAAAGATTTCATCCGAGTTTCTGACTTCGCTATCTATGGCATAGAGGATGTTGAGAAGAAAATCTCAGAAGAACTTTATGAGGGCTTGAAAGAAAACTACAAGCCAAAGAAAGGTGAAGTATTGTTCACAAAAGACGGCACAATCGGCATCTCTTTTGCTCTCAATGAGGACGTTGATGCGATTGTTAGCGGTGCATTTCTACGTCTCAAACCAAAGGTAAAGATAAACAATAACTATCTTGCATTGGTCCTCAACTCTTTCTATTGCAAGGCACAGATTGAGCGTATGTCGGGCGGTGCGATTATTGCTCACTTGAAGCCAGAAAGTGCTATGCAGGTTAAAATCCCGATGCTCTCAGAGCAGAAACAAGAAGAGCTTGCCAACAAGGTATTGGAAGCACTACGCCTACGAAAGGAAGCAAAAGAGCTACTGGAAAAGGCAAAGCGAGCGGTAGAAATCTTTGTTGAAAAGGATGAAAAAGAAGCACTAAATTTTCTTCAGACTTGATTATTATTGGTCCTGTCTATAATCTAAAGTTAGCCGATATTTCTCGGTAATAGAAAGGAGGTGGACGTATGGCCAAGACCTCCAAGAAAGTTTCGAAACTAGCGTCGAGACTTCTCAGGAAAGATCTGTCACGGAAAAATGAAAAATCTGTAGCAGGCAGCGCTCTTCGACAACGGCGCGGAAGGTAGTGTCGATTTTAAAAATAACCAGCGTACTTTACTACAGATGGATTCCCAAAATATTGATTCGTGAGGTGGTGATGATTGGAGAGGGGATGAACTTCGGTAAAAAACGTGAAATTTTTCCCAGCCTGAGGGCTGGTTTTTGTTTGGGTAGAATGGAAAAAGAAAAGGCCCGGAGCGGTTGCGTCAGGCAGGTGCTAGTTGACAAACTATCATTCTTCTCGTAAAATAATTTGTTCTTGTTGTTCCTTGGTTTTATCGGCCCCACAACGTCTGGAAGGAGTAAGTCATGTCGAGAGCAAAACTAGAGGCGCGCTGGTTGCGGTGGTGGAAGGCGGTCGGCGCGACTGGCGATGGTCAGCCTGTATTCGAAACGATTGCGGCGTACTACACAGAGCCGCACCGGGCCTATCACAACCTTCATCATCTCGAACACTGCTTCGAGGAGTTTGATCGGGAGAAGCACTTGGCCTACCATGTGCTCACGCTCGAGCTCGCCATCTGGCTCCATGACGTCATCTACGATCCGACGGCTCGGAACAACGAGGAGCAAAGTGCTGAATTTGCCCTGAGGATTTGTCGTCAGGCCAAGCTTGGAGACAATTTCGGCAAACTCACAGCCAATCTCATCCGAGCAACCAAACATGCAGGTGGCACGGTAACGGGCAAGAATGTTCGCCTACTCCTCGATATCGACCTGGCGATTCTCGGCCAACCTGCCGAAAGGTTTTGGAAGTACGAGCAACAGATTCGGTTGGAATATTCCCGGGTTGGCGAAAGGGAATACCGGGAACGTCGAGCTGAAATCCTCCGTGGTTTCCTTGGTCAGCGTCAGATCTATCGGACCTGGACTTTTCAGGAACGATACGAGGTTCAAGCCAGGGCCAACTTGGCAGCCTCGATCCAAGCTCTCGAAAGAGCATAGCGTCTGTGCGAATGTGTGCGGTGCTGCCCTGCAGGGTGGCACCGCCTTTTTCTTTAGGTGTAGAATACAGGGGTAAATTATTACACTATTTCTTATGGCGACTTATGTCGATGGATATGTGCTCTCGGTGCCCAAGAAGAATCGGGCAGCGTATCGCAAGATGGCGCGTGAAGGGGCGGCGATCTGGATGAAGCACGGGGCGCTCGAGTACCGGGAATGCCGCGGTGACGATGTGGCCGCGCAGAATGGCTGCACTTCGTTTCCCAAGCTGGCCAAGACAAAGCCGGATCAAGAGGTGTGGTTTTCGTTCATCGTCTATCGCTCGAAGAAGGATCGCAACCGCATCAACAAGCTGGTGATGGCGGAGATGATGAAAAAGTACGAGGGCAAGGAAGAGATGAAGATGCCGTTCGATATGGGGCAGATGGCGATGGGCGGCTTCACGACCGAAGTCGAGGCCTGATCTCTTATTGCCTTGAATATACCGAGTCTATGCCGCAATCGATGACCAAAACCAAAGCGCTCCACCGGGTACCGGCAGACCTGAGGGCGACACTCGATGCCAACCCAAAGGTAGCGAAGCTTTGGGGAGGTCTCACACCGCTTGCGAGGAATGAGTGGATTTGCTGGGTGACGATGGTCAAGAGGCAAGAGACGAGAGAGGAGCATCTCAAACGACTCGTCGAGGACCTCTCCTATGGCAAGCGTCGCCCGTGTTGCTGGCCGGGTTGCCCACATCGCCGTCCACAGGCCGCTAAGTGGTTTGGTCGCAAGTAAACATCGAGTCTTGAAACCGCTACTGGTTTGAATGATATACTGAGGCGGTGCAGGACTATATTCTTCGTCACAACAAACGAGCCAAACACATGCGCCTCGCTGTCTACCATGATGGCCGGGTGGTGTTGACCGTACCAAGCTGGATAGGGGGAGAGACGGTAGCCAGGTTTTTCCAGGAGAAGAGTGACTGGGTGCGAGCCAAACTTGAACAGTTCAAACAGGAGCACTCGGTCATTCCACGCACGCGTACTCACAAAGAGTATCTGGCCCGCAAAGACGAGGCTTTGGCGCTCGTCATGGCGCGCTTGGAGTATTTTAATGCCCGCTATGGTTTCCCAATAGGCCGCGTGAGTATTCGTAATCAGAAAACCAGGTGGGGGAGCTGCTCGAGTCGTGGGACGATCAGTATCAACTACCGCATTGTTTTTCTCTCGCCGGAAGAGCAGGACTATATTATCGTCCACGAGCTCTGCCATGTACGTGAGATGAATCATTCACCCCGCTTTTGGGCACTCGTAGCCAAAGCTCTCCCAGAGTACCAAACCATCAAACACTCACTCCGCAATCAAAGAATCGTATGAGTCGCTATACTCTCTATATCCTGCGTTGTGCGGATGAGACACTCTATACGGGGATTACAGTGGATCTCGAGCGGCGAGTGAGGGAGCACAATACTTCGATTCGTGGGGCCAAATATACGCGCGGGAGACGCCCAGTGAGGCTCGTCTATAGCCAGAGTTTCAAAAATCGTTCGGCGGCCAGTATGGCAGAAGCGAGGGTGAAGCAGTTGTCGCGAGCTCAAAAAATCAAACTGATCCGTACCCAATAGTACTATGGACTCAATACCCCTCTCTCTCATTGCTGTGCTGTTGCTCATGAATCTCCTGACGTTTTTTATCATGTTTATCGATAAGCGGAGGGCCGAGAAGCGAGGAGCGGAGCGTATATCTGAGGGAACACTCTTTTTCCTCGCGACCTGCTTCGGCAGTCTCGGTGTCTATCTCGGGATGTTTGCCTTCCGTCACAAAAACCGCCAGTGGCATTTTATCCTCGGCATCCCGCTTCTCTTCCTCGAGAATGTGTGTACTCTCTACGCTCTCTACCTTGTCCTGGACTAAAACCAGAGTTTCTTGGGGTGTATACTGAGAACGTAAATGACTAAATAATATCTATGATTGCTCATACCGGGGTCTATGTGAAACAATACCAGCCAGCCAAAGCGTTTTACACGAAAGTGCTTAAGACGGTGGGTTACAAACTTTCAATGGAGTTTGGTGAGGCAGCTGGGTTTATGGAGGGTGGTGAAACGAGTTTCTGGATTGGGCAGAAGAAGAAACTCATGCCAGGTCATGTTGCATTTGAGGCCAAGAGTAAGAAAGAGGTAGATAGTTTTTATCGAGTAGCGATGAAAAACGGCGCCAAAGACAATGGGAAACCAGGTTATCGGCCGGATTACTGGCCCGGCTACTACGCTGCCTTTATCCTCGACGCGGATGGTAACAATATCGAAGCTGTGTGGTTTGATTACTCTAAAGTCAAAAAGACAAAGACGAATAAGAAGTGAAGCCGTGTTTCATGTGGTATCAAAAATGTGACTGAACAATCCTACAAGGGAAAGCGGGGCGACTCTTAGTATTTACCAATGTATGCTCGTATGAAACGACTCTTCTATGTCAGCGCCTTCACTTTTCTCGGTCTCCTCGTGGCGACTTTGATTCATGCAGCGATTGAGTTCCCGCTCCTTTCTATGATGGAGGATGATTTGGCTACGGTGGGGACGAGCGCGCTTTTGGATCACTGGCCACTTATCCATGGGGTTGGGGGTAAACTCCTATGGCTTCTCGGGGCGATCGCTGGTTTTGTCGCAGGGAAAAAGTTCTGGCGGATTCTCTATGTCGAGAAGCGCTACGGCACCCCGAGGTGGTAAGGTATATGCTCATTCCATCAGAAAAGCTGAAGTTTTTTCGTGAACACATACTCGATTTTTTTCGGAAGTCGGGGAGGAGTGAGTTGCCATGGCGGAAGAGTGGGATTACGGCGTATGAGGTATGGGTGTCCGAGGTGATGCTTCAGCAGACCCAGGTGTCACGGGTGATCGGGTATTATGATCGGCTCCTCAAACGGTTTCCGACGGTGCAGCATTTAGCCCGAGCCAGTTGGGAAGACTTTCTTCCATATTATGAGGGTCTTGGTTACTATACTCGCGGGCGCAATATGCTCCGGACAGCTGAGGTAATTGTACGTGATTATCGGGGGAAATTCCCGGAGAAGGTATCTGAACTCGAAAAGCTACCTGGTATCGGGCCATATACTGCGCGAGCTATTGCGAGCTTTGCGTATAATGCCCCAGAACTCGCTTGGGATACTAACCTTAAACGTGTCATCGGCCGATTCTTTCTGGGGGCGAAGCATCGGGTAGGGGATCGAGAGATGCTCTGGTTCCATGGGAAGTTTGGCCGAGGGACGAGGGATGTCAATGCAGCCTTGATGGACTTTGGGAGTGCTCTCTGCACCGCTCGCCCCAAGTGTGCCAACTGTCCGCTGCAAAAGGAGTGTCGGTATTTCCGAGAGAAGGGGAGGCAGGAGCGCCAATATCAAATATCGAAGAGGAAATCTCAAAGAGCCAAAAAACCAAACCCCGAGCGAGCCATTGTTTTCTTGCACGAAAATCATCGGCGCTACTTTTCAGCCAAAGAGAAAACATATGAGCCTTTTCTTCTCCCTCGAGGCTATACGACGCGGGCGGCGATTAAGGATTATTTCCTCCAAACCTACGGTTTGACCCTGGCGGTCCGGCCGCCTCACCATACAGCACTTCTGGACGCTGAATCGGTATGTCTCGTCAATGCTCAAATTCTCCTGGGCGATCCCCACTGGGCCACTTTTTCCAAATCAGCCGTTCTCGAGTATACTAAAAGGAGAAAATTCTCGTAGGCCTATGCAGGTGCGTCAGCTTAATGTGTACTTCTTTTTCTTCCTCCTGATTGGGGCATCGGTGGTGGCTTTTTACATTTTCCAACCATTCCTCACGGCTATTGTAGCGGCAGCTATTCTCTCTATTCTCTTCAAGCCCACCTATCGATTTTTGGTCAAACTCTTTCACGGGAGTGAGGTTGCTGGCTCCTTTGTCGCCTGTCTTGCTGTGGCGGTACTCATTGTCACTCCGATTGTCGTGACACTCTCCCTGGCTGTGAGCGAAGCCAATAATCTCTACCATACTCTGGGTGAAGGGAAAACGCTCGATAGCATGATCCGTTCCAGTACCGAATACCTGCGTGAGCAGTCGTATGCTCGTTATGTTTTCAGTGAAGAAGCCCTCAATCCAGAGCGGATTTCTGAGGACATCAAGCGGATAGGGGAAAACGCTCTCGGCGTGCTCCAAGCAGCCTATCAGAGTGTGACCCACTTTGTGTTTTGGGTGTTCGTGATGTTCTTCACCCTCTTCTATCTCTTTATTGATGGCGAGAAAGCCTTCAAATACCTCCTCCGTCTTTCACCGCTCAAAAACGAACATGAGCGTCTCTTGGCTGATAAATTTATCTCGATTAGTCGGGCGACTCTCAAGGGCACCTTGGTCGTGGGGACGACCCAGGGACTGTTGGGTGGGATTGCTTTTTGGATTGCGGGCGTGCCTTCACCAGCTATCTGGGGACTCATGATGATACTCTTGGCGATGATCCCTCTGGTGGGTTCGGCCTTGGTGTGGGTACCAGCGGGGATTATCTTGCTGCTTGTCGGTAGTCTGTGGCAAGGAGTGTTTATTCTCGCCTTTGGTTTTGGGGTGATCTCGGTGATCGACAATATCTTGCGACCACGTCTGGTAGGCAAGGACACACAGATGCATCCCCTGATGATTTTCTTTGCGATTCTCGGCGGGATCTCGTTCTTTGGTCTTCCGGGCTTTGTGATCGGGCCTATCCTCGTATCTCTTTTTCTGGCTCTCTGGGAAATCTACGCCATTGAATTCAAAACCCAGTTGGAGCATTTCAATAGCTAGTTTCGTTTATGCTGTGGTGGCAAACTCTTCCCGAGCGTTTTGATAGCATCGCTTTTTCTTTTCTCACCGTCTCTATTCCTTGGTATACCGTGTGTTATATCTTTGGCATTCTGTTGGCCACTGTTTTCTTTGTGAGTCTCGCTCGGCGACGCCAGTTCTTTACGAGCGAAGAAACCACGATTGAGCTTATCGTCTCAGTGCTCTGGGGAGTGATTATTGGGGCGCGCCTCGGGTTTGTGATTTTTTATGGAGATGAGAGTTATTGGCGCGAACCGTGGCGGATTATTTCGCCCTATGATTTTACCCTTGGTGAATGGGTCGGTATTCGGGGCCTAAGCTTTCATGGTGGACTGATCGGTGGAATGATTGGCCTCTGGCGCTTTGCCCGTGAAGCCAATCGGAGCTTTTGGGGGATCGCTGATGGGTTGGTTCAGGCAGTGCCGATTGGTCTTTTCTTTGGCCGGATAGGCAATTTCCTCAATCATGAAATTATTGGCCGACCGACCGAAGCTTGGTGGGGCATGTATCTGGTCATGGGAGAGGGAATATTGCGTCACCCGGTGGTACTCTACGAAGCTCTTGGCGAGGGAGTGATTCTTTTCTTTTTCCTGGTACTTGTCAATCGACTCAAGGCGAGACCAGGCAATATTACCGCTCTCTTCCTCGTTGGGTATGGAGCTATTCGTTTTTATCTCGAGTTTTTCCGAGAGACCGAGCTCGTGAGTGCTTTGGGGCTGACTGTTGGCCAAGCTTTTTCGACCGTGATGGTCTTGTGGGGAGTACTTCTTTTGGTGCGTCAATCCCGTCAGCCGCTTGTGGTACAATAGAGGAAAGGGTGTGGGCCTTGCCTGGTTTCTTTTCGCTTACGCTCTCTCAAAACCAACATGAATACGCGTGTTTCAGATCATATACCGAAACCTACTCGTCCCCGGCCAGCGCTTGATGGTGTGTTTCGGGGTGGTTTGCTGGGACTAGCTCCAGCACAACCAGTATTTTCTCAGCGATCAATCGTTACTCCGCCCATGCTGCGAGCACGTCGTCAGCTTGATGCAGTGCTCCTCAAAGAGCGGGAACGTCGAGGGTTTTCGTACCGCACATGGCGGATAGCCCAAGTGCTCTTTTTGCGTCGTATTCAGGTGATCAGTCGTCGTTTGCTCCGTAAAGTGGGGCGATGGTTACCTGATTTTGAAGGTATTTCACCCAAAAAGGCACTGTATGCCTCGCTTATCGGAGGAGTGAGTTTTGGCATGGTGGCCATGTCACTTTTGCATGGCTTTACAGATACTTCAGTCGAAGCGATGCCAATTGAGGCAACTGCTGAATCACTCCCGCATGAGGTGTTGACCCGAGAGTTAGGGGGAGAAAGTCAGAAGTATAACCCGGAGAATGATATTTTCCTCCAGTTCTTTAGTGAGGCTGAAAAGGAAGAGTATGGAGCTCAAATCAGAGAGTTGGTCGCGGGGTATCCGATCGAAGACATGCTTCCCTATATTCTCGAAAAGGATCGGGTGGTAGCTGCCTTTCTCGTCGGTATTGCCAAGAAAGAGTCCAACTGGGGGAAGCGGGTACCAGTTCTCGATGGACAGGACTGTTTTAACTATTGGGGGTACCGAGGATTACGACGTCTCATGGGTACTGGGGGCCACACATGTTTCAATAGTCGCAAAGACGCGGTGGATACAGTTGCCAAACGAATTGAGACATTGGTGAATTCAGGTAAGCTCGATACGCCGGCCAAGATGATTATCTGGAAATGTGGCTACAGTTGCGATGGGCATAGCCGGGAGAGTGTGCGCAAATGGATTGCTGATGTTGATATGTATTTTCGAGAACTACAAGAAGACCCTAAGGACGAGGGATTGGTGATGAATCCGGCCAGTCAGTAGACTGACTCTAAAACTCCTTAATTTTTTTAAATTACCACCAAGTCTTATGTTTGAGATCAGTGTGAGTTGGAAGCGCATAGGTCCAGTTATTATCGGACTTGTTACGCTTGCTTGTTTTGCCTACTACCTACTCCAGTATCCGCACGGTTACGATTATGGCACCCATCACTCGGGGCATCAACTTTCAAATAAGGCTACTCCACCAGCGCCTCAAGCTGGGCGTTACATCAATCAAGGGGAGCGTTTTTCCTTGGATCTTCCAGTGAGCTGGGAGGGGTATCGAATACTTCAGACGGAAGTGCCTGATTATGGATAAGAAATCTTTAGTGTTAGCCTCCCAGTGGAAAAATTTCAAGGTAATCTCGAAGCTCCCAAGGATTTGAAAGAAGGGGTGATGCTTGTAGGGGTTCGAGTTGTTTCTAAAGACTATATCCAACAAGAGCGTAAACGCTGTACGAGCTCAGCTAATGCTGCTCTTCTCCAGAGGACTAAAGAGGCTACGGGGCGTGGGGAGACGACTACTCTGACGGCCGAGGATTCGCGTACGGTCGATACCTGCTCCTCCCTCTCTGATCCCGAATCTACGCTTTCATCGATTGGTACGGTGAACTACCTTGGTGACAATGCCAGGTACTATTTTTACCAAGTCCCTCTCGAAGCCTTTGATAATGGTTTCAAGCAGGTTCCGGCTGAGTTGACCCGGGAAATAGAAGGGGTGTATCAGAGTTTCCAGGCTTGGTAGAGTATCCGAGGTAAGAACTTACAGTCTCGAGGCTCCTCACTATCCGAGGAGCTTTATATTGTAAAAAGTATAATTTTATTGTATAATATTATTTTTATAAATTCTTAAAAAAAGCTTTATTTAAGCTAAATTTAAGTAAAAAATGGCTAAAAATTCTTGACGGAAGGGTGATTTTTTGGTAGGATTGGGTTTGTGTCTCTTATGCCACATTCTCATTTCAACCAATCTGTAGTCACCCCCACTTTGAAGGCTGCTCTGGCCACCGAAGGCTTTTTCTCCTTGGGATTTTCCTCAATCAAAAGAGGAGGTTCCTTAGCCTTGCTTGGCTTGATAGTGGTTGTTTTGGGCCTTGCTCCGTCTATGTCATTAGCCAAGGAAGAGGGGATTAAGCAGTCTTTATCTGATGCAGGCTTCTCTTTTGAGGCGTTTGAAACGGAGCTTTCCCTCGGTCAGCAGACGACTCAGTTGTGCGCCTGGGAACAAGAGCTTGGCTTTTTTCTTTCCCGTGAACGTAGTCAGGTCAAAAGTGAGGTGATTGAATGTACTGATCGGCTTAAACCCGGGAAGGGAAGTGAAGCACTTGGTCCTATGAAAGATGAGTTCACCAGTGGTGACGAGGAACTAATGCAAGAAATCCAGTCATTAACGGAGGGGTTCCCTATCGCCGTGATGGCTGAGCCGATCGCTCGTTACGATCGAGAAATTGCTGGGCTCATTGTTGGGATCGGAAAGAAAGAGTCTAACTGGGGGAAGCGTACTCCCAAACTCAATGGCGAGGAGTGCTTTAACTTCTGGGGGTATCGAGGAGTTGGAACTCGCGGCTTCACCCCGGATGGTTACGGCTGTTGGGATACACCAGCTGAAGCTGTCAAAACCATCGGTGACCGACTCGCTAAGCTCCGCGACGTACGCGAAAGTGCTGAGCCAGCCCGGATGATTGTCTGGAAATGTGGGAGTACCTGCGCTGGTCATAGCGATGAAAGCGTGCGGAAATGGATTGCTGACGTGAATTTCTATTACCGTGAAATCGCTCAGAAATAATAGTGGTTATCAAATAGAAAAAAGCTGATTCTAGTCGAGTCAGCTTTTTTGTTATTTAAACTATTATCTGGGACCAGAGAGTGAGTGGTATACTACAGAGGTAATCTCGATGCTCTCTTTTATGGGTTGGCTCCTCTATACTTTGGCGGGTTATTTCTTCAATGCCGTCACTTCCATCTTTGATAAATTTCTCCTTTCTGATCGTATCAAAGAACCATGCGTATACGCCTTTTTCGTCGCCATTCTGTCATTATTTGCGATTGTGTTTGTGCCGTTTGGGGTACAGTGGATACCCTGGCAAACGATTGTTGTATTTGTTATCTCAGGAGTACTGTTTCTTTATGGGTTGGTAGCTTTTTACAATGCCGTGAAGCGCAGTGAAATCTCTCGGGTAGCCCCACTCGTAGGTATCACGATCGCTGTGATTGCTGGTGTAGCCTCGCTCGCCTTTGGACCAGCAGCTAACGTTTCCTTTTCGCCTAATCATTTCCTCTCCCTGTTTCTTATTTTGGGAGGGGCTTTTCTTATCGCCTTTGATTTGCCTCTGAAGCCCAATGATGCTCTGATGAAATCGACGCTTTTGGCCGGGGCACTCATGGCGCTTTCCCTGATTTTCCTCAAAACTGGCTATCGCAATGCTGATTTTATCAATGGCCTCGTCTGGTCGCGCCTCGGTTTTGTCTTAGGTGGGCTTTCATTGTTCCTTATCCCCGAATACCGTACAGCCATATTGACGAGTACACATGCTATGACTGTGGTCAGTAAAGACAATTTTATTACGGGATCACTCTTTATACTCAACAAAATCTTTGGAGCTATTGCGACGTTTCTCCTCACCTATGCTGCCTACCTCGGTCCGATCACTTTTATTCAAGCCCTCAATGGCGTACAGTACGCTTTTGTATTGGTACTTGCCTTACCCCTCTCGCTCTACTTCCCACATATTTTTGAAGAGAAGCTTTATTTTTGGGATTGGGCGCAGAAGGTGTTAGCGGTAGCGCTTATTGGGTTCGGCATGTGGCTCGCGGTACATTCGGGTGTTGATTTTCTTTTTCTGTAGTCGCTCTCTATGTGGAAAGGAGTTTTAAAGGTGATTGGAATAACACTGCTGTCAGCCCTTACTCTGACTGGAGCTCTTTTTGTCTATTTCAATTTACCTGGGCCATCGCCTCGTGAGGATGTACATCTCGGTATGACATTCTCTTCACGGTACGCGACTGATCTTGGGCTGGATTGGCGAGAGACCTACCGAGCGCTCCTCCATGATGTGGGGGTCAAGAAACTTCGAATCCCGGTTTACTGGGATTTGGTTGAGTCTGAGCCAGAGAAAACGGATTATACCGATATCGACTGGCAATTGACTGAGGCAGAGAAGGCTGGAGCTACCGTAATTCTCTCTATCGGGCAGCGGGTGCCGCGTTGGCCGGAGTGTCATATTCCGAGTTGGGCCAAAGAAAAAAGTGATACCGAACGGCAACAGGCCCTTCGAAAGTTTGTGACAGAAACCGTCAATCGTTACAAGGATAGGCAGGTGATCACAACTTGGCAGGTAGAGAATGAACCTTTCCTTGTTTTCTTTGGCGAGTGTCCACCACTCGATGTGAAGTTTCTGGAGGAAGAAATAGCTTTGGTGAAAGCGTTGGATCACGATGTGAAACGGCCAGTGCTGGTGACAGATAGTGGTGAGCTTTCGATCTGGACGAGAGCTGCCAAGCGGGGCGATATCTTTGGTACCACCATGTATCGCACGATTTATAAAGGTGGCTGGGGCTATGTGACGTATCCTATCGGCCCGAATTTTTTCCGGGCCAAGGAATTGTTGGTCCGCTTATTTACTCCGCAAACAAATTTTATGGTGATTGAACTCCAGGCTGAGCCCTGGGCTAGTGGCTGGGTAGGAAATGTCTCGCTTGAGGAGCAATTCATCAGCATGAATGAGAATCTCCTTGAAGAACATGTGACTTATGCTCGGCGGGTCGGCTTCCAAGACATCTATCTTTGGGGCGGGGAGTGGTGGTACTGGCTCAAGGTGAAAAAGGATTACCCGGCCGTATGGGAGAAGGGGAAGGAGTTATTCGAACAGTTCCCGTAGTTTCCAGAGAAAAGAATAGTGAGCTACCGCTAATGTCCCAGCGAGCCATTAGCTGGAATGAAGGCTCGCTCTTCCTCGAAACACTCGGAAACCATGCCCGCTCGCCTTCAATCCGCGCCCACTATTCTTTTTCTGTCTATATGCCTTTCATATTGATTCTTGATAATATCCGGAGTGCTCACAATGTTGGCGCTTTGTTTCGGACGGCCGACGGAGCGGGAGTGGACGAACTCTACCTTGTCGGCATTACACCACAACCAAGCAAAAAAGACCTGTATTTGACCGATGCCGAGAAGACGCTCAAGAAAACAGCACTTGGGGCCGAGCAAACTATGGCTTGGAAACAAGTAAAGACCTTGCCTTCGCTCCTGAAGCGCCTCAGACAGGCTGGTTATATGATTGTCGCACTCGAGCAGAGTGAGGGTAGTGTTGACTACCGGGTCTGGAGAGCGCCGAAGAACAAACTGATAGCACTTGTCGTAGGTAATGAAGTTGAGGGGGTGGCACCTAAAACCCTAGCTCTCTGTGATCAGGTAATTGAACTCCCCATGCGGGGGGCAAAAAACTCGCTCAATGTGGCGGTAGCCGCTGGTATTGCCTTGTACCACCTGTCCAGTACAATGGAGAAGTAAGTGAAGGAGGCAAGGAAGCAGTGGTAGGAAATTCGAAAAGATAATAGTTGATTACATGCTATGAAAGAACAGAAAAAAATTGCGGTGTTTGATATCGATGGGACGATTTTTCGGAAGAATCTTCACTTTGAACTCATCAATGAATTGGCCTGGATGAAAATTTTCCCAAGCGAAGCCCGACGTACATTGACCGAAGTGTACACCAATTGGCTCGAGCATGAGGGGACATACGAGGATTACCGCAAGGCACTCGTTGAGCTTTACTCTAAGCATATCCGAGGAGTGACCGAGGAGCAGGTGAAGCAAGCGGCCAAGATCGTGATACCTTTCCAAGCCAAGCGTACCTACATTTTTGCTGAAGATTTGATTCAGAAACTACGATCAGAAAAATATCATTTTTTGGCCGTGTCTGGCTCGCCACAGGAGATTGTTGAGGAGTACAATCGGCACTATCTTCACTTTGATCATGTCTTTGGGAGTGTCTACGAGCTCGATGAAGCAGGGGTGTATACTGGTAAAGCAGAGTTTGAGCCATCGCTCAATAAGGCTGAAGTCGTGAAACAGTATGTCTATGAGCATGGTCTTTCGCTCGATGATTCTTATGGTGTCGGGGATACGGAGTCAGATGGGAGTTTTCTCCGTCTGGTGACCCATCCGATCGCTTTTAACCCAAACCAAAACCTGAAAACATTGGCTGAGAAAGAAGGCTGGCGGATGGTAGTTGAGAAGAAAGATGTAGTATATGAAATTAGTCAGGCGTAAACATAAAAACTTCTAGCCGTCTATGAATCTTAACTCCAGCCTTGATAAATTTCTCAAGGCAACCGTGTGGTTGTGGCTTCCATTTTATGCTTTCTTCGCACTCCTCAAGGAATGGCGCGGACGGATGGATAAATAAGTGAAGGGTGTGAAACAGGTATCGCCAAGCATACTCTGGGGAGGTGCGCTCATCCTATGGATGGGAGTGATTTTTGGTCTTTCGCATCAGCCAGGGACGGGGATTGAGTGGGAACCACCGCTCTGGTATGTGGTAGAGCGTAAGTCGGCTCATATCTTTGAGTATGCTCTCCTCATGTTTCTTGCTTTTGGCTTTCTCCGCTCAGTGTATCAAGCGACATCCAAACGAGAGCTTCTTTCAGCGGCGCTAGTGTTCTGTATTACCTATGGCGTGCTCGATGAACTGCATCAGTTTTTCGTCTTCGGCCGCGGAGCTCGTTTTACGGATGTGATGTTCGATGCCCTCGGAGCTTTGGTTACGATAGTCCTCCTCTGGTTGTGGTATCAACGTCGAAACAAGATACACTCAAATATATGAATGATATACCTCTTCTCACGGCACTACGATCATGGCGTGATGAGCAAGCTCGGACTGAAGGCTTACCAGGCTACCGTATCCTTCCTAATGCGACACTCGAAGCGATTGCTCTGGCTCTTCCAAAAAATAGAGATGATCTCTGTGCCCTCAAAGGCATTAAAGAAGCCAAATTTCGCCGTTATGGGAAGCAGATTTTGAATCTTGTAGCACCGTATCTCAGTGATCGGGAACAAGAAACAAGTGGTAAGATACAGGATACAAAGAACATACCACTGCAGGAGGTTTCTCATTCCCAAGTAGCAAGTATTGAATACCCGATATCCGACACCCTCACTGTTTCTCAATTTCTTGATGGACTCAATCTCGAGCTTTCGGGCATGGCGGCGCGCATTAAGGGCGAGGTGACGAGTGTCGATATACGGGAGCGAGTAATTTACTTTTCTCTCAAAGATAGCGGTGATGACAGTGTTTTGAATTGCCTCATGTTCCGTTACCAGTACGACGTAGCGGGGATCAAATTAACTGTCGGTGATGAAGTCATTGTCGAAGGCTCACCTGATATTTACAAACCCTCAGGGCGACTGAGCCTTCGGGTCGGATCTCTCGAATACGCTGGTGAGGGTGCGCTCAAGAAAGCCTACGATGCGCTCTTTAGAAAGCTTGAGGGGGCTGGTATTTTTGCGCTAGAAAATAAACGTTCACTTCCGGGGCTCCCGGAACGGATTGCGCTTATTACTTCTCAGGAGGGTGCGGCTATTGGGGACTTTACTATGAATCTCAGTCGGGTAGGCTTCCAGGTACATCTCTACCCTACGCTCGTGGAGGGGAAACGAGCGGTGTTTGACATCATCAAAGCGGTAGAATTTTTTAATCGGAACCCTGAGCGCTATGATGTGCTGGTGATTATTCGTGGTGGCGGTAGTCTCGAGAGTTTGCAGGCTTTCAATACTGAGTCCTTGGTTATGGCTGTGCGTAATTCTACCATCCCAGTGCTTGCTGGGATTGGTCATGAACGCGATGTGTCGCTCGTAGCCTTGGCAGCCGACAAAATGGTGTCGACTCCGACCGCGACGGCCAAGGAATTATCACTTGGTTGGGATGAGGCAAGAGAACGAATCGATCGAGAAGAACTTTTTCTGAAAACGACAATGGAAAAACTTGCGAGGGATTTAGAATACCGAATTGAAGATCAGGAACAGCTTTTGCGTGAGGGGTTAGTAACCATTCTTGAGCGGGTTGAAAATATTCGGAGACGTTTTCAGGAAAAACTTCTGCTCTTTTCGGGCTCTTTTCGGAGTCTGCAAGAGAAACTTGAACAGTATTTTCCAGCCTGGAAACTTCAATTTGAAGGAGCACTTGGTCGAACTCATCAAATACTTGATACTACTACTGAAAAAGTAGAGCAATATAACCCGGTTCGAGTACTGCGGTTGGGATATAGCTTGGTCCGGAGTGGAGGAAAGCTCCTTCATGAGGCACGAGAAGTAGAGGTAGGAGAGTATATCAATATCGAACTTGGATCTGGTAGAATAGAGGGAGAAGTAAAGAAAGTGATTGATAAATAAGCTGTCTATGTCAAAGGAAAAAGAACCCAGCTTGGGGGAATCGCTGAAGCAACTCGAGGCTATTACAGACTGGTTTGAAAACCAAGAGGCAATCGATGTCGAGAAGGCGCTCGAAAAGGTAAAGGAGGGGGTAGTCCTTCTTAAGGCAAGTAAAGCTCGTCTCAAAGAAGTCGAGAACGAGTTTGCGGTGGTGAAGAAGGAATTGGAAGGGTAGTTGTTTCTGAGTGAGGGAAAAGGAGTATACTGAATATACAAAATCAAAAGAGAACAAAAACATGCATCGATTTTCGGGAGATGTATCTATCGTCTTGGGAGGAGCGGCGGGGCAAGGGGTGCAGACCGTCGAGACGCTTCTCGTACAAGTCCTCAAAAAAGAGGGTTATTTTGTCTTTGCTTCCAAGGAGTACATGTCGCGTATTCGTGGTGGGAGTAATTCAACCGAAATTCGTCTGACTTCAAAAAAACGTCGTGCATTTGTGAAACGTATCGATCTCCTCTTTGCGCTCGACAAAGATGTCGTTCCGCATCTCGAACATCGAATTACCAAAAGCACGGTGATCGTGGGTGAGAAGTCCAAGGTGTGTGACACGGAGTGTAGTGTCGTCGATATTCCTTTTACCAAGTTTGCCAATGAACTCGGCCACCCGATTTATACCAGTACGGTGGCGGTGGGAGTAGTGTTGGGCATGCTCCAGGCTGATGAGGCTGTATTCCACGACTACCTCAAGACGCATTTTGCACGCAAGGGTGAAGAAATAGTGGCTAAGAATATTGAGGCAGCCAAGAAAGGGTATACGCATGGTCGGCATATTGCGTTCGTCGAGGGTATAGAGATTACTGTGCCGAGGAAAAAAGAAAATGAGCACGAGCTTCTTATGGAGGGTATTGATGCGGTTGGTCTCGGAACGCTCGCTGCTGGTTGTAATTATATTTCTTCCTACCCGATGTCGCCTGGGACCGGACTCCTGACCTTTCTCGCCAAAGAGGGAAAGGAGTTTGGGGTAGTGGTGGATCAGGCTGAGGATGAGATCGCGGCGATCAATCAAGGATTAGGTGCTTGGTATGCTGGAGCGCGAGCAGTAGTGACGACGTCGGGTGGCGGTTTTGCCCTCATGACCGAGGGAGTTAGTCTCGCTGGGATAATCGAAACCCCGATTGTAGTGCATATTGGGATGCGTCCCGGACCAGCTACGGGACTACCGACGCGTACCGAACAAGCTGATCTCAATCTCGCCCTCTATGCCGGGCACGGAGAATTTCCACGAGCGATATTTGCACCAGGCTCCCTCGAGGAAAGTTACCAGGTAATGCAGCGGGCCTTTGAAGTCGCTGATCGTTTTCAAGTGCCAGTTATGGTGCTGACCGATCAGTATCTTCTCGATAGTGTGAGTACAGTAGTCAAAGAAGCCCTCGCTACTCTTCCTGTTACTCATTACGTTATTGAAACCAAAGCTGACTATAAGCGCTACGTGGTGACTAAAGATGGAGTTTCTCCACGAGGGATTCCAGGCTATGGCGCTGGTCTTGTGGGAGTGGACAGTGATGAGCATGATACCGAGGCTCATATCACGGAGAGTCATGTTGTCCGTCTCGAGCAGCATGGGAAACGCTTACGAAAACTCGATGGGTTGCACGAGGTGGCTCTCCCGCCGACGGTGATAGGTAATCTTAAGAAAGCCAAGACCCTGATCGTTACCTGGGGATCGAACCTGGGTGTAGTTGAAGAAGCGTTGGATATATTGCATGATCCAACTCTCGCGCAGATACATTTCGCTCAAGTGTATCCGCTGTCACCTGCAGGTAAAAAACTTTTTTCCAAAACCAAAGACATTGTGGTGATTGAAAACAATGCTACGGGCCAATTTGCCAATCTCCTCGAGCAAGAGTATGGCGTGACCGTCAAAGAACGAATTTTACAATATGATGGCAACCCGTTTGCGGTAGAAGATATAGTCAAGAAACTGCAAGCTCTACACTAAAAGTTGTTGTATATGATCGACAAAAAATTGTACGACATGCCGCATAAGACTGATATCGCCTGGTGCCCCGGGTGTGGCAATTTTCCTATCCTCAATATCATGAAGATGGCTCTTTCAGAACTTGATATCCCACCAACCGAAGCTGTGATTTGCTCTGGGATAGGTCAAGCCGCCAAAGCCCCACACTACTTGCGTGTACACTACTTCAATGGTCTCCATGGTCGAGCCTTGCCTCCAGCGACAGCGATCAAAATTACTAATCCAAAGCTTACTGTTCTCGTCGAGTCTGGTGACGGCGATACCTATGGCGAGGGAGGGAATCATTTCCTGCATACTATTCGTCGCAATCCAGATATCACCAATATCGTCCACAATAATATGGTCTATGGTTTGACCAAGGGTCAAGCTTCACCGACGAGCGAAAAAGGCATGCAAACGCCGGTGCAGGTCGGGGGTGTGGTGCTCGAGCCCTTCAATCCACTAGCCGTAGCGCTCTCGTGTGGTGCAACCTTTGTAGCGCGAGCTTTTGCGGGGGACATTATGCAGGCCAAGGAAATCGTGAAGCAAGCCATAGAGCATAAAGGCTATGCTCTCGTTGACCTCTTCCAACCCTGTGTCGTATTTAACAAACAGAATACCTATCAATGGTTCAAGGCTAATACCTATTATCTCGATGCGGCCAATCATGATCGGACCAATAAGGCCAAGGCGTTTGAAATCGCTCTCGACTACTCACGACTGGCGCTCGGTGTCGTCTACCAGGAAACTGGTCGGCCGAGTTATGAAACACTCGTCCGAGAAGGGGATGAATCACTTTATGCGAGAAGTTTGGACGAAGCAAAACTCAAGCAACTCATTGAGGGTTATCAATAATAAAACTCCCGAGAGGGAGTTTTTTAATCAAGGCCGAGCTGAATTTTTGCTTCTTCGGACATTTTGGAAGTATCCCACGGGGGATCAAACGTGAGTTTAACTTCCACATCCTCAATCGCCTCGATTTCCATCACCCTATCCTCGATCTCCTTTTGGATCTGACCAAAGAGAGGACAGCCGACAGTGGTGAGGGTCATGCTGATCTTACAGATGCCGTCCTTGGTAACATGTACGTCATAAATGAGGCCCAAAGCGACGATTGAGACGCCAAGCTCCGGATCGAGTACGAGCTCGAGCTTTTCCATGACTTGAGTTTTGAGAGTTGACTTGGGCATCATGAGTAAACAAAAACTTCCTTCAATTGATTAGCACCCATTCGAAGAAAGCTTTTGTTTTGATTGATTATTCTGGGAAAATCTGTTTGCCGGTTTCGTCTTTGATGCGGATAGCAGCGACGGGACAGGCACGAGCGGCATTGAGGATAGTGTCTTTGTCATCTTGATCGACGGTAGCGAGGATGGAAGCTTTACCATTTTCTTCGAGCGCAAAGGTGTTGGGAGCCATAGCCGTGCAAGGGGCTGAGCCGATGCAGGCAACGTGGTCAACCTCGACGGTCCAACCGTTCTTGAGAGTTACTGGACCAGCTGGCTTACTTTCATCTTTCCATTGAGACATAGGCTTATTTATTGATTAACGCTTGTTTAAGGGTTTCGAGGGAGAGAAGACCGCACTTGAGTCGATTAGGGGAGAGGGCAACGCCGAGGAGCTTCAAAACATCTCCGGGTACCAAAGCGAGGGCTTCTTTGACTGATTTCCCTTTGACCGACTCAGTGAGGAGTGAGGCGCTGGCCTGGGAAATGGCACAGCCGGCCCCCGTAAAACCTACATTCACAATTGTATCATTCTCGACCAAGATGTCCATGTGGATCGAATCGCCACAAGTAGGGTTTTTGGCATCGCCCTGATGGGTAGCTTTGGTCAGGCCCCCATGGTTTCTGGGGTTACGGTAGTGATCGAGGATGAGGTCGTGATAGAGAGACATATGAATAATTTCAAAATCCAAATTTCAAATGTCAAAAATTATACTGAAAAAACACCTAGAGCTCGTTTAATACCATGAATTAACTTTTCAATATCTTCCTCGGTATTGTAGATGGAGACGGAGAGGCGAGCTGAGGCATTGATATTCAGTGAACGGTGGAGTGGTCGGGCACAGTGTTCGCCAGCTCGGATGCAAATATTATCTTCGCCCAGGAGTTGAGCAAGATCATGGGGGTGAATGCCATCGATGGTAAATGAGAGAATGTCTGCTCGCCCCGTCGAATTGGTTGGACCAACGATATGAACTCGGTCACCAAAGGTTTTATGTAAACGTTGCTCGGCAAGGGCTATCAGGGTTTGCTCATGCTCATGAAGAGCGGTCAGCCCCAGTGCTTTCACGTAACCAATAGCTGCACCTAAGCCAATGATCCCAGCGATATTGGGCGTGCCACCTTCGAGTGAGTCGGGGAGCTGCTTGTATTCAGTGGGCGAAGAGAGGGGATCGAGGACGGTCCCACCACCAACATTGACTGGACCGAGGAGCTCGAGACTTCGCCGCTTACCAGCGAGTACCCCGATACCGGTTGGGCCAAACACTTTGTGACCAGAGAAGACCAGGTAGTCAACGTCCCAATCGGCTACTGAAACGGGGATATGACCGACCGCTTGGCAGGCGTCAATGAGGATGAGGATGTGTGGATTTTTGGCTCGCACAGCTTGGATGATTTGCTTAACCGGATTGATCACTCCCAAGACATTGGAGACGGCTGTAAAGGAGAGGATTCTCGTCTGGGCATCGATATGCTGCAGGATGCTTTCCTCAGTCAATCGGCCGTCTGTGAGAGGTTCTGCTACACGAAACTCAGCGTCAGTTTTCTTGGCGAGCTCTTTCCAGGGGAGGAAATTGGAATGATGTTCGACGGCGGTGACCACGATATTGTTCTCTTTTGTGATATGCTCCCGCAGGCCCGAAGCGACGAGGTTGATGCCATGTGTAGCACTAGCGACGAAGATCGTACTTTCAATCTCACTCTCGATGAAATCAGCTACTCGTTCACGGGCTTGTGATACAGCGAGTGTAGCCATTTCAGCCATAGGGTAGAGACCACGGGCGACATTGGCTGTGTATTCCTCGTAGTATGTACGCATGGCTTCGAGTACGATTTGAGGCTTCTGGGCGGTAGCAGCCGAATCTAAATACACCAGGTCAGGCTGATGTTGGAAAATCGGAAAATCGTTTTTGATTGTTTCAGGGTTAAGCATAGATTAACTAAAGACGAGGAATCATTTCCGCTTTTACACCGAGGGCATAGATTTTTTCGATAGCTTCACCCAAAAATCCTTGGACGAGCAATGCTCTCGCTTCTTTGTCTCCGAGCCCGCGACTTTTGGCATAGAACAGCATGGCTTCATCGAGCGGACTGACAGTAGCAGCATGCCGACATTCTACATCATCAGCGAGGATTTCAAGTGCTGGCTTGGTGTGAGCTGCGGCCTCTCCTGAGAGGAGAAGGCTGCGGCTTTCTTGGGAGGCCTTGGACCCTACCGCCTGTTTTTCAATCCGAATCGTACCATCGTAGTGAAACTGAGCCGTGTCATCGAGAACTGCTTTGACAAGAGCGTTCGAGGTAGTGTGGGGAGCGAGGTGTTTCTGAACGAGATTGAGCGAATAGTTTACTCGGTCGTGACCGGTAAAGAAAGCAAAGATATGAGCTGTCGCTCCAACGCCTGCAAGCTCAATGGTGATCTCCCCACTACGATTGAGAGCAAAGAAAACACGCTGCTCGCCTTCTTTGAGGCGATAGATATTTTTTTGGTTATGAGAAATATCGAGGAAGTGCATAGAGTTAGCCTACGGATCCTTGCATTTCGAGGTTGATGAGACGGTTGAGTTCAATTGAATACTCGAGTGGAATTTCTTTGACTACGGGATCGATGAAACCATTGACGAGCATGCCCTCGGCATCTTCTCGCTTAATCCCACGTGAAGTGAGATAGAAGAGTTTCTCTTCGCCGATCTTCTCGACCGTCGCCTCGTGTTCGATGGTAGCGGACTGTTCTTTGATGCGCATGGTGGGGTAGGTATCCGAACGTGACTCATGATCCAGGAGCAATGCATCACAGACAACTGAAGCCTTGGCGCCCGTGGCACCGCTTGCGATATGCACCAGTCCACGATAGGAAGTGCGGCCACCATCTTTGGAGATAGATTTGGAAATGACCCGTGAAGTGGTATTAGGAGCCATATGGACCATTTTGGCGCCAGCGTCTTGGTGTTGGCCCTTACCAGCATAGGCGATCGAGAGCACCTCGCCTCGAGCACCGCGACCAGCGAGGTACACCGCTGGGTATTTCATCGTGACACCGGAGCCGATATTACAATCGATCCACTCCATGAGAGCGTTTTCTTCGGCCCGGGCACGTTTGGTGACGAGATTGTAAATATTTTTGCTCCAGTTTTGGACCGTGGTATAGCGGACGCGAGCATTTTTCTTCACAAAGATTTCGACCACCGCTGAGTGGAGCGAACTAGTGCGATAGATGGGAGCAGTGCAGCCCTCGACATAGTGAACCGAACTTCCCTCATCGGCGATGATGAGAGTACGCTCAAACTGACCAAAGGCTTCGGCATTGATTCGGAAGTAGGCTTGGAGGGGGAGATCGACTTTGACGCCTTTGGGGACATAGACAAATGAGCCACCTGACCAGGCAGCAGAGTTGAGTGCGGCAAATTTATTGTCATGAGGTGGAATGAGTTTGCCAAAGTATTCCTTGACGAGCTTGGGATATTTTTTGACAGCAGTATCCATATCACAGAAAATCACTCCTTGTTTTTTGAGCGCTGCGTCAAAGCTTTCGTACACCACTTCGGACTCATACTGTGCCGAAACACCAGCCAGGAATTTTTTCTCAGCTTCTGGCACTCCAATTTTGTCGTAGGTCTCTTTGATCTCCTTAGGGAGTTTGTCCCAGGCATCAGACTGTCCTTCTGTAGCCTTGAGATAGTACGTGATATGGTCAAAATCAATTTTGGAGAGATCGGCTCCCCAGGTAGGCATGGGCTTGTCTTTGAAAATAGCGTAACTCTTGAGCCGGAAATCTCGCATCCAGCGGGGTTCCTTTTTGACTCGTGAGATTTCCTCGACCACATTGGCATTCAAACCCACGTCGGTCTTGTGGACGGAGCGTTCGGGCATGGCAAAGCCGTACTTGTAGTCGAAATCGAGATCTTTTTTGATGGAAGCTTGATTCATGATTCTATTGCGCAAATTGATCGAAGCCCTTCTCCTCTACTTGTTTGGCTAGGGCAGTGGAGCCTTGTTTGACGAGCTTTCCATCTCGCAATACCAAAACATAGTCGGGCTTTACATACTTCACCAAACGAGTGGAGTGGGTGATAAAGACGAGGGTAGTTTCCTCCGGGAGATATTTTTTCAGAAACTTGGCAATAGTTTTCAGGGCATCGACATCAACACCAGTATCGATTTCGTCGAAGAGTGCAAAGCGGGGAGCGAGGAGCACTGCTTGGAGGGCTTCGAGCTTTTTCTTCTCGCCACCGGAGAAGCCGAGGTTGAGGGAACGCTTGAGGAGCTCATCTTTGATGTGAAGTTCCTTGGCGTAGGTCTGGACGAGTTTGTGGAGCTCGACTGGAGCATATTTTTTCTCGAGCGCGAGGCGGAGGAGCTCAAAGACGGTTACCCCAGGAAGTTCCATCGGGGTTTGGAAAGAAAGAAAAATTCCAAGCTTGGCTCGCTCATCAGGAGTGAGGTTCTTAAGATTTTTTTTCTCGAGAAGAATTTTGCTTGAGCGGCCAACAGTGTATTTCGGATGACCCATGATCACACTTGCGAGAGTTGATTTCCCACTCCCATTGGGACCCATGAGGACATAGGCCTTTCCTGATTCAAAATCAAACGAAAAATCAGGAAGAATAGTTTTTCCTTCAATAGAGACAGTGAGGTGTTTGAGCGAGATCATATTATTTCGTTGATGAATGAAGAATCGTATCGAGCGTAATATGAGAAAGGGTTTGTTCAATTTTTTCTTCGAGCACTCGCCATACTTGATTGGTTTGACAATGGCTGACCTGGAGACAGGGGAGCTCACCTTTGACAGGTGGAGTAAACATTTTGATCGGACCATCGAGCACCTGGAGAATATCCCAGGTACTAATGGTTTCAATCGGCCGCGCCAAAATATAGCCACCGGTCGTGCCTTTCCTAGCCTCGACAATTTTTCCGCGCCGGAGAGCCTGAAGAATCTTCTCGAGGTAGTCTTCGGGGAGGTGTTCGGTCTCAGCTATTGCATGGATCGAGAGCGGACCCTTAGCCTGCGCCAGGGTGAGGACTGCCCGGAGCCCATAATAAGCCTTTTTTGATACTTTCATACTTCGACGAGCTCAGTATAAATAAAATCGGACCAAATTAGTCTGATTTATAAGTTATCAGAGTTGATTGTCTCTGTCAATCCTGGTAGGCTGTTATGGCTATGTCGGACACCAGCAAGCCATTTTTAGGGTTTTGGGGAGGGCTCAAGAGGCCTTTCTTTGTGTTGGCTCCCTTGGCTGAAGTGACTGACTATGCCTTCCGACAGTTTGTCGTGCGCTACAGTAAGCCAGCTGCTTTGTGGACGGAATTTGTGGCAGCTGATGGCTTGTGTCATCCTATAGGGCGCGAAGCACTTATTGGCGATCTCAAATTTGATGAGAACGAACGACCGATCATAGCACAGCTCTTTACTGGTCACCCAGAAAAAATGTTTGAAGCGGCTAAGTTGGTGAAGGAACTTGGTTTTGATGGTCTCGATATCAATATGGGTTGCCCGGTTAAAAATATTATGAAACAAGGGGCTGGGTCGGCTTGTATGAAGGATCCAGAATTGGCACAGAAAATTATTTTGGCTGCCATGGAGGGTGTCAGAGCTGATGGCCAAACACCAATTCCAGTGTCAGTGAAAACACGGATTGGTTTCAAGAAAGATGAGTTGGAAATCTGGCTCCCAAAAATTTTGGACACCAAACCAGCAGTTGTGACTCTTCATCTCCGTACCCAAAAAGAAATGTCGCTCGTGCCAGCCCATTGGGAACGGATGGCAGCTGCAGTGGCCTTGCGCGACGAGTATAGTCCTGAGACGCTCATCCTCGGGAATGGCGATGTGAAAAGCGTAGCCGAAGCACGATTGAAATGTGAGGAAACTGGTTGTGACGGAGTAATGATTGGTCGGGGAATATTTGGTAATCCATGGCTTTTTGATGAGACCAAACAAACAGTGACCGTACGCGAACGATTGGAGGCGACGATTATGTTGACTGATTTATTTGAAGCCACTTGGCAGGGTAAGAAAAGTTTCGAAATTTTGAAAAAACACTTCCAGGCCTATATCGTCGGCTTCCCGGGTGCGCGTGAGCTTCGTAATGAACTGATGCTGACGCATAGCGCGAGTGAAGTAAAGGTAGTGGTTGAAAACTTTATACAGGAACAGAGAGAAGTTTTGAAAGAATCCATTGCACTTTATTCATAAAAAAACAGCGCTCCCACCCGCAAGTAGCAAGGGGAGCACGAGGGTCTCGTTGGACCAGAGAGGAACAAAGTCAGTTGACGAGCTTCCACTCGAGCGTCTGACCACCACGCAGCGGCTTGATCGTGGCGTCGCCAAAAGGCAGCGTTTCGGGCAGAGTCCAGGACTCCCGCTTGAGCGTCACGATGTCCTGACTCCTCGGCAAGCCGTAGAAGTCCGGACCGTTCCAGCTTGCGAACGCTTCCAGCTGATGTAGAGCGTCAGCTGCTTCGAAGGCCTCGGCATAGAGCTCGAGCGCCGCCGGAGCTGTGAAACAACCAGCGTGGCCCCCAGCATGCTCCTTGAGATGCGCGGCATGCGGTGCTGAGTCGGTACCGAGAAAGAATCGGTCGCTTCCGGAGGTGACCGCGCGGACCAACGCCAGTCGGTGATGCTCACTCTTCAGAACGGGCAAGCAGTAGAAATGCGGCTGCAGTCCGCCGGTGAAGAGTGCATTTCGGCTGTACAAGAGGTGCTGTGGTGTCACAGTTGCGGCCATGAAGGGATCGTTCGCGCCGAGCACGTATCCCGCACCTTCAGCCGTGGTGATGTGCTCGAGGACAAGCTTGAGCTCAGGAAAGTCGCGGCGCAGCGGAATGAGCACATCTTCGATGAAGCGCGCCTCACGATCAAAGACATCGACAGCAGGGTTCGTTACTTCGCCGTGGATGCAGAGAACGAGGCCTTCGCGCTGCATGGCTTCGAGTACCGGATAGACCTTCTGGATGTCGGTCACACCATCTTGGCTGTTGGTCGTGGCGCCGGCCGGGTAGTACTTGAGGGCCACAACACCAGCATTCCGTGCATGCACGATCTCTTCAGGCGACGTGTTCTCAGTGAGGTAGAGCGTCATCAGCGGCTCGAACGCAGCGCCGACCGGCAGCGCAGCCAGGATGCGCTGCCGGTAGGCGAGAGCGAGAGCTGTCGTGGTGACGGGTGGCTTCAGGTTTGGCATCACGATGGCTCGGCCGAATTGAGCGGCACTGAAGCCAACCACTGACTGCATGGCGGCACCATCACGGAGGTGAAGATGCCAGTCGTCGGGGCGGGTCAAGACGAACCGTCCTGCCCGCATGATTTCAACGTGGGTCATGGAGTGCTCCTTTCGAGCGGTTGGGGTGAGGAATCAGTTGGAGTTGAGGTAGCCGAGACGAATGAGCTCGTACTGGAGTGCCTCGTTCTCGCCGAGGTTGGCAAAGAAGCGGGGGCCATCGCCGTACCAGAAGGGGCCAGACACGCACTGCACGGCATCGGCGAATCTGAGTGCGGTTGCTACTCGTTCACCCGAGATATTACCGCCGGCATGGATGAGATCGGGGCCACCGATCGGATCCAATACCTCACGCGCTTCCTCGATGCAACGGCGTGAGATATCCCAGAGGATCGGACCTGAGAGTCCAGCTCGGCCCTCATAGGGACCAGTAACTGGTTGTCCAGTTTCTGGGTGGAGGTAGCGACAATTGGGCAGAGTGTTGCTCCAGACCACGGCTCGTACGAAGGTGAACTGCTTGATGAGTCTCATCATGGTGGTAGCGAATCCAGGCGGTGCGGTCAGTACGGCCGCGAAATCAATCTCTGGATGTGCTATCTGCAGGGTACGGAGCTCGGTGTCTGTGATGTAAGGCGAGAGTTTGAGCCAGATGGGTTTTGATGGAAACTTGCCCCATCGTTCGAGTAGTCCCCGCAAGATCTCGCCAGTTGCACCGAAGTCGTAGGCGAAAGGGGTCTTGCCGGTATTGGGGCAGCCGAGATTGAGCTCGACGCCAGCCACTTGCGGCGATTGGCAAGCTTGCTCCACGAGTGTGATGTAGTCTGCAGTGTTGAAGGCTGCTACGTTCATGATGCAAGGACGGACCAAATTGACCAGCCCAAGCGCTTCGAGTGATCTGTCGATACCGTCTTCGGGCATACCGAAGGAGTTGAGGCCGAACTCGAAGTGTTCGAATTCACCCCAGTCATTGGGCCAGAAGAGCGGATCCGGTTTGTTGGGAAGCCGTTTCTCGAGCAAGATGGAACCGAAGACATTGGCGCCAATCGTGAGATCGGGACTTTGGTATTCGCTGAGCTGTGGCGTGTACTTGCAGACACCAGCGCCGAGGATGATGGGAAGCGACATCTCGATGCCGCCGATGGTTTTTGTCATGGTAGCCGTCACTTTCTTTTCTGAACGGGTTGTTAACGAAGGGTTTCTCCAGAATGCCAGGGCATTGAGGATTGGCGGAATTGTAACAGCTTGAAAGAGGCTGTCAACTGGTGGTTTTGATTCTTTGAGTCATTAAAAAGACCTGTGGTATACTATTTCTTGCAAGCCCTATGAGTTTCCGACAACGACATAAAAAAATCTACTTTGCCTGGGTGATTATTTCGGCTCTGGTGGCTCTCTCGATGATCGCCTTTTTGATGGCGCCGCTCTTCATGTATTAACTCTTGAGTTATGCGTCTTGGCACGCCCCTCATGCGACTCATAGCAGTAGGACTCATGGGTGGAGCGCTTTTCATCGGATATCAGAGTTATCAGGAGCATGTTCGGAATGCCAAGATTCAAGTCGAGATTGACAGACTAGCGGCTGAGGCTGAGAAAATCCGGCGAGAAAATGAAACCTTGGCGCAGCGGATCGAGTACTTTGCTTCTCCTAATTTCCAAGAGCAGGAAGCCAAGAAAAAACTTGGGATGCGGCGGCAAGAAGAAACCGTGGTGGCTCTCCGCGAAGTGCCAAGTCTTGAAACAGCCATAACAACCAATACCTTAGCGACTACCCCAGTAGAGACATCGATGACAGAGCTCCCCAATTATAAAAAATGGTGGCATCAATTTTTTGAATAACAAATATGGAAGGAGAATCAACAAACGTTACCCAGCGTATCCACCCTCGGACCATGGTGCTCGGTATCCTTGGTCTAGTAGTAGTGCTCATTACAGCTCTTTTCGTCATGTACTATGGCTTTCCTAATACCTGGTTTGGCCGATTTGTTGGTACGCGACTGCCTTTTCCGGTGGTGATGTCGGGTAATCAGATTGTTGTTCAGTCCAAAGTACTGAATGAAAACGTAGCTTCGATCAAGCGGTTTTATGAATCACAGGATTTCAGCCAAATGGGGATTCGCGTGGATTTCTCGACAGATGAGGGTAAACAGCGGCTCAAACTTCGTGAGCGTGACCTCCTCAATAAAATGCTCGAGGACGCGACGATTGAGCGCTTGGCTAAGGCAGAGGGTATTGTCGTGACTCCTCAGATGGCGCAGGAAGACGTAGAAAAGCGACTCAAAGAGTATGGAGCGGCTGACAAGGTAGAGATGACGATTGCCCGCCTCTATGGTTGGACGCTCAGAGACTTCGAAGCCAAGGTGGTAGTCCCAAGTCTCTACGAGGAAGCGCTTTCGAAAAAATTTGAAGAACGCGTGACCAATGAGGCGACCAAAGAAAAAATTGATTTGGCAGTTAAAGAACTCAAAAGGAGTGGAGACTTCAATGCTGTGGTAGAAAAGTATTCCGATGGCCGCACTAAAGCCAATGGTGGGGACTTGGGCTGGTTTCATCTCGAGGAGCTAGCACCGGAACTCCGGAGTGCAGTTGATACGGCCAAAGTTGGGGATCCAACCGATATGATCGAAAGTAGTCTTGGGTATCATATCCTTTTGGTCAAGGAGACTAAAATTGAGAACAATGAGCGCTTGTTTCACTTGAGTCAAATCTTTGTGCGCAAAGAAAATTTTGCTGATTGGCTGATGGAGAAAATCCGTGAACAGCCGGTGAGGGTCTTGCTTTCGGATTATTACTTCGATCGAGAACTTGCCCGGATCGAGTTTCGTTCCCAGTCCATGAAAGACTTTGAAGAAAAATTGCGTGCCAATCCCGACAGTGATCCACTTTTCTTCTATTAGCCTTGGGAAAGTCGAATTGTAGCACCTCTTGTTTTTCGGTCCCTTACTTCTAACTTCTTATCTCCCACTTCATGCTTATGGATACACCGCTCACTCCTTCGCGTCCAGATGATGTTGCCTCTACCGATAGTGTCTCATCGGCCCCACTTTTACCAACCGCTCAATCACGACCGCCGCGTACCCCGTGGGTTCTTATTGTAGCGGTTTCTTTGATTGCGGGAATTGTGGGTGGGCTCGCAAGTCGAGGTGGGGCGCTCCCTCATTGGATGAGTACTCCAGCCCAAGAGGAAAAAAAGATGAAGGAAGCCGAGAAACGAGCGAATCTCCCGCTCCCAGTTGAGGATGAGAAGATTGTGACCATGGTAGAAAAAAGCACCAAAGCAGTGGTGAGCATCGTCATCTCCAAAGATGTGCCCAAGTATCGGAATGTTTTTCGTTCACCGTTTGGCTTCGGTTTTCCATTTTTTAATGAACCACAAGAGCCCAATAGTCGTGATGGCGCTGAAACTGAACGACAGCAAGTAGGGAGCGGATCAGGCTTTCTTATTTCAGCCGATGGCTATGTCGTGACCAATAAGCATGTGGTGTCGGATACGGCGGCTGACTATACCGTGATTCTCTCAGATGAAAAAGAGTATCCAGCCAAAGTGCTCGCCCTCGCTCCCAATAACGATATTGCAGTGCTCAAGATTGAAGGGGATAGCCTTCCATTCCTCGAACTTGGAGACTCTGATACACTCCGACCTGGACAAACGGTGATTGCAATTGGTAACCCATTGGGTGAATTTGCCAACTCGGTCTCACGGGGGATTATTTCTGGTTTGGGGCGCAGTGTTACCGCTGGCTCAATGTTTGGTGAAACCGAAACACTGCAAAATATCATTCAAACCGACGCAGCCATCAATCCTGGGAACTCAGGTGGGCCACTCTTCGATATCGAGGGTCGAGTGATCGGGATCAATGTAGCTGTGGCTCAGGGAGCTGAGAACATTGGTTTTGCACTCCCAGTCAACTCGATCAAGCGCATAGTCGAGGAGGTTAAAACCACCGGCAAACTCTCCACTCCGTATATCGGCGTACGCTATATTATCCTTGATGCTGAAGTAGCTGGGCAGTATGGACTCGAAGTCGATCATGGGGCACTTATCCTGCGCGGGGAGCGGATTACAGACCTTGCTGTGATTCCTGGCTCACCGGCTGACAAAGCAGGGCTCGTCGAAAATGACATCATCCTCGAAATTGATGGCAAGAAAATCGATACCGAAAATACACTTGGGAATGCCATTGCTGACAAACGGGTAGGGGAAGAGGTAGCTCTCAAGATCTGGCACAAAGGCGATGCCAGGGATATCACTGTCCGGCTTGAGGAGCGCAAATAGTAGTTTAGAAGATAGACACTGGGTGATGGGGAATTGAAGGTAATTGAAGGTAGAAACTAAAAAAGAGGCTCAAAAAAGCCTCTTTTTTTGTATAGACAAAAACATTAAAAAGGTGTATAATATAATGTTGTTTAAAAATCTATAGTTTTGCCATAGCCCCGAGTCTTTTTGAAGCCAAGAAGATTGGAAGCTATGGCAAACTCGAGAATTGCTCGATCAGGCCCACTAGCATCTTTCTGGAGGTTTTCCCTCATGAGCAAGATCGTTGTGCCCGACGGTGTGGTTTTGATGAATCCGGAAGCGACTTCGGCCATGCCGTGCTCACCCAAGGGGTTCCACATCTACAAGTGGGTCTTCATGGGTACGTTCGAGCGCATGGAGCGTGAAGAGGCGGCGGCCCGTCTCCTGTTCCATTCGCAAGAGCTCGACACTTGGGTCGGCGTCAGCTGGACCAGGCTCATCGAGATGATGGAGGCTGATTTCGAAGCAGCCCAGCGTCTCTACAGGGTGCGCGAAGAGAACTCTGACGAGCGCGGGCGGGTGGCTCGCCTCACCAAGTGGTGGTGGGTCAAGACACTCTCCACCCTCGGTCTCTACGCCTGCTTCACCAAGAAGCCGAGCGCCAAGTTGGTGCCACTGCCGAGCATCCCTCATTCCGGCATCTTCCACGCCGGCCCTCAGTTCGTGGCCAGTGGCCTGCATGAGCTCATCGAGCGCGGACTGATCCGGTACGAAGAGGGCGATGAGGAAACGGGCCGGCATGATCTCTTCTTCCCGACGCCGGCCCTGGTGACGCGCATCCTGGAAGTCCAGCAGCACTCGCCCTCCATGGCCTGAGGCCGCAACAGAGTCAAGGTGAACCACCTTTGACTCTCAAACCCCGCAGAAAGTCCAACGACTACGCTGCGGGTGTTTGCTTTTTATGGGGAAAACGCTAAGATAATTGACGTGCTAAAATTAAGCATATGCTTTTCCACTTTACCGTCCTCTTTTTCTCTATCCTCTTCTTCCTCTCGCTCCTCTTTATTAGCGAGCGGCCGATTGTCCCGGCGTGGAGCTTCTATTTGACCGTTTGTGGTAGTCTTATCGTTTTGTCGATTATCGCGGCGAGAAAGTTGACTGATCGTTGGTATACCGCCTATCTTCCTTCGATTCTTGCTTTCAGTGTCCCGCTCCTCCTCTCGCTCATTGATCGGGGATTTGAGACGCGAGTGTTTATTATTGTAGCTTCGTGCCTCTATTACCTGGCGCTCCTCGGGGTCTACCGTCTGCATCAGGCCCCTCAGGACAAGACAGCTCGGACGATGCTCAACCTTGCTGCTTTAGCAAGCCTTTTCTTTGTGTTTACGGCGACCTATGGTCTCTACCTCAACTATGAAGTACCCTTGGCACTCCTTTTGGGGGTGTACTTTTTTGGTAGCGCCATAGTCACTTTTCAGACTTCCTATGTTGCTACGACACCCAAAAATGCCCGTCGTTCGATGGTTACGGCTTTTGTCATCGGACTTCTTATGACCGAGCTTATGTGGGTAGTACACTTCTGGCCCTTTGGTTATGTTACGATCGGGATGGCCATACTCATTTACTTCTTTTGGCTTTGGAAGATTAGTCTCGATGCTATTCGGGAGGAATTTGTTTGGTCGCGAGCTTGGCGAGAGGGCTTCCTTCTCCTGTTTCTCCTCGGGCTCCTGATTATGACGGCCAACTGGAGTTTGGGAGGGTAATGCTCTGGTCACAATTGCCAGGAGACAGGAACTATGGTAGTCTAAGTTTTCGCGTATGCTTACTCTCCTGGCTCAATTTTTGGCTCGGCTCAAGCCCTTCTTGGCTTCTCTTTTGAAGTTCATGGGTTTGCTGTGTCTCATTTTGGCCGCGGTCGTTCTCTTTGAGTGGCAACTGTGGCCTCGCTTGGCGACTACTCAATGGTTCGAACATCTGGAATTTGATCCAGCTCTTGGACAACGTACTACCATTATTGAGCGCCATGAATCAGTCACTATCACGCCTGATGAAAGTTTCGAGCGTCTTGTCGCTGAGCATGGTGCAGTGGTAGTGGGCATAATTGAGCAGGGGGAAGTAGCTGGTTCTACCCTCTCAAACAAACTACAACAACATCGATTTTTTTCTGGGACCTTGGTCACTAATGATGGACTGGTGGTGACCTATGTTGATCAAGCTCCCACAACTCTTTCGAGAGTCTATACAGTGCTCCTCGGTGATGGTCGGGCTATTGCAGCTCAAGTGATAGGCTACGACACTCTGACCGAGCTCCTCTATTTGCGACTTGAAGGAACAAACACTAGCGCGGTGGCTTTTTCCAACTCACTCGATATCAAAGCTGGCCGACGAGTGGCTCTTATGGGTATGCTCAGAGAATTGCGTCTCACTATCACTCCGTCACTCATTGAAAGTTTGGATCGGACATTCAATCTCGCTCCACAAACGGTAGCTCTCTCAGAAAAATGGGAGGGTGTTTTTGGCATCCCGAGCGAAGTGACTCCTCAGTATGTCGGTGGTCCAGCCCTGCTCTCCAATGGTGAGTTAGCTGGGATTGTCGGACAGCAACGTATTGATGGTGAGGTATCCTCTTTCCTCATCCCAGCTAATGCTGTGCGTGAATCACTGGATCGAGTGATCGCCGGCAATGCAGCTCGGCCAACTGCTGGCATCTATTATCTGCCACTCACACCCACTCTTCAGGCTACGCTCGGACTCGATCGGGATCGAGGAGCTCTCGTCTATAGCCCATCAGAGCGTACTGGTCTTTCGGTCATCGCTGGCTCTCCAGCTGCTCAGGCCGGGATTCAGTTTGGTGATATCATTATCGCGGTCAATGGGGCCGAGATTAATCTTGATTTACCGTTATCAGTAGCACTTGGCCGGCTCTCGGTAGGGGACACGGCTACTCTCAAGGTACTTCGGGCTGGGGTTGAAAAAGAGCTTCTTTTGAGCCTGTGATAGAATAAGAGAGTTAGTTTGGACTCGTTTGCTCAATTTGTCTTTCAACTCGCCTCGAATACGTCAAGTGAAAAGCTGTTCGCCATAGGGGAAAGAGGTGAGAAGGAACCAAAAGACAACAGTGGAGGCTCCGGATGAAAGACAGTATTGATCAAAGCGCGTCCAAAAGAGTCATCAGTTATAAGTTTTAGGTTATTTTGCTATGCGCCAATCCCAACTGTTCACCAAAACTAGTAAAACGGCTCCCAAAGACGAAGTTTCCAAGAATGCTATCCTCCTCACTCGGGCAGGCTTTATTCACAAAGAAATGGCCGGGGTGTATGACTACCTACCACTTGGTCTCCGTACTTTGAATAAAATTATCGGTATTATCCGTGAGGAGATGAATGCCATTGGAGGGCAAGAGGTTTCTTTGACTGCTTTGCAAGATAAGGCCTTGTGGGAACAGACTGATCGTTGGGATGATCAGAAAGTTGATATTTGGTTTAAGACAGCCCTGAAGAATGGGACGGAAGTGGGTCTCGGGTGGTCGCATGAAGAACCAATCACTCGACTCATGCAGCAACAGATTGCCTCGTACCGTGATCTCCCAGTTCTGGCCTATCAGTTTCAAACCAAGTTTCGCAATGAAACGAGAGCTAAATCGGGAGTCATGCGGACCCGCGAATTTATCATGAAAGATCTATATTCTTTTGCCCGGACGCAAGAGGAACATGAAAAAGTGTATGCCTCAGTACGTAATGCTTACATTGAAATTTTCAAACGTGTTGGTTTGGGCCAAGTTACCTACCCAGCCTTTGCTTCAGGTGGGGCCTTTAGTAAGTACTCCGAAGAATTTCAGACTGTGAGTGAAGCCGGAGAGGATCTCCTTTATATCGATGAAGCAAGTGGTCAAGCGCTCAATAAAGAGGTGTTGAATGATGAGGTACTGGCTGATCTCGGATTGAAAAAGGAAAATTTAGTGGAGAAAAAATCAATTGAAGTAGGTAATATCTTTACCTTGGGAACAAGGTTTTCAGAGCCACTCGGGCTTAGCTTCAAAGATGAGGCGGGGAAATCACAACCAGTGGTTATGGGTTGCTATGGTATTGGTCCCGCTCGAGTGATGGGTACGATTGCTGAGACGCTCTCTGATGACAAGGGGTTGGTGTGGCCAAAATCAGTAGCGCCGTTTCAGGTGCATCTCCTCTCGCTTGGCGTCAATGAGGCGGCTGACAAACTCTATCAAGAATTAACGGCTGCAGGAATTGAAGTGTTGTATGATGACCGTGACGCGAGCGCTGGTGAGAAATTTACCGAAAGTGACCTCCTGGGGATGCCTCTCCGGATTGTTATGGGCAAGCGCTCACTCGAAAGTGGCCAGGTAGAGGTGAAAGAGCGGACGAGTGAAGAAACGAAGGAAGTAGCGATTGCTGAAGTGGTCCGCTATTGTCAGTCATAATTCTGGAACCGAACTGTATGGAAAAAGGTAAAGCCAAAAAAACCATCAAAGAGCGGATCATTATTTCTCTCGGTGGATCACTTCTTGTGCCGGAATCAATCGATGAAATATTTATAAAGAACTTCAAAAAATTTATTGTTGAGCATATTGAGGATGGTTACCGCTTTATTCTTGTTGCGGGTGGCGGCAAAACCGCTCGGAAGTACACCGAAGCTGCGGCGACCGTGACGGAGATTAATGATGAGGATAAAGATTGGCTTGGGATTCATGCTACCCGGATGAACGCGCATCTCATCCGAACGATTTTTCGTGAATACGCTCATCCGAGGATTAATACCAACCCCCACGATCTCGAGGATTTTTATGGCGCACCGGAGCCGATTCTCGTGGCGGCGGGTTGGCGACCAGGGTTTTCGACCGACTTTGACGCGGTGGTCTTGGGGAAGTACCTGGATGTGAAGCGCATCATTAACCTTTCCAATATCGAGCGGGTGTATGACAAGGATCCACGGACCAATGCTGATGCTAAGCCATTTAGTGAACTCAATTGGAATGATTTTCGTAAAATTGTAGGTGATGTATGGAATCCAGGCATGAATGCTCCTTTTGATCCGATTGCTTCCAAAATGGCCCAAGAGGAAAAAATGGAAGTGGCCGTCATGAATGGTGGCGATCTCGCCAATGTCTCCAACTATATTGCTGGCAAATCATTTGTAGGAACGATTATCAAAGACTAACTCTATGGCAGTAACGGAAGTAGTATTGGCCTCTCCCCGAGGATTTTGTGCTGGAGTGTCCCGAGCAGTCAAAGCGGTGGAAGATACACTTGGGATTTTTGGTGCTCCGGTCTATGTTAAGCACGAGATTGTCCATAATCGCTCTGTGGTTGATCGACTGACAGAGAAGGGGGCAATCACTGTGGAAACACTACAGGATGTCCCTGAGGGATCAGTGGTGGTATTTTCAGCTCATGGTTCGCCGCAGACGCACTATGCTGAGGCTCGAGCAAGGAAATTGCGCCTCATCGATGCGACTTGCCCGCTCGTGACCAAAGTCCATCTTGAATTTCAGCGGTATATCAAAGATGGTTACCAAATTATTTATATCGGTCATGTGGGTCACCCTGAGGGAGTAGGGGTTTTGGGTGAGGTGCCAGAGGCCGAGGTGCCCCTTGTAGAAACGATAGCCGATGTCGAAGCACTTACGCTTCCGGTGACAGAGAAAATGATTTACCTCACCCAGACGACGCTTTCGATCGATGACACAAGGGGAGTAATCGCTGCGCTCAAAGCCAAGTACCCAACTATTATTGCGCCACCCCTCGAGGACATTTGTTATGCCACGACCAATCGACAAGAAGCCGTCAAAGCTCTAGCCAAAGAGGTAGATTTGGTGTTGGTGGTTGGATCTCGTGCTTCTTCCAATTCCAATCGTTTGGTAGAAACGGCTCGAGCAGCTGGGGCCAAGGCTGAGCTTGTGGATAGTGTTGAGCATATCGATAGAGCATGGCTTGATGGAGTGTCGCGGGTGGGGATCACTGCGGGAGCGAGTGCTCCCGAGGACTTGGTACAGCAAATCGTCACCTTCTTTACTGATCAAGGTGCGACAGTGCGAGAACTTACCGTCAAACCAGAAACGATGAAATTCGCCGAGCCATTGGAACTCATGCAGATCAAGCGCGAGCGTTCTTCAAAGATATAAGATATGCGGGTTGCTATACAAGCGAGTGATTTGGACCATGCGCGGATCGATGGGACGCGGGTGTATTTACTCGAACTTTTGAAGCGCTTTGGGAGTATTGATACGAGTACAGTATTTGAGCTGTACCACAAGGGACACTTCAATCCTTTACTTACCCCGCCGCAATTTGCCAATTATCACGTTGAGTCACTGCCGTTTCCGCGGGCGTGGATGCAGACGAGGTTTGCGTGGGAGATGTTTCGCACTCGGCCGGACAAGCTTTTTCTCCCGATTCAAGCGGCACCCGTTTTTCTTCCGAAGGGGATAGAGGTCACAGCGACCATCCATGATCTGGCGTGGAAGCGTTTTCCTGAGACCTTTCCATCGCGCGATCGTTGGAAACTTGACTTCATGCTTGAGACAGTACTCAAAAGAGCTGAGAAGTTGATTGCGGTTTCTGAGTCGACCAAACGTGATATTCTCGAATTTTTCCCGCATATCCCCGCAGCCCGCATCCGAGTCATTCATCACGGCTTCGATCAAGCATTCTTTGGCACCCGCCTTTCCGGGCTTGAAGTATCTGAAAAGCTTACAAGCTACAAGCTACAAGCTAATAGCTACTTCCTCTATGTTGGTGCCTTGCAACCGCGCAAGAATTTGGTGCGCCTTATTCAAGCCTTTGATCAAGTGAAGAAGAGTTGTCCTGAGGCTAAACTGGTGCTTGCTGGTGAAGCCGCGTGGCTCTCACAAGCAATTGTGGATACTCGAGACAGCAGTCCGTATCGTGACGATATTGTTTTGACGGGGAGAGTAGATTTTGAAACTTTGCGAGCACTCTATCAAGGCGCGCGTACCTTCGTCTTCCCGTCACTCTACGAGGGCTTTGGTATCCCAGTACTTGAGGCCTTTGCTTCGGGTATCCCAGTACTTACTGCGAGAAACTCCAGTCTCACCGAGGTGGCAGGTGAGGCTGCTCTCTACGTTGAGGCCGGGGAAGTGCATGATATAACTCGGAAGCTGAAGCAAATGTGGCAAGATGAAAGTCTGCGAACGAGCTTGGTTCAAAAGGGGGATCAACAGCTTGAGCAGTTCTCGTGGGACAAGTGCGCCAGAGAAACATTGGAATACATCACTAGTTAATTCTTGCCTCTTTCTCTAAATCATGTTACTCTATCTTCGCCGTTTTGCGGCGTTTTTATTTGAACACTATGGCTCGTGACAATGTTGTCCTACGGTTCGACAATGTGAGTTTTGAATATCGCCATGGCAAACCTATTCTCGATGAGGTGAGCTTTGGCTTGCGCCGGGGAGCCAAATTTACTTTGATGGGACAAAATGGTGCCGGCAAGAGTTCACTCTTTAAATTGCTTACCGGCGAGCTCCAGCCGCAGACTGGCCGGATTTCACTCGATCCAGGCAGCACTGTTGCCATTGCCAGGCAGGTTATCCCACGAGATGAACTCGACCTTTCAGTAGAGGACTTCTTTGCTCGGTATACCGATGTGCCAGATTGGGAATTGGCCAAAAAAATTCAAACTATCCTCGATGTGGTGCATCTCCCAGTGGCTGATCTCAATAAAACCATTCGGCAATTTTCTGGTGGTCAGCAAGCACGACTCCTCCTCGCCTCGGCCCTTATCCAGGAACCTGATATTCTCCTGCTCGATGAGCCGACCAATAATCTTGATCACGATGGTATCGCGCATCTTACCCAGTTTCTTATTGAGTATGAGAAGACATGTCTTGTTATCTCTCACGATGCAGATTTCCTGAATTCTTTTACGGAAGGTGTGCTCTATCTCGATATTTTTACTCATCAGATCGAGCTCTACCCGGGCGACTATTACAGCGTAGTGGAGGAAATCGGGAAGCGCATTGCCAAAGCCCAGAGTGAAAATGTGCGACTCGAACGGACGATACAAGAGAAAAAGGACCAGGCCAATGTTTTTGCCAACAAGGGTGGCAAGCTTCGAGCAGTGGCTAAGCGCATGCGGACTCTCGCTGAGGAACTCGAAGAAAACAAAGTCGATATCCGCCGTGAAGACAAAACGCTCTCACCTTTTGTGATCGAATGCCAAGATATCGTTGGACCGATTATTGATATCAAAACTGTTTCAGTCCAGGGGATGTATGGCCCGGCCGTGAAGCAAGTGAATCTCACCCTGAAACGCAATACGCATCTCCTCGTGACGGGCCCCAATGGTATCGGCAAGAGTACCTTCCTCGAGGCTTTGGCTCGGGGTGATACGGAACGAGCAGTGATTACGCCTGGAGTAAAAGTCGGTTACTACCGTCAGGATTTCTCAAGTCTTGATTTTGATAAGACGGTGGGCGAGGAACTTATGGCCGTGATGCAAGACAAAAATATGGAAGTGGTGTATCAGGTGGCAGCCAAGTTTCTTATTCCAGCCGAGCTCGTCAAAAACAAAGTGGAGAGCTTGTCGGAAGGTCAGAAAGGACTCCTGATGTTGGCCCGGCTCTATGTCGAACAACCGGAACTTCTTATCCTCGATGAGCCGACTAACCATATCAATTTCCGTCATGTGCCAGTGATGGCTGAGGCCTTCAATCAGTACAAAGGTACGATGATTCTGGTCTCGCACGTACCAGACTTTGTGGCGAGCATCCGTATTGATGAAGTATTAGATCTGGAAAAACTAAGTTAAAACCTTGACACAACATGTATAATGTGCTTTCATAGAGTTTAGCACATTTTCATATCTCAACCGAGGCATTGCCTCATTCTCCGAAAGGGAAACCATGAATGCGCCCGTCATGACTTGCGACACGCCTCAGGCCGAAGTCGCCCAGGTAGTGGCCCAAGCTTCCGAGTGGTGGTACATCAGTAGGAGAGTGGCAAGACCAGTGAAGAACATGATCTGGACTCGGCCCCGTTCCTTGCCGAATGACCCGATTCCTCCCAGGGCAAATGCTGTCTTCGAGGTCATGCATCTCGATCTGAAGCAACTGGCTGAGGTCTTCGGTTCCGCGGAGGATCAACCCTCTCACTACACGGATCTCGGTGGTTGCGATATCGACAACGAGGAGAAGTGGGCAAAGCTCGCCGAGTTCACCGGCAAGGTAATCCATCTGATCTACTACTCCGATCAGATGCAGGTCGGTACGTGGACTGAGTTAGCCGTTTATCACCCAGATGGGCGGGTCGAGAAGAAACAGAAGTAAACTGCCAGGCAACGGGTAGTTCGGGAGTAACGCAAGCGGCGGAAGAAGTAATTCTTTCCGCCGCGAACTATTTTTGGTAAAAAGTTTATCTTTCTTGAACAAACTTGGTGAGAAGCCAAGTGAGGAGGAGATAGGCAATGAGAAAGATGAGTACTCCAATAATCGAAAAACGAGCCAGAGAAAGAGCTATGATGAAAAAACCAAAAGTCCATACTCCCACGGTGAGCCAGCGGGGAGTTTTTGTTTCCTCAGTTGGGAGATCGAGTTGTCGCTCGAAGAAGAGATAGAAGACGGTGGTGAGAAGGAGGAAAGCGAGGAAATTGGTGAGGGAGAGGCGGACGGTAACAAAGGTGGGGAGGAGTGTTTCGAGGGCAAACAAGGCCAAGAAGCTGAGCCAGAGCACGATGAGGAGCTCCAAGAGGAGAGCGGCGAAAATAGCGAGCTTGCCATTTGCTTTCCAGTGGTCAAATTTTTGTTGGATGAAATTAGGCATAGACGACCTGGTAGTCATTATTGAGGGGCTAAGCCGAAACGAGCGAGGATACGTTGCTTGACTTTGGCGACGAGGGTACGGGCATTGTCGGTGGTGATGTGAGTATTGAAGGCGATCGAAAGAGTCTCTATTTCAAAATCTGTGTTAGTCCCATGGACCATCAGCTCATAGTCGAAGCCGAGGTTGTCGTGGAATATATCGAGTGGGACTTGGCAGCGATAGGTGCGAGGGAGCAGTTCGGATACTGCTTTACAACCCACTGTCTCTTCTCGGTCATGTGAGCGAGTAGGGATCGGCAATTGTTTTCCTTCAAGGAAAGTGCGATATGTAGGGTCGGTGACTACCCGCTGCTTGCCGTTTTCGATCATGAATACTCCATTAGTGTCGAGATCGTGATAGAGCGTGCCATCAATCGGGGGAGTATTAAGGAGGACAATGCGACCTCGCTTGTAGATGCCGAGCTCCTCTTCACTCACAGGTTTCACGTCTTCGAAACGGTACCCAAGAGCGAGGAAAATTTCAGCACTTCCAATAGGGCGCATTTCAGTTTCGCTGGTGACGACAAAGACACCATCGGCAAAGGAGAGAAGAGAACCAACACGGAAACCGAGGAATTGTTCAGAAATGTTCCATTCGGCTGGTACTTGTGTGAGGCGAGACACAGGATATGTCTCAGGATACCGAGATTGGTAGGCGGCTTCACTGACAAAAGGAAAGAGGGCGTTATCTTTCACTAAATAGTGAGTGCTCCCAATGAGTACGATTGAGTCCTGGGGAGCACTGGTCACGGGCTCACCCGGAGGGAGGAGGAGGGCGCGATAGGCTCGTCTGAGATTGGCGGTGACTGCTTCGGGGCGAGCTGAGTCAGCTTCGAGTGTAAAGCGGATCGTAACCGAAGAGAAATCACCCAGGAGACTGGTATTAGCTATGAGACTATCATTGACATTCACCTTGCCGGTTGTGAGCGATGTATTGTCGACTGCTCGAGGATCGACTATAGTGTTGCGGCTGCTCCCAGGATTGTCGAAATCAAAACTCTGGGTGATAGTCGGAAAGAGCATCGACATGATAAAGCTCCCGCCACTCACAATAATAACAATCCAGAGGAGGATGCGCAGTCGGGTATAGAGAACTTTTTGGGCTGATGAGAGATGATTGACGAGATACATAACTTAACGTTTGAGTTCAAAGAGGGTAGCTTGAGTTTCTCTGATAGTGTTTTGGGGAGTGTGGTCTTGGGCGGTTACGGTAGCGCTTGAGAAGAGAAAAGTTTCACGCTCTATGAGCCGCTCGCTCCAGGATGCAGGTAGGGTCTCGCTTTGTTCATGGGACGTGAGGAGAAAGACTCGTTCGAACGTATCGAGTGGTAGTCGGTCGAGATCCTCGGGATTGAAGAAATAGACAGCTTGTTTTCCAAAAAGAAAACTCAGCGGTCCAGAGAGTAAGCGAAATGGATCGCCTGAAGCCAATCGATCGACAAGGAGGAGATCGTGTCCACTCACACGCTCAGCCAGGCGCGCAGTTTCTCCGAGGAGCGGGGTGTGCTCATCCATCTGCCACACTGCCCATGCAGGAGCGAAATGAATAAAGACAATAGCTGTGACAAGAAAGAGGGTGGCTCGACGGTTGCGGAGATATGTATAGCGTTCTTCGCACCAGTGCCAAAAGAGAATGGCAAAGAACACAAACGTGGGCCACAAGGTGAAATAGTAACGCCGGAGCATCCATGGGTGGTCAGGGGTGATGTGAGCGTCGATGAGGTAGACAAAGGTAGGGAGAGCCAAGATGAGTACCAGGAGTGACTGGCGTTTTTCTTTGAACAAGGCGAGGATAATGCCAAAACTACCGACGATAAACAGTGTCAGGAGTCCATAGAGACTGAAAATAGCGAAGATGCTTTCGCTGGTCGCGTGAGGAGTGGCGACCGCTTCACCCCAAAGCGAGAGCTCTTGCCAATTCTTGACCACGGCTTTTCCTATCATGGTGTAGTAGGGGAGATTAATAAAGAAATCTCGCAAGAAAAGAAAGCCGAGAATCACGAGGGGAAGGATAAATCGTAGCCACTTTTTTTCTAAGAGAAAATTTCGGAGCGTACGTGTACCGATGGCAATAAAGGTTACGAGACTCAAGACAACGAAGCCTTCGATCCGAGTAAAAATAAACAAACTGGCCGAAAGGAGAGTAAGTACATACCATAGTGTATGTGTTGGTTGGTCGCGCCAGCGGATGAGCGCATACGTGATGATGAGGAAAAGGGCGAGGGCCAGGTGTTCACTTAGGGTATAGTGGAGCATCCAAATAGGGAGGAAGGTCAGGCTGAGGAGCGCTGTACCGATAGTAGCGAGGAGCCGGCGGACGAAGAGGCTAAGGAGTTCAAAAAAAGTAAACCCAGCGATGATGAAGAGGATACCATTGGCTACCCAATAACCCGAGAGACCGAGCCAACCGACAAAACCGGCGAGCCACGCTGTGTACCCCAGAGGAAACTGCGTAATGAGTGCACCACTTTCGGTATAGGCAAAGCCAGGGAAATTGAGTGCTGTCCCAGGACCATAAATATCAAAGAAGGCTTGGGTGGCTGGATTGGACCAGGTGAGTTGATGGTTTTCAGCCAGGCGCCAAGAGGCCTCGGCGATTGATCCTTGATCCCGGCCAGTGAAGATGCTGGGTACTTCGCCGGAGAGATTGAACCAGGCGACACCGACGAGCAGTAAGAGGAGAGTGAGTCTTGTCCAGTCTTTGGAATGAATGAGATGTACGATTGCGAGGCCTAACCCAATGGTGAGCGGAATGAGCGCGAGAGCGATGAGCGGCGTGTACATCCAGCCAAAGAGTGTCAGCACTAGGAGGAGCGTAAGGGAAAACAAAAATCCACCGGCCAATGTGGCCCAGGGGGGAGTGGCTTCGAGAAAAGTGGGTAACCTCATAATGGCTTAAGTATAGGGAAGAATACCCCGAGAATCAATTAGTCATGTTGTGATAAGGCAGGTCAGGCGAGGGAAGAATGTGATAAACTAAACTTACTTTCACCACAAACCTACCCAAAAGTAAACTTTGACAGGTTTTCTCTTGGTTGATACATTTGGGTGTCACATAACACTATGTCCAAAAAACTCTTACTTCTTCTCGCTCTCGCC
>CAZOFS010000011.1:0-41301 GCA_964579335.1 uncultured Bdellovibrionales bacterium
ATTGCAGGAGTTGGGAGAGGAGCAGGTGAGGTCGATGCCTCCTCCGCCATCACCATCGCCACCGCCATCACCGGGGGGATCTGGACTCCCTAATGGTTCAACTATAACTTCCACCGATACTTTTCGAGAGCGAGTACCATTCCAACATTCTAGCGCATACGTTTGACTAGTAGTCACTGGGAGAGTGAGGCTAAAGCGTCCCAATAATTTATCTGCTGGTAGCTCCGAACTCCCACCATAGGTCCAATTCGTGAGGGTACAACGATCTGGACCGTGTAGCTTCCAACTGAGATCCATAGAGCTTCCAGCAGTTTTTGATACTGGTCCTTCCCGTCCATCAATAAGGAATTCCACCAGTGGCACTTGATTAGCTGGTTGTTCCAAAAAGAACTCTACCACACGCCAACTACGAGGATCGCTACTCCCACAATACAACACGTTCTTCAAATTATTAACTACACTCAAACTTATTGTCTCGGCAGGTGGAAACGTATACGTATGACTGCCACGAAAACTGCTCTGACGTTCCATCAATTGGCCTCCCAAACCAATTTCTTCTGGTAATAGTACAAGGAGAGGGTCACTTGGTGAATCTAGGAAACGATGTGTAAGATAACAAGGCGTGCCAAGATCACCAGGAGTTGCCTTCCATGTAATGGTTACTGACTCTGGATTACCCGTATACGGGATTACGACCCGGTCAACAGTAAATGAGTCAATGAAAGTATTCCGCTCCACATCCCCCCCTTCATCTTCAGTCTCCTTTTTCCTCACTACTACCTGATCGGTTGCAGATAAGCCAGTAGCATCAAAGCACTCAATGCTGTAATTTTGTTTATCTTTCGTTGGTCGTACTGATTTCCTACCAGATGTACCAATTGGATCAACAAATCCCTCGCCTCGGATTGCTCGGCAAGAAACAGCACCCTCTGTCGACCAGGTAATATCCACTTCTTCCCCAGGATCGTAATTTCTTGGACTAGCACTAATATTTATCTTGGCCTCTGAGCCACAGCTATTAATCGCACAGCTACTACTACAACTCTTCGGACAAGTACCATTGTTCGTTCCCTGATCACATGCTTCGTCACCTTCTTCAATGCCGTTTCCACAAGTACCACTCCCAACAGTCACGGTCACTGATTTATTCGTCACAGCACCAGTGCTATTGGTACAACTTAGAGAAAAGACAGTGGTAGTACTAATATCAAAAGATAAGGAACCACCAAGATGCATACTACTCAATCCCCTCCACCTTTCATTGCCACCACTCTGAGTGCAGCTAGTAGCATTGCCTACATCCCAGCTAATACCAACTGAACCACCACCAATAGGGAGAGTACTCGGACTGGTAGTCATAGTCACAACCGGTGCAGCACTGACGGTAACTGTTCTAGTACGACTCGCTACTGCTCCAGCATTATCAGTACAGGTAAATGTATATGAAGTCGTGCTACCAGGAGAAACCCTTTCTTCACCATTCATCGAATTTGAAGTACCAGTAGAATCGACAGTAAAGTCTGGAAAAGAAGAAAGCGAACATTGAAATGGAAGATTGGGTGCGTCAGCTCCTGAGCCAACAGTCCATCTAAGTGTACTTGATCCACCCGGTGCAATGACCGCAGGACTTGGGGAAAGCGAAACAAAGAACGCAGCTTGAGAAAACTGTGGGTAACTAGCTACACCTAAAAGTACCCAGAATAGTATTTTTTTTCTATTAATACTAAAGGCTGCAGTTACAGATGGTAATTTGACACTGCCGAAACCACCAGCCAACAAAGTCAACAGGAAGAGTTTTATTTTGGAGAACATGTAGAAATTTTTATTCTAGTATACCACAAAGAGGATCGGGACAGGGGGGCGCCCAATCAAGTTCATAACACTGCTTTAGAGCATCTTTCATGAAGGAATAAGCAGTAGGACTTTATGGTACATCGTTCGCTAGACAACGCACGGATATAGCTTCAAAACTACCTGTTCCATCAACAGCAGCATAAGCACGGCCAGAACCACTTTGGGAACCAAGTAAAAAGCGAATCCATGCTTCGTTCGCACTCGACATACTTGAAGACCAAAAATATGCTCTACTGACCAGTGGTGCATTACGACCCCGGAAAAAGGGGCCTGTATCATGGTAGCTACCACTAAGATTCCCTTCAAAACCAGAGCTCCCGCCCGGCATTAATTTAGTTCCTATATCGGTCCCTCGGTACCCTAGACCGGTACCAAAACCAACGGTAGGATCAAGATAATTTTCTAATATATCCCATTCCTCATCGGTTGGAATATGGAATCCATCAGGACAAATGCCCTGAGACCGCTCATCTGTCTCATACTGCATGGCTTCATTCCAATAATAGAGACCTCCGTCTGGTTCATTGGGGTGATTGGTCGTGCAATTACTCGGATCATCATCATAACAGTAGTGTTCAATCGTACCGTTATCGGTTTGCAGTGTCCCACCTCCGATCCGAGTCCCGACTCGCATGTTTTGCTGCATCCAGCATTGATCACCGATTTGGATCAAGTCATAGTTGTTACCACTTGCATCCGTTACGGTATCACTCACATCGCACTTTGGTCGTGGTTTGATCCCCAGCTCAATCACGCGAGCGGTCTGACGATAGAACCCTTCTACTTTGAGACGGATAGCTTTGTCACGCCACGTTACATCAGTACAGTCGATGATTGTCCCAGCACCATCATAAAAAGTTACTTCGAAAGTATAGGCCGGTGTCGAGCTACTGGTAGCTACAATCTTGTCTGTACTGCCATCACAAGTGGCTCCACCAGTGACCACAAGTAGGTTCGTAGCTACTTGCTGGAGCGTACTATCAGGCATAGTTCCATCTTTTGGGGTGACCATCAAAGAAGGAGAGTTATCGATATAGATTCGCTCCAGTACGCGCTCAGCGCCACTATCAGCTGCCTGAAAAGCCACCACTGATTTCTGGGTAATCAGTCCACTCTTGCGTTCGAGGGAGGCTACCGTGACAACCGCTAGCCCCGAAGTAAGGATAAATGAGAGGACAATCAGTGAAAAAGCGATGATCGATCCACGTTGTTTGTTGTTGATGTGCATACGTCTACTAGTATACCATCCTATAGATACAATGCTTCACTCTCTTTAAAAGATAAGGGTATCGTATTACTTTGGTAAGGCCAGTACTAGCTCGGTAACGCGCCGCAAAAGGCAAGCAATCGTCACTGGACCCACCCCACCAGGCACTGGAGAAAGCCAAGCCACGTGATCGGCCACCGCTACCCGATCAACATCTCCCCGCACTTTACCGTCGACATGCACATTGCCTCCATCAATAACTATGGCATTACTCGAAAGCATATCAGCGGTTACGAGATCTGGAATACCACAGGCACTGACCACCATCCTCGCTCCTATAGTTTTTTGAGCTATGACTTGTTTCCCCACTGAACTCAGCACATATTCACTCCGAAGCCCTTCATGAGTTAGTGCTTGCTCAAACACCTGGCCAAGAAGCTCCGAATTAACGATTGCCACTGCTCGCTCATCCTGATATGTCTCACCCGTAGCTCGGAGAAGTTCGATCACGGCTCGAGGGAAGACCGGACAGAGTGACTCATCGCCTAGAAGAAACTGCCGCACTGTCTCGGGATGAAAGCCATCAGCATCTTTCTTGGGATCAATCGCGCGAATAATCTCATCCGTAGGCCACCCGTTAGGGAGTGGCAACTGGACAATAATCCCGTGTATATCAAGGCGCGCATTCAGTGTCTTAATGATTTCAAAGACTACTTGTGGACTAGCAGTGGTCGGGAAGAGATGCTTTTCAAAGTGAATACCTACTTCTTTCGCCCGTTCTTCCTTGAGACTGACATACTTGTGTGATTCGATATAGTCACCTACCAAAACTACCGCGAGTCCAGGACTCATCTCAGCCTGGTCGATTTTGTCTTTGGTATCAGCCAAGATGCTCTCGGCTACTGGTTTTCCAAGGAGGAGTGCCATGAGAGTAACTTAGTGAAGGATGAAGAAATAAAACAAGAGGGCCAATACTATGCGGTAGACACCAAAAGCGATAAACGTATTGGTTTGTACAAAACGAAGCAAGAATGTAACAGTGAGAAGCGCCACTCCAAACGATACTACAAAACCAACAAGGAGAAGTTCGAGATCAGCCAGTGAGAAAGACGATCCATGTTTCCAAATATCGAGTGTCGTGGCTGCAAGCATGGTCGGTACTGCGAGGAGAAAAGAGAATTCCACAATAGCTACTCGGTTTAGGCCAAGTGCAAGACCACCGAGGATCGTCGCTCCAGCGCGCGATACACCAGGAATGACAGCCAAAGCCTGGAAACATCCAATTCCCAGAGCCGTACGATACGAAAGAGTATCCAGTGTATTACCCGTTGCTTCCCGACCTCGACGTGAGAGTTCAAATAGAACCAGAATCACACCTCCGACAAACAAGGCCACCACCACCGTCAGACTCGATTCAAAGAGCTGTTTAATCAAAGGGTAGAACAAAGATCCTACGAAAAGCGACGGCAGAAGGGCAACCAAAAGCTTTTTGTGGAGCGTCCGATCAAACAGCAGTCGACGCCAGTAAAGCACAACAATCGCGAGAATCGCTCCTAGCTGAATGGCCACTTGGAAGGTTTTAAGAAAGTCTGTCTCTGGCAAACCCAAGAGATCGGAAGCTAAAATAAGGTGCCCCGTCGAGGAAATTGGGAGGAATTCCGTAATCCCCTCCACTATGCCAAGAATAATGGTATCAAATACTGTCATAGAATTTCAAAACTCAAATTTCAAAATAAAAAATCAATCCTAAAATTTAAGTTTGAGATACTATTTTTGAAACTTTAAAACAGTGTCCCGGCTGGTTTGGTCACCACTGGCGCATGCTCTGTTTTGGCTGATTCAAGCAATTCTTTCTTGCCATGGAGCTCGGCGATTACTTGCCAATTACAAAACTCGGGATACCGCTTGAGTTGCTCCTCGAGAATTTCGACTGTCGCTCGCACATCCCCTGCTCCAGTATGAGCTGTGACATGATCCTTGCCGCAGTAGAGCTTGTAGGCAGCTGTGAGGTTGCGGGGTGCAAACATATCACGCGCTTCTTTACTATGATACAGCACTTTGACATCGATCACTTTCTTTGAAAGAAAATCAAAACTCTTCCCTACCCGAGCAAACTCGGACTTGAGAAACGGAAGGTCAAATCCGACAATATTGAAACCCGATACATCAGCTCCATCAAACATGGTCCAGAGCTCATACGAAAGTTTGGCAAAACTCGGGGCCTCCGCTACATCCTTGTCAAAGATGCTATTGATAGCACTGGCTTCAGGTGGAATCGGCCTTCCAGGATTGATCCGATGCACCGCGGCCATGATTTCACCCGATGGCAAAATTTTCTCATACGCAATTTCGAGAATCTTGTCCTCCCCCGTTGCGAGACCAGTCGTTTCGAGGTCAAAGACGATAAGCGGCCGATCGAGAGGTAGGTATTCGGGAATACAGGAGCGCATGATACGAGAGACAAAAGTAATGGAGTTATCCTAGCATCTTTCTCTCATCTACTCAACCGTCACTGACTTAGCAAGATTCCTCGGTCGATCAACGTCGTAGCCCTTGGCGACACTGGTATAGTAGGCCAAAAGTTGCAGAGGGATAACCGAGAGTATCGGTGTGAGTATTTCGAGCGTTTTGGGGATAGAGATCACTGCATCAGCTTTTTGGAGAAGTGCGGTATTGCCTATCGTGGTAATGGCTATGACCGTACCACCTCGCGCTCGGATCTCCTCGAGCCCGCTGATACTCTTTTCGTAGACACTATCAACTGGCGCAATCAAAACCGTGAGTGAATCACGGTCAATAAGTGCGATTGGTCCATGCTTCATCTCGCCAGTCGCATAGCCCTGAGCCGCTACATAGGCGATTTCCTTGATCTTGAGCGCTCCTTCATAGGCGATCGGGAAATTATATTTGCGACCAAGGTAGAGATAGTGCGTGCGATTGAGATATTTTTTGGCGAGTTTTTTTATTTTATCTGACTGAGCTAATACGCTTTCGATATATCGAGGCAACCGCGTAAGTTCACGTGCAATCCGCTGACCCATGACAAGCGAGAGATTGCGGCGCCGGCCGAGGTAGAGCGTGAAAAGGACAAGGATAGCAAGCTGCGAGGTGAAGGCCTTGGTCGAAGCCACCGACACTTCTGGTCCGGCATGATTGTACACTCCAGCATCTGTTTCACGGGCGATAGTCGAGCCGACCACATTCACGATTCCCAAAGTCAGCGCCCCCTTAGCTTTGGCTTCACGAATAGCAGCCAACGTATCCGCTGTTTCACCCGACTGCGAGAGAGCCAGCACAGCGGTGTACTTATCGAGCAGTGGTTTACGGTAGCGAAACTCCGACGCAAACTCGACTTCAACCGGGATACCAGCATATTCCTCGAGCATATACTCGCCAACAAGGCCAGCATGATACGAAGTCCCACAGGAAACAATTATGATTCGCTTGATGGTATCCAGCCGTTTCTCAACTTCTCGTAGTCCACCCAGTTTGGCTGTCCCATCAGTTGGGACGAGGCGCCCACGGAGCGCATCGGCCACGCTTTCGGGCTGATCAAAAATTTCTTTGAGCATGAAGTGCGGGTAGCCACCACGTTTGGCTTCTCGATCGGACCATTCGATCGTCGTTTCGCTCTTGGTACTCACTCGATTACCTGACTTGACCGTGTAGCCATCACGGGTGATCACGGCTCGCTCCCCATCCTCGAGATACACTACTCGTTTGGTGTGGGCGAGAATAGCCGAGACATCGGAAGCTACAAAGTATGTATCTGTACCTACTCCCAAAAGGAGTGGGCTGCCCATCCGCGCGACAAAGAGCTTCTCCGGCTCGTGGGCTGAGATGACTGCCAAACCATACGTGCCACGTAATTCTTTGATCGCCTGGGCAAAAGCCATTTCAAAGCTCTCTGTTTTCTTGGCATACTCTTCAATCAGATGAGCCACAACCTCTGTATCAGTTTCTGAAACAAATCGGTGCCCACCTCTACTCAGTTTTTGTTTGAGCTCGGCATAGTTTTCAATGATCCCGTTGTGGACAAGCGCAATAGAACCCGAGCAGTCCGTATGCGGATGAGCATTCTTTTCCGATGGTTTACCATGCGTCGCCCAACGGGTATGGGCGATCCCCACGGTAGCTGCAAAGTTGCTTGTATCGATCTTCTTCTCGAGATTCTCAACCTTTCCAAGAGCCCGCACCCGTTTCAATGTACCCTTTTCAATCAGTGCTATCCCAGCACTGTCATAACCGCGATACTCAAGTCGATGCAGTCCCTCAATCAAGAGATCCCCCACTGGTCGCCCACCAATAGAGCCAACAATGCCACACATAGGATTGGTGTTAGGAAGTTAGAATATTGACTATGGAATTCCGAAGAACCACTCGCCCAATATTGACTATCCTACGACAATACTCACAATTTTCCCGGGAATGTAAATGACTTTGCGGATAGTTTTATCAGCAAGATGCATTTTTACTTTTTCATCAGCCAAGGCCAATGCGCGGGCCGCTTCCTCGCTTGCCTTAGGATCAAGCAGAAGAGTAGTGCGCACTTTGCCATTGACCTGTACAGCAATCTTGACCGTCTCTGCGACAATTTTTTTGGCATCGTACTTGGGCCAGGTTGCGAGGAAAATTGATTGCTTTTCGCCCAGAGCATGCCAGAGTTCTTCGACTATGTGCGGAGCAAACGGGCTAAGAAGAAGCAGGAGTAGCTTGTAACTTGTAGCTTGTAGCAAAGAGGCTTTTTCCATCTCATTGACCAAAATCATCAAAGCACTGATAGCTGTATTGAATTTGAAGGTTTCAATGTCCTCGGTAACTTTCTTGATCGTCTGATGTAGCAAACTCTCCAAGGTCTTGTCGTTTGTCGTTTGTCGTTTGTCGCTCTCGACTCGCAGAGCAAGTCGCCACACTTTCTCCAAAAAGCGGCGCGTTCCTGTGACGCCCTGAGTATTCCAAGCAATGGACTGCTCAAATGGTCCCATAAACATTTCATACAGACGGAAGGCATCCGCTCCAAACTCTCGTACCATATCGTCAGGATTGATGACATTGCCCCAGCGTTTCGACATCTTGCGCCCATCGGAAGCCAGGATGAGCCCAAGGAATTCTAGCCGCTTAAATGGCTCTGGCGTACTCACTACCCCCTGATCATAGAGAAACTTATGCCAAAACCGAGCATAGATAAGATGGCGCGTCGCATGATCACCCCCCACATACACATCGACGGGCATCATTTTCTTTTCTTTTTTCTTATCGACTAAAGCTTTTTTATTTGCAGGATCAATATAGCGGAGATAATACCAGGATGATCCAGCCCACTGAGGCATAGTATTGGTCTCACGCTTAGCTTTACCACCACACTTGGGACATTTTACATTGACCCACTTTTCAATAGTCGCAAGCGGCGACTCGCCAGTTCCCGCTGGTTGATAGGCTTTCACTTTGGGGAGCTTGACCGGCAAATCCTTCTCGGGGACTGGTACCACACCACACTTGTCGCAATGAATCAGCGGGATCGGCTCACCCCAGTAGCGCTGTCGGGAGAATACCCAGTCGCGCATTTTGTAATTCACGACTTTCTTCCCGAGTCCTTCCTTCCTGAGCCACGCTATCATTTTCTCCCGCGCTTCAATCGAAGTCAGACCAGAAAATTCACCAGAATCAACCAACAAACCATCATCAGTAAAAATTCTTTCTTCCGTATTTTGATCACCTCGAATAACACTGATTGACTCCAACTGATACTTCTTTGCAAACTCCCCGTCCCGTTCATCATGGGCTGGGACACCCATCACTGCGCCCGTACCATAGGTGCCGAGCACGTAATCAGCGACAAAAACTGGAAGCCGCTCGCCTGTAAACGGATGTACGGCCTCCACTCCCCCGAGGCAAACACCGGTTTTTTCTTTGTTGAGCTCCGTCCGTTCCAGGTCGGTTGTTTTCTTGGTAGTTTCTAAGTATTTTTTGACTTCCCCAATATTCAATATTCTTGATTTTACCTTCTTCAAAAGTTCGTGTTCTGGCGCGACCACTACATAGGTGCAGCCATAAATCGTATCGAGGCGCGTCGTGAAAACATGGATTGCTTCTTCGGTGTCAGCCACATAGAACACCACTTCGGTGCCTTCGCTCCGGCCAATCCAATTCTTCTGTGCTTCCTTCACGCCTTCCGGCCAATCGAGCTTGGCGAGATCACGAAGCATTTTGTCCGCGTAGGCAGTAATTTTCAAAACCCACTGACGCATAGGCCGTTTCTCGACGAGACTCCCACAACGCTCACAGTGACCATTTTCGAGGTCCTCGTTGGCGAGTCCTGTCTGGCAGGACGGACACCAATTGATCGGATCAAATGACTGGTAGGCTAATCCCTTCTTAAAAAGCTGGAGAAATATCCACTGCGTCCACCTATAATACTCAGGATCAGTGGTATTGATTTCCCGCTCCCAGTCGTAGGTGAAGCCAATCTTTTCGAGCTGGGCTTTAAATGTCTTGATATTCTTCTTCACCGCTACTTCCGGGTGTACATTGTTTTTGATGGCATACTGCTCCGCTGGCAAACCAAAGGCATCCCAACCCATGGGATGAAGTACACCATAGCCCTGCAGCTGCTTGAAGCGTGAGTAAACATCGGAAGCAATATAGCCCTTGGGATGCCCGACATGGAGCCCTGCCCCCGATGGATACGGGAACATATCCAAAACATACTGTTTCTTGGGACGCTGATACTGGCGATACGTACCCTGTTTATCCCAGTACTTTTGCCATTTTTTCTCAATTTTTTCCGGCTGGTATTTCTCATGCATAGTGCTTTTTCTACACGCTACCCACTACCACCTACAAGTTCTCTCAGTTCCCCCACTCTAGCCTAATCTAAGCCTTTTTTCAACCCCACCATTTAATGCTTTTTATTGAATTACCAACAAAACCTCACTTGAGAGAGTGAGGTTTGCTGCAGAGTTTCAAACTTGTTTCCTATCTTAGAGTCGCCCGAAGAATCCATCCACTACCCGCTTGGCTACTCGATATACCACCCAGAGGAGGCCTAGCATGATGAGAAGAACTGGGAGACCTGAGATAATAAAGACGACAAGACCACTGCCGAGAGCAAGCAAAGCGTCAACGAGGGTATTGAGAGCTGTCTTAAAGACATTGCCGCGCTGGAATTCACCTGGGTTAGCCTGGACCTGTGGATCTTCGGTCACCGATACTGAAAGCGTGGCTAATTCCGTTTGTCCATCAAGATAACGTAGTTGTTGTTCGAGTGACTCAATCTCGCTCCGCACCTGAGTCAAACGCTGGGTTACCTCGATGACATCGCTCACCTTGGCCGCTGAATTCAAAAGGTTTTCATAGGCCTTTTCCTCAGCTCGTTTATTGTTGAGCCGAGCCGAGAGATCAATATACTGCCCCGTCATATCAGTTGACCCCATGTTTTCACTGGTCACTTGATCAGCGGCTTGTTTGACTTCAGTGAGAGTTGTCTCGAAGCGATCCGCTGGCACTTTAATCGTCACCCAGGCGGTCCGGATCCCCCGTTCTGGTTGACTCATGCTCGAATATTCGACAAAACCACCGACGTTTTTGGCAATGTCCCGAATTTTATTGACCGTCCAGTCCAAGCTTTTGGCTCGAAGATCAAGCGAAGCTGTCGTAGACACCTTACGCTCGGCACTCACTACTGTACCGCTCACCATGGGCATACTTTCCATCATTGGAACAGGCATCGCCTTCATCATCTCATCAGGTACTGGTGCGCTCATCATATCGCGCTCTTCCCAGACAGCACTCGGGGACATCATCTGCACCCCTCCATCCATACCCATTCCTCGGTCCATACAACGCTTTCCCATACCAGAAAGGTGACACGGTTTTCCTCCGTCTCCCACACTCATTCGATGGTCTCCCTGAGAAAAGATGGCTGCCACGAAAAGAATGAGGGCAATAGAGGCCAACACAAGCGCTCCAACCGCGAGTGCTTTGGCCCAACGATGACTCAACATATATGTGTATTCAAAAATTAGAGTAAACTCTCTACCCAAAAGTCTACTCTCTTATGAGAAATACACAAGAAAAAAACACTCACCTAGAGAGCTGAGTGTCTTCTTCTCTACAGTATTCCTAAAGTTACTCCGAAATAATCTGTGGACCACGACGAGCAGTGTGTTTTCGGGCCACCTTAATTCGTGTAAATTCTTTTTCGATGGCTGCAGCGAGGCGTGCATACTCCTCCTCGCTCATATCTACTGCTTGATTTCTGAGTTCCTCGGCCCGCCGTTTCGCCTCCTCAGCCCGAGCGATATCGATATCCTCAGCCCGTTCAGCGGTATCAGCAAGGATAGTGAGGACATCATTATCAAACTCAACGAAGCCACCAGAAATAACCACCACTTCCGTTTTTCCTTCAGCCGTCTTGAGGAGTGCTTCACCAGCTTTTATCGCCCCGATATAGGGAACATGCTCTGGGAGAATCGTCACTTCACCATCCGCAATCGGCAATGTCACTTCCATCACCTCTGTTTCGAGCAGTAGACGTTCCGGTGTTACAAGTTTTACGTGGAGCGTTTTCATGTTATTTCTTGGCAGCAGCAAGCACCTCATCAATCGATCCCTTCATGTAGAAGTCCTGCTCACCGATATGATCGAGCTCACCTGAGAGAATCTTTTCAAAACCACTGATCGTGTCTTCAAGCTTCACGTATTTCCCAGGAGCACCCGTAAACTGCTCAGCGACGAAGAATGGCTGTGAGAGATATTTCTGAATCTTGCGCGCGCGAGCCACAATCTGCTTATCTTCTTCGGTCAGTTCTTCCATACCGAGGATAGCGATGATGTCCTGGAGATCTTTGTAGCGCTGGAGGACGCGCTGTACACCACGAGCAACTGTATAGTGTCGCTCTCCAACAATCTGTGGATCGAGGATAGTCGAGCTTGAGTCAAGCGGATCAACAGCTGGGTAAATACCGATTTCGGTGAGCGCCCGGTTGAGCACTACGGTCGAGTCGAGGTGTGCAAAAGTCGTCGCTGGGGCTGGGTCCGTCAGGTCGTCAGCTGGCACATAGACCGCTTGCACTGAAGTAATCGAGCCTTTCTTGGTCGAAGTAATTCTTTCTTGGAGTCCGCCCATTTCCTCAGCGAGGGTTGGCTGATACCCCACCGCACTCGGGATACGTCCGAGAAGCGCCGATACTTCGGAACCAGCCTGAGTGAAACGGAAAATATTGTCGACGAAAAGGAGTACATCCTTACCCTCATCATCGCGGAAGGCTTCGGCCATGGTAAGAGCTGAAAGCGCCACACGCTGACGTGATCCCGGCGGCTCATTCATCTGACCAAAGACGAGCGCTGTTTTATCGAGCACGCCAGACTCCTTCATTTCATGGTAGAGATCATTCCCTTCGCGGGTACGCTCACCAACACCAGCAAAGACCGAGTAGCCACCATGTTCGGAAGCAATATTGCGGATCAGCTCCTGAATCACAACCGTTTTCCCGACACCCGCCCCACCAAAGAGACCAACTTTACCACCTTTCATAAAAGGACAGATGAGGTCGATCGATTTGATACCAGTTTCAAACACTTCAGCTTTGGTTGACTGTTCTTCAAACGACGGCGCCTGACGATGAATAGGCCGTTTGGTTTCGGCCACTACCTCCTCCTTACCGTCAATCACATGCCCGAGGACATCAAACATCCGGCCAAGGACTGCTTTCCCTACCGGGACACTGATCGGCGCCCCAGTCGCTACTACCTCAGTCCCGCGCGCGATACCATCGGTCGAACCCATAGCCACCGCCCGGACTCGGTTTCCCCCAAGGTGCTGGTGCACTTCCGCCACGAGTTTCCCGTCCTTCCCAGCCACTTCGAGTGCGTCGTAAATATTGGGAAGGGTCGCCCCATCCGCAAATTCCACATCCACCACCGGCCCGATAACTTGAATAATATTGCCTTGTTGCATAAACGATTTGAATCTAGAATTTAGAATCTGGAATTGAGTACCTACTCCATTCCACATTCCACACCCTATCCTGCTACTGCTGCCATCCCTGCACTGAGCTCGGCGATTTCCTGAGTAATTTTTTGCTGACGCAGTTGGTTGTAGGCAAGCGTGAGATCAGCGGTCATTTCTTTGGCCGCGTCGGTGGCACTGCGCATCGCGACCATCCGAGCCGCTTCCTGTGACGCATTGCTCTCGAGCACGGCATGGTAAAGCTCAGCCTCAATCAGGCGTGGGACAATCGTTTCAAGCACGAGTTCAGGTAGTGGCTCTATGAGGAAATCACCTTTGGCCGGAGTGGTGGTATCGAGTCCAATTTCATCGAGCATTTTCTTGGCATCCTTCTCAGTCACCGGGAGAAGCGCTCGCACCTTTACTCGCTGTACCAAAGCCGAGACATAGTCGGTATAGACCATCACGACGCGATCGACACGACCAGAGAGAAATTCATCGAGAATAACTTTGGTCACCGGCCGCATATCGGTCACACGAGGATAATCAAACACATCAGTGAAAGAAGCGATGATATCGCCCTGCATCCGGCGCACGGCCTGCTCACCCTTCTTCCCCAAAGTAATAAATACCGCTTCACGAGTTTTGTCTTCTGCTCTCACTTCACGCAGTTTTTTGAGGACCTGCGTATTGAATGAACCACAGAGTCCCCGATTGGAAGTGATCACGATATAGAGCTCTTTCTTGATCGGCCGATCAGTAAGGAGTGGATGCTCTTCAAAGCGCACCGCCTCCGTCACTCGGTGGAGGACTGAGAGGGTGGCTATCGCATACGGCCGCATGGCGATGGCTCGCTCCACAGCCCGACGCATTTTGACAGCACTAATCATCTCCATCGCCCGGGTAATTTTCCCAGTGGACTTCACTCCTTTGATTCGACGTCGGATATCTTTACCGCTAGCCATAGATTATAGATTGGGAAGGTTGAAAAGTTTAGAAAGTGGCAAGCCCTACAAGGTTCTCGGATATTCTAAACATTCTCAACTTGTAACGTTCTCAACAATTATGCTACAAAACTTTTTTTGAACTTCTCAACACATTCCTTCAAAATCGTCTCTACTGGAGAAGTGAGAGCTTTTTCTTTGAGAATGGCTTCGAGTGCTGTCTTGCCCTCGGTATCGAGATAGGTCATGAACTCTTTTTCAAAGCGACTAATGTGCTCTACTTTCACATCATCCAGGTGTCCTCGTGAGAGTGCGAAGAGAATCGCTACTTCCTTTTCAACTGGCATCGGTACATACTGTGGCTGTTTGAGGACTTCCACTGCTCGACGTCCACGCTCGATGAGTGAGCGAGTCTTCTCATCGAGGTCGGAACCAAACTGAGCAAAGGCTTCCATTTCGCGGAACTGAGCCAGGTCGAGTCGAAGCGTCCCCGATACTTGCTTCATCGCTTTGATCTGCGCCGCCGAACCAACACGCGAGACCGAGATACCCACATTGAGCGCTGGACGAATCCCTTTGTAGAAAAGATCTGACTCGAGATAAATCTGCCCATCGGTAATAGAAATCACGTTGGTCGGGATATAGGCCGACACATCTCCGGCCTGGGTTTCGATAATCGGGAGCGAGGTAAGTGAACCACCGCCATTCTCGGCATTCATCTTGGCACTGCGCTCGAGGAGACGTGAGTGAACGTAGAACACATCTCCGGGGTAAGCTTCACGACCCGGTGGACGACGGAGGATGAGTGAGATCTGGCGGTAAGCCACCGCGTGTTTGGAAAGATCATCGTAAATTACCAATACGTCCTTGCCTTGATCCATGAAGTATTCACCCATGGCAGTTGCTGCGTACGGCGCGATATAGGAAAGTGCGGCTGACTCGGAAACACCAGCTACGACAATCGTTGTATAGGCCATCGCCCCCGCTTTTTCGAGTTCCGCTTTGATACGAGCTACTTTGGATTCCTTTTGGCCGATAGCGACATAGATACAGAGCACTCCTTGGCCCTTCTGATTAATGATCGTGTCGATAGCTACCGCTGTCTTCCCTGTCTGACGGTCACCAATGATAAGCTCACGTTGTCCCCGACCGATGGGGATGAGGGCATCGATCGCTTTGATACCTGTCTGGAGTGGCTGATTGACGGACTGACGCGTGATGACGCCTGGTGCAATTTTTTCGACGGGATAAAATTTCTCGGATTTGATTTCCCCTTTACCATCGATAGGCTGACCAAGTGCATTGACTACGCGGCCAACCACAGCCTCACCCACAGGTACCGAAAGAATCCGGCCCGTAGCTTTCACCTTGGTCCCCTCTTTGATACTCCCCATCTCGCCCATGATCATGACACCCACCTCACTCTCCTCCAGGTTGAGAGCGACACCGAGGGTGCCATTTTCAAACTCCACCATTTCCGAGGCCATCACTTCGGACAGCCCCGCCACGCGTGCTACACCATCACCCGCTTCGAGGACCGTACCGATCGCCTCACGCTCTACGACATGATGAAACTGAGAGAGTTCTTTTTTCAGTTCTTCAATAAGAGGATTGGACATATGGCTTAGTGTGACAATGATTTACGTAACTCAGTCAAGGAACGATGGAGAGAGAAGTCGTAGCGCACGCTACCCGTTTCCAGCCTCACGCCACCAAGGAGACTGAGATCCTCACGAAAACTGACTTGAGTCTGAGTATGGTTGTCACCAAAGAGTTCGGTAGCTTTCTTTTTGATTGTTTCTTTGAGAGCAACCGTCGGCCGATGAGCAAGCGTGGCTTGGACCAAGACGACACTAGCGTGCCTGTTGGTTTCCATTTCCAGAGCTCGCAGGATCTTTCCCGTCCGCTTAGTAAGGCGTTTTCTCACCAGAAACTGTCTAAGCGCCTGACCAAGCCTCTCTACTGGGAATGCCTTGTCTCCCATCAGTTCACTCAAGGCCAACGCCAATTGTGTATCTGCAATCCGCATAATTTAGTACAGAGACTTTTTGACCAACTCAGCGTCAATTTCGACATTTACCTTCCCACCGAGGACTTTCTCCGTGGTAGCGATGACTATGTCTGTGAGCTCGGCTTTGGCTTCACGGAGGAGCTTGGCCTGGTTCTCAGCGAGATGCGTATCAGCCTCAGCAATCATTCGATCAATTTTTTGCTTGGTCTCATCGAGCATCAGGGCATCACGCTTCTTAGCATTGCTTTCGGCGACGACCAAGATATTCCGTGCTTCTTCCCGAGCAGCAGTAAGAATCTTCTTCTCTTCCTCAATCACACCCTGAAGCTTGGCCTGAGAAGTCTCGGCGTCTTTGAGACCTTGCTCAATTTTTTTAGTCCGCGTCTCCAATGCCTTGAGAATCGGCTTATACGCATAGCGCCGGAGGACCCAGAGAAGTACCAAAAAGTTCACCGCCTGTGCGATGAGGAGTTTCCAATCAATTCCAAGTTTGGCCAATACTTCCATAGAGTAACATTAACAACTCGAGGATTTATTTGTTTATGGAGAGTTCGAGGCGCGATCGAAGGGCGAGTAAGCTGTATGGTTCTATACAGTGTCGAGCTCTGGAGATCGCAACAAAGAAATCACCTAAACAAAAAATCCTACCCAAAGAGGATCATGAGCGCCACGACCAACGAATAGATAGCCACGGCTTCCGTTACGGCGATGGCCAAGATCATGGTCGTCTGTATCTTGCCCTGTGCTTCAGGGTTACGGCCTATAGCTTCGAGAGCTTTCCCGGCCAAAATACCAAGACCAATACCAGGGCCCAGGGCACCGAGACCCATGGCGAGTGCTGCACCAAGCATTTTTGCTGCTTCGAGTTCCATATGTGTTACTTAAACTTATTACATTACTTACAAAAAAACGTGAAACAACGGGCACCGGACGCTAGGGTAAGCCCCAGACCCAACATTTCCTGTAGCAAGCCACAGGGTGCCTGCCGGTTTTTACCGTCACTCCGTTCGGAGAAAAGTATCAAAGACACACTTTTCTCACTCACTACGTTTGGTAATAAAACGATTCGATTATACCTCAACTTTTCCAACCTGTCCACTTCTCAAACCTACAACCTTGTTGGCGGTTATTGGTTATGGGTTATTGGTCAAGTCCTAGTGCGCTGGAGCAAGCGTAGCCCCCTTAAGGAAGACCAGGGTCAACATGGCAAAGACGATGGCCTGGATAAATCCGACAAACACCTCAAGGAAGAGAAATGGGAGTGGCAAGAGATACGGAACTAGATGGAGCATTACAATAAGGAGCACTTCCCCCGCAAACACATTGCCAAAGAGACGAAACGTAAAGGAAATTGTTTTGCCTACCTCTGAGATAAGCTCGAGGATACCGACCAATGTCCCAATCACATAGGGCTTATGGAAAGGATTAACCAAAAACTTCTGGCCATACTTGACGACACCGAGCGCCGCTATCCCCGTAAACTGGATGGTGAGAACGGCAATCAGGGAGAGAGCAAGGGTGAAGTTGAGATCGGCCGAAGTAGCCCGCAGGAATGGAATAATGGTGTGACTTCCCTCACCATGGTGACCAGCTAGTCCGATGGTATGCATCCCAGGAAGGAGTCCTACCCAGTTAGAGAAAAGTACAAAAAGAAAAATGGTAGCGATAAGCGGGAAGAACTGGAGAGCTTGCTTTCGATTCTGTGTCACCGACTCAATCAATCCCAAGAGGGCTTCAAAAATCACCTCAAGAACGTTTTGCTTCCCCGTTGGTACCTCTCGCCAATTCCTGGCTACCGAGCGACAAAGCCAAATCAGCCCCAACGTCACCAAAACACCGATCACCAAGGTATTGGTAACTGGAAAGCTTCCGATGCTAAACAATTTTTCTGCAGCAATTGATATTTCCATGATGTGCTCCAAAAAAGAAACGCTCTCCTCTCAAGAAAAGCGCCTCTAGTGTAGCAGCGAAATCAAGAAGGGTCAAACCAAGAGCATCTGTAATCAGTGTGTAAATTCACTTCGTTCTTCATCTGGTAACTTGGCCTCCGGGGAACTCTCAACTGGCAAAATTCCTATAATCCCTTTATGCCCTGCCCGATCGAGAACGTCATCATCCTCAGCGTTGATCGCATTGAGAATATCCGGATCAGCATCCAGTCGCCGAGGTGGTCCTGGCCTACTTACTCTCGGCACCTCAAAAGGACTGGCCATAGGTGTGATTAGGTGACGTCTTTTAACTCATCAGCCACTCTATACTCTGGGAGCTTCTTCGCGAGCGCTCGATTGAGTATATCTAGTTGGTCTTGGAAATTCTGCTGCTGCGCTACCAATTTTTGCAATTCCTTTTCTGCTGTTTGCTTTACTGTTGCGTTACTCATTCTCTCTACTGTTTTTCGAAAACTGTCCGCTTTATCTTTTGCTGAAGCCAGCTCTCTTTCCACCCTCCGCAATTCCTGTTGAATAAAACTCAAGGAATTTTCGGCAGTTGCTTTGAGCCTCTTCACTTCAGTCGCAGACAATGACTCAGCCCTGGGAGGGATCGGCCCACGTGCAGGTGGAAGAATTTTACCTAGAATACGCATTTGGTCTCCCTCAGCCTGTATCCCTCGCGCCGGAGCTACCGCCTCGCGCAACGCATATTTCCTTGGATCTTCCACCCCGACCGCATTACCGCGACCAAGTAGTGTTTGCTCTGAAATACCAAATTCTTCCTTTACTGAACGGGTAGCTAGAGGAGTTGGGGGAAGCTCTCTTTTGGGAGTGATATTGTGACCACTGCCGTATTGATTGGGGTTATGCAGTGTTGAATCACGGAAATCCATGATTGGGGCAACGGGGCCAGTAGTCTCAAGCTCGCGCGGCTGACCCAAAGCATTGTCGAGAGCTCTCGGGTTTATCTGCAAATCACTGAGGTTCCCTTTCCTCTGACCAGCCCTTATAGCATCGACACGTGTCTGAGCCGAGTTATCACTCTCTACCCCAGCGCTCTCCAAAGTTTGCTGGTCAATACTAAACACCTCTCGCGCCGATGGAGTAATTTGCTCTGCAAAAGTTTCTGGTTTATCAACTGGACGGACAGATTTTGATCCTGCAGCTGCCTTACTGATAGCTGACTGAGTGGCCTCAAAACCAGAAAAACTAAATTCCTCTCGGCGCATAATATAGTGGTCTAAGAATTCAGTAAGCCATCTCGAAAATCCTTGGCATCGGTCAATGCCTGTTGCTTCTCTCCAATGAGCTGCCTCAATCGCTCAACATCAAGACTAGCTACCTCAGGAGAAAGTGTGGCACGTAACTGAGCAATTTCACCATTACGGAGAGCAATCGATTGTTCGTAAATAGCTGCTGCTTCACCACCCTGAGCTGCTCTGGCTTGTTCCTTGGCATTGCGCTCTTCATTATCGACTATTCCTTGCATCGAGGTGATCTCCCCCTCAAGGAGAGCGATCTCTTGGGCCATTTTTTCAATATCTGTCCCTCGCTTCTTTTCTTGTTCAGCCCTCTCTGCTGCCTGACGATCAGCTGCTTGCCCCTCCAAAAGACCCTGAGCAGCACTACTTTCGCTTGCTTTAAGATTTGCCCTCTCTTGATTACTAGCGGGACTAAAATTGATCTGACTTTCGCGATTCATAGGAGCCCTTATTAGAAGTTATCACCCAGTGATAGTATACCATTCCACCCATACTAGAGGTTATAGACTCTCCACAGTCTCGTCCAGAGGCTTATCCACTCCACCACTCTTTTCCTTGGCTCGCCGGAGAGCAGCGTCAAAGTCAAATGGGATAGTAGGCTGCCGTTTCTCACCTGACCACGCCGGTAGTGGTGGCACATCCTCACCAGCGGCCTTGGCTTTAGACCTCCCCTGAGCATGTTTCAACAACCGTTCAAAACTAAATGTGTTTTCCATAGACAGAATAGTTCAGTAGCTCTACCATACCGCATCTCGCTGAGGAGCGGAATAGATACGTCAAGCCTCGGTGAAAACTATCCGGAAATTCTCTTTGAGGGCCTTCTCTACCTCTTCAGGTGTTTTTCCCTGAAGAAAAGCTACCTGTTTAGCCACTTCCACCACATTGGCTGGCTCATTGCGCTCACCTCGTTTGGACTGGGGCGAGAGGAAAGGACAGTCAGTTTCAGTAAAAAGCCGATCTAGCGGAATAAGCTTTACCGTCTCCGTCAAATCATCTTTGGTCCCAACCCAAGTCTTCTTAACTGGATAGGTAATATTCCCTGTAAAGGAAAAGTAGACATTATCGAGAGCGAGCAATTGTTTGGTTACCTCGGTATCGCCCATATAACAATGCAGAACGATAGGGATAGTTTTAATCTGAGAGAGTAAGGTAGACATATCCTCGTACGCGTCGCTCACTCCGACATTGGCTCGACAATGGACGATGAGTGGGAGTCCGAGCTCTTCCGCCAGTTTTATCTGGGCGAGAAATCCCATCTTCTGCCATTCTTTTTGCTCACTGGTAATTGGCTTCGTGGGATCATGCGAATAGTACTCGAGCCCACACTCCCCAATCGCCACTACCTTCTTGTTACTCGCTAAAGTTTTCAGAGCCTGAATTGAAGTGTCTAAGTTCGTAACAAACTCTTCAGTAGTAAATTCCTGCGGATGAATCCCGACTGCTGCATAGAGCTGTTCATATCGCCCAGTAAGCTCGACAGCCTGGCGACTTTCTTCTACCGTACAGCCAATCACGAGCATCTTCTCCACCCCAGCCTCGCGCGCACGCTCAATCACTGCGTCCCGATCGGCGTCATAGGTGTGCCAGTAGAGATGGGTATGAATATCGTACATAGTGCAATAAACAAAAAGCAATCAACAAAAAACAAGTTCAGGATTGCATATTTTGGTGAGGACTGCTAGATTGTGGGCATCGCTCATTCTCCTGGGAGACCCCCATGAACCTGAAGTGGCTCAATCTCTTCCCTCCTGATTTCCTGCTGGTGATTGGGACCTTGGCCATCGCAGTCGGGATCCCTGCCGGATTGATCCTCATCGGACAGCTCTTGCAGGGAGTAGGACAAGGAGTTTGACATGAACCAAGCACACCTCAAAGCAGCTGCGAGACTCGTACTCGCTTTCTGCGCACTTTCCGTAGGCATACTCATTGCCGCCGTCATCGTCAACTATGTTCCCTGGCAGGAGGTCGGGGAAGCGCTGGTGGCCATGGCCAGAACATGAACCACTCTCCTCTCGGCGGACCAGAACCCTGGCCCGCCGCTCACTTTTTTACTTGATGCGCTGAAACAATGGCTCAACCTTCCCAGTCTTGAGCGCTGTCTCAATCTTTTCAGCTGTTGATGGAAGGAATGGCCGCAAGTCATAGGCTATATGACGCACACGAAATAATAGACTCCTCATTACCTTTCCAAATTCTTGAATATCAGTTTTTGCCAATTCCCAAGGCTTCTTGTCGTCAACTTCTTTATTAGCCAAAGATATCTGAGACCAGATTTCAGCAAGAGCATCCGCTATCTTGAATTCTCCAATCAATTGTTTCTGTATGCCTTCAACTCGACCAATCTCAATAGTTTGATCATCAATACCATCTGCCATCTTCACCACTCGCGACACGAGATTGCCCAGTCCATTAGCGAGATCCGCATTGTACTTCTCGGTCATACGTTCCATGGTAAGGTCAACATCTTCACCAAAGGTACCGGCACTCATGAGAAGATAGCGCGTCCCATCAACACCAAACCGTTTGATCATATCATCGATAGCGATGACATTTCCAAGCGTCTTACTCATCTTCTTACCACCGGAAAGAATATGACCGTGAGTCAGGAGCAGTTTCTGAGTCGGGATACCGAGATGCATAAGAATGACAGGCCAAATCGTGGCGTGTACCCGTAGGATATCTTTGCCAATAATCTGCACATCCGCTGGCCATTCTTGCGGGATAGCCTGTTTATCACCATCCCAACCAAAAACCGTCAGATAGTTGAGGAAGGCATCTACCCACACATAGGTAGTGTGTGTTTCATCAAATGGTAAAGGAATCCCCCACTTCACGTTCTTGCGTGAGATCGAAATATCCTCAAGTTTCTCACCGTGAAGAAAGGAAAGGATCTCTAATTTATACTTCTTGGGAAACACGCGTAGCTCATCAGTTTCTATTCGGCGAGTCAGTTCTACTTGAAGTTCCGTCATCTTCATGAGATAAGTCTCCTCTTTCATGAATTCCGGTTCGCGATTGTGATCAGGACATTTCCCATCAACCAAATCATCTACTGTTTTAAACTGTTCACAACCGACACAATACAGCCCTTCATAAAATCCTTTGTAGATTGCTCCGCTATCGTAGAGTTGTTGCAAAACTTTTTGTACCGCCTGCTTGTGAGCTGGCTCCGTTGTACGGATAAATCTCGTATAATCAATACCTAGTTGCTTCCAGAGATCCTGAAACGCACCAGTCATTTCATCAACAAAAGCTTTCACCTCTTTACCTTCTTCCTCGGCCTTCTTGGCAATTTTCTGACCATGCTCATCGGTACCTACAGAAAAGAAAACTTCCTGTCCTTGCAGTCTGTGAAAACGATCGATAGCATCCGCCACTACCGTCGTGTATGCATGACCAATATGAGGCCGGCCGTTTACATAGTAAATCGGCGTCGTAATAAAAAATGGCTTAGGCATATTTGGTTGCATAGTTAGCTATTTCTGCATGGAGTGATGGTACTGATTCGAGCGCAGCAAACTCTCTTGCATCAATCCAACGATATTCACTATGTTCATGCGAGAGCTTAATTTCACCATCTGTAAAATCACACAGAAACGTAATCCCTACTTTGAATTCACCTGTATCTTTACGAAAAGTAAATACATTGAAGGGCTCTTTGACTATAACAGTAAGTCCCGTTTCTTCAAGGATTTCTCGTTCCAAAGCTTTTTGAGGTGCTTCCTCGTGATCAATCCCACCACCAGGTGTCTCCCACACCCCTGGCTTATGATCATCCTGGTCGCTCCGCTTCAAAACGAGGATTTGTCCGGTTTGGTTCCGAATTATCCCTTTAACCGCTAAATAAAATTGCATAGTCTACTTTTTGGCTTGTATAAGCCAACTTTATCACCTTTTATTCGGTCTGAAAATGAGTTGACTAATCTACCGCTTTGGTGTATAATGTTATGAACGGTACTCGTGCCGTTTGTAGTTCCCCCACAACCAAAGGAGACCACCATGGTCGCACGCACATTTCAGAAGCTGGTGCTCCGGACGACCATCATGGTCAGTGCCTGGCTGGCGCTCCGCCATCCGAAGATCCACTGCTTCCTGTTCGGTTCGCCAGACAGTGAAAAGGGGTCTCTTGGACAAGTCATCCCACTCTTCCAGCGGCAGGATTTTCGCCAGGTTGGCCTTCAGCAGCCACGCCGTGACTGGGGCGGCATCCTCATTGGCATCGCTCTGGTGGCGCTACTCATCCTTGTCCCGCTTCTCCTGCGGCCCAACCCGTTTCAATGAACTTGAGCCCGGCGTCAGCGACGTCGGGCTCGAAAACTTTTTATACCGAATTAGAGTGTTTGAAACGAGCGACCCAGAGGGCATCGACTTTGGAAGCCAAGACAAAATCATTGAGGTGAAGCCCATGGATAGCATGGGTTGAGAGCCGGAGTTCTACCTCGCGCCAGTCGTGGAGGAGTATATCAGGATGATGCCCCTCGGCCTCAGCGATCGCTCCTACCGCATTGACGAAGTTGAGTGCCTCAAGAAAATCTTTGAACCGATAGTTTTTCACAATTTCTGGTTTCTCCTCGAGTTGCCAGCCAACAACAACGTTGAGATAGTGTTTAACCTCCTCCATCGACATCGGCTCTACCCCACCTTCGCAGGGCACACACTTTTTATTCGCTAAGCTCATAAACACGAAAATTAACTAATATTCACAAAATCAACGAACGAGTTTCAAGAATGGTTTACGATCATTGGTATAGATAACCCGTTTGATATACAGTTCTGGGCTACGGAAATTTACAAAATAACCTAACTCATACTCACTGTTCTTGAGGTAACCATACAACTGATCAATGAGATTATTGGGAAGAACATCCACTGCTTTGAGCTCTACAAGAATTGTATCATCCACGAGAAAGTCGGCTCGATAATTCCCCATCACTGCCCCTGTTTTCGGAGAATAAATATTGATGTTCTTTTCTTTTACAAAGAATATCTGCCGTGCTGTCAACTCTTCTGCAAGCGCATTTTGATACACGATCTCCTTGTGTCCCGGCCCAAAGTTTTTCCTCACTTCAATAAACGCTCCTTGGAGGAGATAGCTCAATTCTTTATGGAGCAGTTCTGTATCACTCATACTCCTTTCGTTTCTTTCGTCAGTATTCGTTCTATCAGTGTATTATAATCACAAATTCACCCTTGGTTTTATTGGGATCGGATTGAAGGTGAGCCAAGACTTCGGCTATACTCCCCCGTACGACTTCCTCAAACATTTTGGTCAGCTCGCGGCCGAGAATGATTTTTTTCTCTATTGAAAGTGTTTGCAACAATTCCAAATTTTTGATCACTCGATGAGGTGATTCGTAATACATGACTGGCATTTCACTGGCTGCCACTTGTTTGAAAAAAGTTTCGCGGCCTTTCTTGTGTGGTGGGAAACCGAGAAAGGTAAATTGTCGCATATCTATCCCCGCCACTGAGACGAGCGTTGCGAGAGCTGAGACACCAGGAATCGGCACCACACCGATCCCAGCTTCCAAGGCAAGCGATACCAATACATTCCCTGGATCCGACAGTCCCGGCGTCCCTGCATCAGTAACCAATGCCATTGATTCGCCGGTCTTGAGACGCTCAATAACCTTGGCGAGCTTCCCCTTCTCGGTATGCTCATGACAAGAAAGCGTTGGAGTAGTGATTTGGTAATGACTCAAGAGCTTCTTGGTTACACGTGTGTCTTCGGACAAGATAAGGTCAACGCTTTTCAGTGTTTCCAGAGCGCGCAACGTTATATCGCCGAGATTCCCAATTGGGGTCCCAACGAGATAGAGCACACCAGTTTGTGAGACTATATTTTTCATAACGGTTGACTCTAGCATATTTACGTGCTATTGCAAGAGTATTGTACCTACCCCGAAGGAGAGTGTCATGACCCTCTACCTCGACCAAATCACCGTTCCCACCTGCCGCTTGGGTGACCTCAACGAGGGAGACAGGTTCATCCTCGAAAGTTCGCTTCTCCCTCGGAACGGGGACATTCCACCGCCTCCCATGGTAATGTGTTTCCACAATGCCTACCACAATTGGTCCCGAGTTTTTCCACCGCTCCCAGGTGATGAAAGCAAACCTACCTCGGGACGGCTGGATCTGAACGAACGGGTCATCGTCGTCCAGTGACTGAGCTCCAACTTCATCGACCGTTTGGCACAAGCTGCCCGACGGTCGCGTACTTTTTTAGGCCTTAAATTTCACCAGTGGCACTAACTTCTTTTTCTCCGGATGTGGGCCGATGACCGCGAGATTGAGTTTCTTGTTCTGGAAAATATCCTTGGCCACGCGGAGTACATCGGCTGCGGTTACCTTATCGATCAGCTTGGCCTTTTCCTTGGGTAACACAATCTCGCCACGAATGGTTTCCTGCGTCACGAGATACTCCACCACATCATCCGATCCCTCGAGTCCCATAGCCATCTTGCCTTTGATATATTCTTTGGCTTTGGTCAGTTCCTCAGCATCAACCTCTTCAGTCGCAATGCGCCGATATTCCTCAAGGATGACTTGTATGGTTTGCTCGAGATTCTCGTGCTCTACTCCGCACTGAGTCGCGAGATACCCTGCCTCATGATAACTCTCGACACCAGTATGTACCGAGTAAGCGAGACCACGCCGCTCCCGTACGGCCATAAAGAGGCGCGATGACATGCCGCCACCGAGGATGGTAGCAAGGACCGAGAGCACATAGCGATCCTGGTGGTACATATCATAGGCCCTGACCCCGAGGAGCATATGGGTTTGATCAGTTTTCTTATCCTGCACGAAGACTTCAGGTTCGGTTTGCTTCACCGTATTTTTCTTGAAGCTTGGCTTCTTGCCAGTGCGGATATGAGCGAAGCGTTTCTCAATTTCTCGCTTCATTTTTTTGGGATCGAATTTTCCAGCGACACCCACAACGACATTCCCAGCGACATAGCCACGCGCGAGATACTTCATGAAATCGCGCCGCTGAAAGCTCTTAATATTCGACTTTGGCCCGACGATCTCCCAGCCGAGCGGTGTATCGCCATAGAGGTGAAGCTCCCAGAGATCATTGAGGTGGCGCATCGGCATATCCTCGTACATATTGATCTCCTGGAGGATGGCTCCGCGCTCGCGATCAATCTCTTCCTGCTCGATCTTGGCATTCATAAAAATATCCGACACCACATCAAGCGCGATATCGGCATGATGGGCCTCGACCTTGGCATAGTACGCCGTGCGATCCTTCCCTGTATAAGCATTGTACTCAGCCCCGACAGCATCGAGCTCGCGACTAATATCGAGTGCCGTCGGCCGCTTCTTTGTCCCCTTGAAGAACATGTGCTCGAGGAAGTGAGCCAAGCCATTTTCGGCTCTGGTCTCGTAGCGACTCCCCACCCCCGTCATCACCAGCACCGTCACCGTTTCATTCTCCTGCATCGGAGCGAGGATAATCCTAAGTCCATTCTTGAGCGTGTGTTTCTTGAAGTTCATAGTTATTAGCGGCGTTCAATGGTCAACTCGGTAAGTTTCCCTGACTGGTCTGTGACTCCGAGCCGAGCAGATTTATCACTTCCTTCCCCATATCCAGGCGGGATAATAATTTGCATACCTTTTTCCAATCCAAGGAAAGTAGATCCATTCCTAGCTCGGCGGGAAGTTTGGACTGCGACCTTTTCACCATTAATAACAACTGAATACTCGAAGCCAAATGTACCATCTTTTTTGGCACCGAGCATCGAGGCCTCTACCGTAAATGTCCCGAGTGTAGGATCAGAAGCAACTCCTCGTATTAAAGAGGCTCGCTCACTTTCTTGCTGCTTTGCTTCGACACGTGTGGGTGGTACATCTGGCGCTGCATCAGCTGGATTAGCTGCCAATGCTGTAGCTAAGACTGTTCCCTCCAATCCCCCTTTGAGAGCAGACAGAATTCTCTGTGCTCGGATGTCATCATTGCGTCTCTGTGAAGCACTATCACCCTGAAGCGCTTCCGCTTCAACCCTATCAGCAACAGAGACTTCATGAGGGACGATGGCTGCATCCTCCACAGCATGCTCAATAGGATTTGTTTCTGGTGTTTCAGGACTTCCTGTTTCGAACGACATAATTGTGTGATTAAGAGTTTTTACAGTACGTTACAAGCTCCCCAATCTTCACTCGTTCCTGCTTCATCGTGTCGCGGTCGCGGACGGTGACGGTATCATCAGTAAGCGTGTCGAAATCAATAGTGATGCAATATGGGGTTCCGATCTCATCCTGGCGACGGTAGCGCTTGCCTACATTGCCATTGTCATCAAACTCACAACGGAAATCTTTTTTCAAAGCCTGATACACTTCACGCGCTTTCTCGACAAGTTCTGGTTTGTTCTTGAGGAGCGGAAAGACAGCTACTTGAACCGGTGCGAGCTTTTTGGGAAATTTGAGCACGACACGCGTGTCACCCTCACCTAACTCTTCCTCGGTATAGGCATCGGTGAGGACGGCGAGGAAAGTCCGCTCGAGTCCCACCGATGTCTCCACAATCCATGGGATATACTTCTCCCCTGTCTTGGGGTCGGTGTAGGAGAGATCGACGCCCGAGAATTTACTGTGCTGAGTAAGATCATAATCGCTCCGATTGTGCACGCCCTCGAGCTCTTTGAAACCAAAAGGGAAATTGTACTCGATATCCCAAGCGGCCTTGGCATAGAAGACGAGATTCTCATGCTCGTGCCAGCGGAGATTGTCGGCCTTGATCCCCAGTGTCTCAATGTAGTAATCAAACCGTTTCTTGCGCCACTCTTCATACGTTGCTGCGGCTTCTTCTGGTCGGACGAAGTACTGCATTTCCATCTGCTCGAATTCGCGCTTGCGGAAGATAAACTGACGCGCCGTGATTTCGTTACGGAAGGCTTTTCCGATCTGAGCAATACCAAATGGCACCTTGACTCGGCTCGAATCAAGCACGTTTTTGAAATTCACATAAATCCCCTGACAGGTCTCACCCCGGAGATAGGTCGGCTCTTTGGTCCAGCCTGCCTGTCCGGTAGGAAGGTCCCCAGTAAAGTTACCGAGGTTAGACTGCACGAGAAGGTTAAAATTCTTGGCTTCGGTAAAATTGCTCTTGCCACACTTGGGGCATTTCACTTCTTTTTCATGCTCGGAAAAGAGCACATTGATCTCAGCTTCCGTCATTTTCTCATCAGCAAAAATTCCAGCCGCTTCGAGCAGATGATCAACTCGCACACGAGTGTGACATTCCTTACACTCAGCCAACGGATCAGAAAAGCCACCAACATGCCCCGATGCTTCCCATACCTTTGGATGCATGAAAATAGCTGAGTCGAGCCCGACGATATTGTCGTGGTCATAGACCATCGCCTTCCACCAGGCTTCACGGATGTTCTTGGCGAGCTCCACACCATAAGGACCGAAATCATACACCGCTGCAAAACCACCGTAGATTTCCGAAGAGGGGAAGATAAATCCCCGCCTTTTGGCCAGCGAAGTAATTTTTTCCATGAGATCAGTTGATTTTTGGCTCATATAGGATGGGGTGATTAAACCTTCTTACGTGATCTTACTATTGACAAATGTACTATTATTTGCTATACTCTATTGTTCATTACAATTAGAATACTACAGGACTTCTCTCCCTCCCTCAACCCCTATGAAAGGATCATACACGATGATGCACCTCTCTAAGGATTTATCCTTCACTACCTTGGGCGTTCCGATCTACGCAGTGGAATACCTCCGACATACCCATGTCAATTGGGGTGTAGTTAGTGACCTGATCAGGTTCCATTGCAAAGGACTGATCCCTAATCTCGAGGAGCAACTCCACCACCGAAACACCTCTGGCATCGCAGAGTGGCTTGATGAGCTGGCTGTCAAAGGGAGCAAGACTCTCCCCAAGCAGATGACGCAACCAGAGTCACCCCTCACTCAAGAAGAAGGCGTCCAGGCTGCCTATTGGATAACCCTCCTTGGGCTTTTAGCTCAAGCGGCCCGCCGTCTCCATAGTCAGGAATGGGTCTGCGTAGAGCTCTAAACAAGATCAGGGGGGGTCATTCATTCCTTGGCGCTGTCAAAACTGACAGCGCCTCAAAAATTTTATGCCATTGACAGACAATTTCAATGATACTAATCTACGTGGATTCCTTAACATCCCCCCAACCTCTTTCGGGAGCTTTCTATGTCAGTAGACATTGGCTGGCTCCCACTGGGAGCTATCGTCTTATTCGCCATCGGCTTGGTCATCCGAGCCCGTATTCAGATCAATCGACCCATCGGTGAATCCGCTCCGGCACGTCTTAGCCAGATACTCTGCTCTATAAAGCGACGACTGCCTTCACTGCGAACTATCGGGCTACTCTTGCTTGGATTTATCCTAGGAAGTTGGGTCACGCTGGTTATCATGCAACTCGGCACACTCCCCATCAACCCCTCTCTCTTCTACCGAGGTTAAGCCCTCCTCTGGCGCCCCCGCAATCGCGGTGTGGCGCCTTCGACTTTTTATACTTCATTTCGATTTCAAAGTGCACGTAATCGTTCTATCAAACGCATGTAGAATCGGAGATTGTGCTCGGAAGCCAAGGAAAGCGCGAGTGGCTCCCCAACTTTAAAAAGATGGTGGAGATAGCTCGGGGTGTAATCACGACACAGGAGACAGTCACAAGTTGGATCAACTTTTCCATCGTCTTTTTTGAATTGCTCGTTACGGATATTGATCGTGTGATAGAAGTTATCGGGTTGCGAATTACGGATTGCGAGTGTCACTTGTAATTCAGGCTGTTCATTCCACACAAAAAGTCTCCCATGTCTCCCCTCACGTGTCGGGATAACACAATCAAACATATCCCAGCCTAGTTCATAACAACGAACGATATCACTCGGCGTGCCGATCCCGAGCGCAAAGCGCAATTTGTCACTAGGAATCGCTGCCGCTGTTACCCGCAAAATCTCTTCGAGAAAATTGCCTTGCGCGTCCACATGCCGCCCGCCAAATCCGTAGCCATCAAAATTGAGTTTAGCCAACTCTCTTGCGCAGTGCTGGCGCAGATCCGACACAAGACCACCTTGGACTACCCCAAAAAGCAATGGTCTATGGGTTTCATCGAGATTGCGAGCTTTGACCTGACGATCATATTCATCTCGACAACGCTTGGCCCAGAAAATTGTCCGCTCTACTGACGCATGCATTTCCTCATCACTCACATCATTAGGCCGTGGATCATCGAGCACTACCATCATATCTACTCCAAGCTCAAACTGGATTTGGATCGAACGCTCTGGCGTGAGTGTATACTTTGACCCATCGATTATCGAACGAAATTGGGCTCCATCTTCGGTGATCTTTCCTAACTCAGGATGTTTGTGGATGAGGGAAAATACTTGGTATCCACCCGAGTCAGAAAGGACCGGATGTGACCAGTGCATAAATGAGTGAATGCCACCAGCCTCGGCAATGCGCTCACTCGAGGGCTCAAGCATCAGGTGATAGGTATTGACCACGAGTGCTTCGAGACCAATAGTTTCAAGCTGGGAAGACACAAGACCACGCACCGAAGCTCTCGTTGCATCGGGCATAAAGAAAGGGGTGGTGAGTTCTCCGTGCGGAGTAGACAATCTGCCCCTGCGTCGTGACATGTCTTGAGTCAGAGTAAACATAGTGAAAACAGCCAAAGTATCTATCTCCAACCTCCATATTCCGCTGCAAAACTGCTTTTTCGGCTGCACCCTGCGCCAGTTTCGTCACGTTACCTTCCAGGTAGCCTTCCTCAACTGCCCCATGGTTCACTCGAAACATCAGTTTTTCGCAATACCTGCCCGCCTTTGGAGGGAAAGAGAGATTAGAGATAGATACTAACGTACAATCAGTAAACTGTCACGCTATCAATTGCAGAAGATGACTAGGGATTTACGACTACTTCTGAAGCTTTGTTCTGGGTCGATAGTTCAACTTTTGCCCCAGTAAATGAGTCTATAGCCGTAAACATACCGCTACTCACGAGATTCTCGGTTCTCCCAAGCGCATTTGCTGGAGGGGTAAATCCTAATCGAAACACGATTTCCTTCCCTCTCCCTGCTCCAGGTTCGATCGTTCCAGCCTCCCACACCAATTCACCCGTGCGCGGATTGTGCTGAAGAGACTGTTCTCCACCTCGCAATACCCCAAGAAACTCAACCGTACCTGGAAACGCAGCTACCCAACGAGCTTCTTGGAGAGTATTGATATCGGTCGTCGCTACCAACCGCATAGTATACGTCGTCAGCTCACCAACTCGCGGTGGGAGAGGTCCAGTATTGGGAAACTCGAGATCAGTGTACGCCCCACTAAATGCCACACTTGAAGGGGAACTCACTTTAACAATGCTTTCACTACGAGGGATAAGCGCCTCCGTGTTTTGCCCATGAGGGAGGTCGGGGCTATCAAGGGACACCGATGTTTTTACTTCAATATTCTTTCTTGCCAAAGTAGCCAAATCTGACCTTACCTGTAGAGCAAAATTCAACTCTCCCCGCTCATTAGGCTCTAGGCTGCGTAAGCTAGGAATCTCAGAAGCTTTGAATATAAATTGTTGCTTTGAGCGATTGTAATCAACTCCAGAGGGAACAGATACCTTGGACACATCAATCAACGTTTCATCGATAGTCACTGTTGCGATAATATCTCGAATACCTACCTGGCTATTATTCTGAAAGATGACCCTGCCACTCAAACTCCCACCAGGAGCTACTGGGACTGAATTATTGTTGTTCATCAAGAGCGAAACGACGATTGGTGGCGATAACACCCGGGTTGTCTTTTCTTCTTGGGCCAGACTGAGAAAACTCCCATCACCGAGTTCCTTACCAACCCGGGCCAGCAATCGACGAGCATCCCCCGCATTGCCCCGTATCTCGCCCCTGATACTGATCTCACCCTTACTCCTGGGTTCTAGGCGATTGAGTATCCAGGTATTTTCATCACGGCTTGGTCGAGGAATTAAGCTCGTCGGCGTAAAGCCCTCGGGATACTCAACTACGAGGCGTAAGTTCTCAATAGTTTCTGAGCTTTCATTATGATACTTAACAATGTATTCAAAGGGTTGGCCTAGCACGAGGGAAGGTGGTCCGACAATATCGAGTTGAACAGCTGAGGTATCGACTACGACTGTCCATTGGCTATTGATTTCTGTCGGATTGGTAATACCTTTGGGACTGGATCGAAGGGTCGCTTTGAAAAAAGCCGTCTTCTTGTCAAAAGCCTGAAGGGTACCTGAAAATGTTACCCGTCCACTGGCTTGCCCTGGGATGACTGGGATGACATAGGTGGCTCGAGTGAGAGCCTTCTCCCAACCAGCTTCTTCTTTGGGTCGAAATGACTCAGGGAAACTCACAATGAGTTCAGTATCACTCAGTCCGGCCCAGTTTTGATTGTTGTATGTAAACGTTAGTGTGAGTTCTTCACCAGTTTTGACAATTTCTGGGCCCGTGAGTTCGAGGGTAACTTTGCCCGGATCAAAGAGAAAGGCTCGCCCACCAAAAAACCCACCCACGGCTAAGAGGAATAAGAGTACTGCGGCAAGCAAAAGAGCGAGGCGGCGGCGATGTGTGAGTTTCCCCTTTTCCTGTACCACGAGCTCAGCCGCTGACAATGGTTTAGTTTCAGTATCAGCCCAGGTACTGACCGATGGTGTCGTATGTACATGGAGAGGTGCTGGTCCAGGTGCTACGACTGGATCAGTAGTGGGGAGAGGTTTAGCTTTGAAATCACGCTTATAGACAGCGTCATTAAGTTCTTCGAGAGGCATATGCCTATTCTAACAGATTTTCTCGGCAGAGAGAGTATTAACGACGAATCCATGTGAGAAAAATTTTTTGAAAGCGTTGGAGTTCCGCGAGCGTTTTATCGCTCACTACTACTTTGGTAATGGCCATGAGTCGGTGCTGACCAAACAAACGCAAGAGTTTGATCGTATCAGCCTCTACCACCAGGCCATCATTCACTCCCTTGGCTTCATGCATTCCGAGCACCCCACCCTCGCTCGGGCTCAGGATATACCGCTCCCCTGGAGTCAGCGACTCGCCCGAAACCGCCGAGATACTAAGTTGTAGCGGATACCCCAAGTGAAAACAGAGTTGAAAAAGCCAGGCTTCGGTAATAAGTGTCAACTTTTCCTCTCGACCAGTAGCCACCAGCATCTCAAGCGTGGCCAAGTACTCCTCAAGCAAAGCGTAGAGTGCCTCGTCCTTTTCTTCGGGCTCTACCAGACGGTCAAATGTACCAAGCGTTTCGAGGAGCAATCGCAAGGCTTCAAAGTTTTGGCGAATCCCCGAAAAGGATTGCTCGAGGACTGCCCCAGCAATTTTGCCCATCCCCCGGGTTTTGACCACCGTAATATCGGAGCGCGATCCCGTCTCGAGCGCTGCCGCGAGTTTGGCCTCGCTCTTCCGCACACCTTTGGCGATCGAACTTACCTTCCCAGCCTCTCGAGTGAAGAATGTGTAAATCCGGTCGGTCTCACCCACCTCACGCTTCTTCAAAACAATAGCGGTATAGCGGTATTCCATTTAGAGGAGATCGAGATAATCGAGTCCAAGATAGCCAATTTCAATATCGGTCAATCTCCCACCCATCAAGTGTTTACGAAATTCCGTAAGAGACATGAGGACCGCCTCAACCGATTCACCATTATCTTCGAGTTTTGGTTCAGCTACTTTTTCACACTCAGTCACTACCAAAGCGTACTTCACTCGAGGAGAGTAAGCATCATGCCAGAGCGTGGTTACCAATTTCATCTTCCCCTGATAACCAGTCTCTTCAAGAAGCTCTCTCGCCATTGCTTCCTCTGGATTTTCACCTTCTTTCAGTCCTCCACCGGGTAGTTCAGTGAGAATCTCTTTTGGCCCAGGACGAAACTGCCGTGCAAGGATGACCTCATTATTTTTTGTTAACGCCAAACAGGCTACGCTTTTCCCTCCAGAAAAAATAGCAAAGTCGGTTTCTTTGCCATCGGGAAGACGAAACCATACCTTATCAACGCTCCGCCCATACAACTTCTGACCTGGTTCATGCGAAACTTCTTCCCAGATTTCAACACTCATACTCGCTTAAGTGAAAAGATAAATTCTTCACCATCAAGCTTGGCTGTTTCTGAGTACTCAGCGTTTTCAAGAGAGCCCTTGGTGACCTCGGTTGCTAACACTTCTTTGGCAATCATGTCTTGGAATGTCTCAAAGACTATTTCTTTGCCGGTATAACCAAGGACGATACGGTCTTCTACATTGAACCCGGCTTTTTTGCGCCCTTCTTGAATGGCGCGGATTACTTCTCGCGCTTCCCCCTCGAGCTTGAGTTCAGGGGTAATGTTGGGATTTGCAGCTAATAAAAGCTTAGTAACAATATTCTCACTTTGAATATTACCCAAATCAAACTTTGTACCTGGTCTAAGTAAGGAAGAGACGAGGTAACCATTTTTTGAAGCTATATCAATATCTGCATCACTTACAACTCGAACGATTTTAACATTTAGCTCGTCTTGAATAATTTCAATCTGTTCAGTATTAAGAGTAATACCAAAGACAAGCACCTCACTTATCGGCTGCCTGACTTTGATTTTGGCTGAAGCTCTAAGTTGTAAACCATGACTTACGACATCTCGAACTGAGCCCATAGTCCAACTCAAGTCCTTATCAATCAAACTTTCATCAGCCACAGGATAATCAGCAAGATGTACCGACTCCTCTTCCATCAGTCCTCTATAGATTTCTTCAGCAATAAATGGCGTAAAGGGCGCCATGAGTTTCGAGAGTGTAATGAGAACCTCATACAAAGTCTGGTAGGCTTGTTCTTTATCGGTATCGTCCTCACTTTTCCAGAAACGCTTGCGACTCCGGCGGATATACCAGTTGGAGAGATTGTCGACAAATGGTGTGAAAGCACGCATGGCTCGGTTCAATTCATAATCCTCCATCGCCTCATTCACTTCTTTGATCAGGAGTTCCATTTCAGAAAGGATCCAACGATCGAGGAGGTTTTCTGAACGCTTGGCATTCTCTTTTGGTTGCCAATTATCAATCGCCGCATACGTCATGAAGAATGAGTAGGAGTTCCACAGCATGCGGAACACATTGCGGACAATATCAGAGAGGTCTCGCTCCGAAAAGTTGAGATTCTCGGCCGCCACGACTGGCGACGAGAGGAGGTAGTACCGCAGCGCATCGGACCCATACTTATCGAGGATCATCATCGGATCAGGATAGTTCTTGAGTTTCTTCGACATTTTCTTACCATCCTCGGCCAGGACGATACCGTTCACAATCACGTTTTGAAACGCATTACTCTCCTTAATCCCCGTCCCAATCACGTGTTGGTAATAAAACCAAGCTCGAGTTTGATCAACTCCTTCGGCAATAAACTGCGCCGGGAAAGTCGATTCAAACTTTTCTTTGTTCTCAAACGGATAATGCACCTCTCCATACGGCATCGAACCCGAATCAAACCATGTATCGAGCACGTCCGGAGTGCGCTTCATCGTCGCACCACACTTCTCACAAGGGACCGTTACCTGATCAACGACGTGCTTGTGGAGATCAGCTACTTTCACCCCGCTCGCTACTTCAAGTTCAGCTACTGAACCGAAAACCTTTTTCTCGCCACATTCACACAACCAAAGTGGCATCACCGAAGCCCAGAAACGCTGGCGGCTGATAGACCAGTCACGCGCCCCCTCGAGCCACTTGCCGAAACGCCCATCTTTAATATGGGCTGGTGACCAATGAATATTTTCAGCTAACTCAAGCAACTTCGGCTTGATCTCAGTCACCTTCACAAACCAAGAGCTCGTCGCATAGTTGAGGAGTGGCGTATCACAGCGCCAACAGTGCGGATAGCTGTGCTCGTACTTCTCCTTGGCAAAGAGTGTTCCCGCCTTGGCAAGATATTTGATAATCTCCACATCCATCGCGGACGGATCCTCCTTACTTTTGACTGGCTTCCCGGCGAAATCCGTTACTTCAGATTTCATCGTGCCATCGAGATTTACATGTTGTACCCATGGCAAATTATTCGCTTTACCGAGTTGCATATCGTCCTCACCAAAGGCTGGCGCCTCATGCGCAATCCCCGTCCCCATTTCGGTCGTGACGAAATCAGCATGATAGATCTTCCACCCGTTCTCGCGGTTCTTCAGGGATTCATCCTGCGCGTAATAATCAAACAGTGGCTTATAGGCTTTGCCTGCCAGCTTTGAGCCCTGGTATTCTTCAACAATTGAATATCCATCTTCGCCAAAAATATTCTTCAAACGATCTTTGGCCACAATAAATCGAATTGTTTCGCCGACACCCTCATCTTTCTTTTCGACGGTGACATAGTCGATATTTTCATTCACCGCGAGCGCGACATTACCAGGGAGCGTCCATGGCGTCGTAGTCCAGGCGAGGACGAATGTCCCCGGTTCATCGACGAGCTCGAACTCGGCTGTCACGGCCAAATCCTTCACATCTTTGTACCCCTCAGCGACTTCGGACTGGGACAAAGTCGTCTCACAGCGCGGGCAGATATGCATGGTCCGGTAACTCTCATAAATGAGATTTTTGTCCCAGAGCTCCTTGAACACCCACCAGACGCTCTCCATGAAGTCACGGTCCATGGTGCGGTAAGCATGCTCCATATCGGCCCAACGGCCAAACCTCCGCATCACTTTTTTCCACTCGGCGACATATTCCAAAACTTTTGACCGGCAGATCTCATTGAATTTCTCGACACCCAGTTCAAGGATTTCTTTTTTGTGAGTAATCCCCAGTTCTTTCTCCGCAATGTTTTCAATAGGGAGACCGTGACAATCCCAGCCCCACTTGCGCTCTACTTGGTACCCTCGCATGGTCCAATAGCGTGGTACGGTATCTTTGATCGCACTCGCGACGATATGCCCATAGTGCGGTGTCCCCGTTGCAAATGGCGGTCCATCATAAAAGGTGTAGCGAGGCTTACCTTCGCGGCCAGTAATAGAGCGCTCAAAAATTTTTTCCTTTTCCCAGTGTTCGATAATCATCTCCTCCAGCTTGGGAAAGCTCACCTGTGATTCGACTTTTTTGAATGACATAGGTTAATCAAGATTACTTTGCAAAGCTTTCTTTACTTCTTGGACAATTTCTAAAGGCGTTATAAAATTTTTATCGGTCCGCCAATTATGCCCCCATTCTTTATCTTCAAATATATGGCCCATAAATTCTTTTTTCGTAGAATAGCGCGGGACAATGTGACCATGCAGATGCTGTGTTTCATTTCCCAAAAAAGCATAATTGAACCAGTCGGGCTTGAACGTTTTCAAAAGTGAAGTCTTTACCTGAGTAAGAATCTCAAAGAGCTCTAGTCTTTCTTCCTCTGTTGCATCCATTAAATCCAGAGCGCTGTCACGTCGACACCAAACATAGACCCGTCCAAGATACTGTTGATTATCATGTACATAAAGAGTCCAGTAACGATACTGCTTTATAATATTGTTCAAATATTTCTCTGAATCTTTCATAGAAAATAAAAATCCTTAACACGCTTGTGCTAAGGGCCCCTCGACTATTGCTCGGGACGGTACCACCTTGCTTCTCCATCTACTGATGGACTTCATCTTGGCTATAACGGGCCGTCCCGATAGGTTCTACGCGCCGTCCCGAAGCCTCTCGGCGAAGGACGGTTTCTTCCCACAGCATCGGGGCTGATAACCCCTCAAACGCCTTTCAAAATTGTATGCCCAATCTATCACGGAAATCAGTCAAAAACAAGCCTAACACGCATCAGCTCGATGAGCAGAAATATTGCGGTGAATGATCTCATCGTTTCGGATAGAGACAAACAACTCGTATTCACTCTGTGGATTGCGTCCGTAATAATCAAGAAAATCGATACAGACATGCCGATCTTTGAGTGTCTCTGCATTATGTTCCACAAACCTCGAATACTGGGCGTAAGCATGATCTTCGAAAAGATAGTTCAGCTGGAGGGCACTCTTGGGACTAAAGAGATACAGGATATAGGAAGCGGCAGCATAAAAAAATGAGAAGAGTAGCGGGACAAGGGTATGACGAAGCCAACCATCCTCACCATATTTCTTGGCGAGTTGTGACAAGACAACCACGTGCATTGTCTCATTGTCCTGCGACACGCGGCTAAATTGAGACAGCCGAGACAAAGCAAGCGCCTTCTTTTCATTGGAATAAAACATAGTAAGGAGCGTATAACTCGCCACTTCCCAAGACTGATACGGGATACGGGCGATTACTTCTACTGCCTTAAATTTTCCGTATGACGGTTCGTGACCATAAATTGTATTACCGCAGGTCACTAAAATTTTCCCCAAAATTTTTGGAATAATACCTACTTGATAGTGATCATATGACTGCTTATATTCTTCGAGAATCTTAGGATCTTCCAAAGTCTTGAGGAGGGTTTCGTGGGCTGCTTTTTCCATAACAAAAAATCAAAAATATATAGCTTTATTGTACCATTGGCTACTTGGGGGATGTGAGAAAAAAAGCGAGGGTAGGGAAAGTCCTTGCGAGACTCTCAACCACCCCCAAAAGCTCCCGATGTCGCACTGGCAGTGCCAGCTTCTTCATTGTAACACCCACTCAGTGAGGCTCAAAAAACTCTGGCTTCTGGTCAGAATACACGATGCAAACCGAACCCTGTCTTGGATGCCAATGACCACTCCCCTGCTCTGCCCCCACCGGCTCGCCCGCGAGCTCAGCATAGAGCTCCTGGAGTACATCCATATGTGAGACAATCACCACCTGTTTCCTCTGGAAGGTGCGGTTGAGATCGGTGAGGAAGGCCCGTACCCGTTCACGAATATCCATATAGCCATCAATCCCGAGTGCTGGGTCGCCCGCTGTCCGCCCACCGTGGGTTTGCATAAAGTCGAAAAAGGTTTGGATATCGCCTCCTTCGAATTGACCAAAGCGTGGTTCACACAGTCGCGCATCAAGCGATAACGGGAGACTGAGTTTTTCAGCTAAGAGAAGGGCGCTCTCTTTGGTCCGGAGAATCGGTGAAGCGACGATGAAGTCGAGTGGGCGACCAGCGAGCCACTCCCCCAGTGCCTCAATCTGCCGTTGCCCTCTCTCGGTCAATCCGTACTGCCCCTTGAGTGAAGCATTGAGCACATTCAAAACATTGTTCGCGGCTTCCCCATGCCGCACGAGGTAATAAACATTGGAACTAAATTGATCTTCCATAGAGATTGCCAATAGTCTGTACAGCGTGATAGAGATCGACACTCAGCGCCCCGACAAATGTGAGGGTAAGAAAAAAAGTGAGCCCCACAGCAAGAGGCAATACCATATCTTCAGGTTTTTTGTGTTTTTTGGCCATGAGTTTTGTGAGCTCTGACTCCAATATTATTTTGTATCGTCCACAAAGTACTCATACCACACCACCGCAAAGATAGATCCCGAAATTATCCAGAATAATAGTTCTTCCAGAGGAAGACGAAACTGCATAAATTGTACCCAACCAAAAAAATTGTTCCCTGGATAGACCCATTGCTCTGTCGCAAGAGCACTTAATTCATGCAAAATATGGACCGGGAAGAAATACGCTAGTGTGAGACCGCATTTTTGAATGAGCTTTGGATAGCGTGACAACACCCCCACGAGCGGGACAATGCCTAAAACAATACCAAAAAAAGCATAGAAGTATGGTATGTGAAGTCGAGTTCCAAAAAAAGCGTAAGCTACAGCAAATAGAGTAAGAATAAGAAACCATCCCCCTACAAGCATATTGGCCTTGGGGTTGATTCGGTCACTTTCTCCCTTGCCTGGACGATCAATAAAATACTCATAAAAAGCTACGACATAACTCAACCATGCAGCAAACCAAAGAGGATCTTCCAATGGTATCCCATTTAAGAAACGAAAAGAGAATAGTGAGGAATCGTACCAGGCGCCGTCACGCATCGCAAAGTAGTCAATAATCAGCCCGAACGGAACACTCACGAGAGCCGTCACAAGGATTTTCTTAAGCATGGCACGACGCCGATACACCAGATAGACCGTCGGGATAAGAAAAAAGGAAATAGTAGAAAATAAAAAACTTGCATGGTATGCCAGAGTAATAATAAATGTGATGATTGGAAGGAAAATGACTACACAATAATCCATTGATGTTGGCCTGCTCATCCAGCGTGTATTTGATGTATTTTTTGACATAATTGCTTTTTGTTACATCTTCTCTGGGGCTGAGACACCGATGAGGCGGAGCGTCTCGCCGAGGACGGCTTGAGTGGCTTGGATAAGCGCCAAGCGGGCCGAGGAAAGCTTGATATTTTCTGTATCAATCACCTGACAATCAGCATAGAAGGAGTGCAACCGATCGGCCAGACGAATGACATACTGCGGCAAAGCATGCACGGTCTTCTCACTCGCCATGCGCTCGATGAGTTCAGGAAAAGCTATGAGTTCACGCATGAGGAGTTTCTCTTTGGGATGCGTGAGGAGGTTGAGATATTCGGTTGATGGTTCTAGAGAATTTTCCTCAGCTTTCCGGAGGATACTCGAGAGACGAGCATAGGCATACTGCACATAATACACCGGATTTTTCTCCGAGCGCTCCTCGGCCAGTCCGAGATCAAAGTTCATGTGCGTATCGGGACTGTACATGAGAAAGAAGAAGCGTGTAACATCGTGCCCGACAGTTTCGATGAGTTCATCGATCCCCACCACATTCCCCGCTCGCTTGGACATGCGTACTTCCTGCCCATCCTTCATTAGTCGTACAAGCTGCACAATGGCAAAATGAATTTTGTCTTTGGGAAAGCCCAATGCTTCGGCCGCGGCTCGAAAACGAGCGATATACCCATGATGATCCGCCCCCCAGGTTTCGATCAGACTGGTAAAACCGCGTTCCATTTTGTTCAAAAGGTAACCAGCGTCCGATGCAAAGTACGTCTTGGAACCATCACTTTTCACCAGCACGCGATCCTTGTCGTCACCAAACTGAGTAGTCCTGAGCCACAGCGCCCCCTCTTCTTCAAAGGTCAGCCCTTTTTCTTTGAGAAGAGCGATAGCCTTATCAATATAGCCATCCTCAATCAATTGCTTCTCCGAAGTCCACTGATCGAAGTGTATCCGCATCACATCCTTCACCACCGGCTTGATCATGTTTTCCAAAATATA
>CAZOFS010000012.1:0-35088 GCA_964579335.1 uncultured Bdellovibrionales bacterium
AAGAGGTCTGGGCCGCTACCGGAAAAGACGATGCTCTCGCTACCATCTACGCTGAATTTGACGCTGAGCTTCGGGATGAGGATAGGGAAAAGAAGTAAGGGGACAGGAGTTGAGAGTAAGTAGAGAGAAAGAAAAATTCTGTATAAAAATTTCAAGGCCCGGGCGGTACGTGACCACTCGGGCTTGATAGTTGAGGCGATGGCCTCGTTCAGGTCTCCTTCGGGAGCAACTTCTCGGCACCCGGAGTTTGAAGGGTCATCTGGCCCCCGACCTTGAGCAGGACCCTGACCAGTTCATTGAAACGGTTCTCGGCTTCTCCGCCGAGACGTCTCATGGCCTCGTGGTGATCGTAGAGGAGCTGCCAGTCCTTCCGCTTGAGCAGATCCTTGAAGTCAACAGCGATGGGCTGGTGAGGCTGGTCCTTGAAGGCAGGGGTATCTGCCACCGCTTCCTGCGCCTCCCCGGCCGAGAGAACACCAGGGATGAAGTAGACGTGCAGCTCAGGCGATCCATCCCGCACGACCACCATCGAGGAGGCAGTGAACTTTATGGCATGTCTCATTTGCATCTCCATGCTCCACTACCGGGAAGCATCGGGCCGTAACGGCGGTTGAAAGAACTGTAAAACAAAAATTCCTCAGCTGTAGACAATAGTCCTCGGGCATGGGAGCCCAAGGGATGGAAGAGTGTCGAGGTATAGCGCAGCCGGAACCACCCTACCCAGTCTTGACTCTCGCCGAAGCGAAAACTCATCCGGATTTTGAGAAGAAAAGATAGTGCTTCCCAAATTGTCTACATGTGAGGAACTTCTATGACTCACCTAATTTTTGAGGAACAAAAAACGGCTCACGAAACTGGGGCCGAGATTGTGTTTATATTTCATCAAGCACGAAGGACTAGGATAGCATAGGCTTGACAAGCTGTCAAGTGTCACATTTTTGCCTTATCCAAGCCATTTCTGGCTACTCTCAGGACAGAGAAAAAGTGGTAAAATAGAGTGTACATAACAAAGTGTAAATTTCCCCGTCTGCCGAACGGGCAGGGAATTTTAAAATAAACGAAGAAAACCCTCACTTCAAAACTTTGGTTTTTGATATTTATTTTGAAATTTAGAATTTGAAATTGTTGTATGCTCAACACTTCCACCGATCAAGAAGAAGATAAGCTCCTCGATACGACTTTACGGCCGCAGGCCTTTGCGGAGTATATCGGTCAGGAGAAAATCAAACAAAACCTCGAGCTCTTTATCCGCGCAGCCAAAAATCGCGGAGAGTCAATCGACCACGTCCTCCTCTATGGTCCAGCTGGACTCGGCAAAACCACCCTCGCTCATATCATCGCACGGGAAATGGGTGCTGGGATCAAGGTAACGAGCGGCCCCGCGATCGAACGTGTCGGTGACCTCGGCTCTATCCTCACCAATCTCGAACCTGGCGACGTACTCTTTATCGACGAAATTCACCGGCTCAATAAAACAATCGAGGAAGTACTCTATCCAGCCATGGAGGATTACAAACTCGATATCATTATCGGCAAGGGCCCAGCTGCGCGCACCATCCAACTCGATCTCCCCCGCTTTACCCTGATTGGTGCTACGACCCGCCTCGGCTCTCTTACCAATCCACTCAGGAATCGTTTCGGCTCTACGCACCGGCTCGAGTTTTACACAGCTGATGAAATAGAGGAGATCGTGAGGCGTTCGGCCAAAATCCTCGGTGTCACCCTCGATGATCTCGGGGCACGTGAGATCGCCGGGGCCAGTCGCCGTACCCCACGTGTGGCCAATCGCATCCTCAAGCGTGTTCGCGACTTTGCCGAGGTACACCACGAGGGCCACATCACTCGGGAAGTAGCTAGTGACGCTCTCGCCCTCTTCGAAATCGACAAGCTTGGTCTCGAACCTGCCGACCGCAGCATGCTCGCGAGTATTATCGAGAAATTCAAAGGCGGTCCAGCCGGACTCCAGGCTATCGCCGCAGTTACTGGTGAAGAAATGCACACCCTCGAAGATGTTGTCGAACCCTATCTCATCCAAATCGGCTTCCTCGAGCGTACTCCGCGCGGGCGAGTCGTCACCGCAGCTGGCTATCGCCATCTCGGTCTCACTCCACCACACGACCTCGAGGGCAAGCTCCTTTAAAATTTCCAATCAATTTCCAGTGCTTCAATTTTCAAATTGAAAGTTTTGTTGGAAGTTGGGTATGAGATATTGGATATTGATTTCTATCTGTATATTCGTAACTGATTCATAATTTGTAGAGTGAAATCAGTGATATACTAAAAGTACTTTCCAAAAACATGCAAAACTTTTTTGGTATCCTCTACGTTGTTTTTTTTCTTGGCTGCGTACTCGCGAGCTTGTTTATCTTGTTTCACCTGCTCCGCTATGCCCTCGACAAGAAACTTGCTCTCTTCATGAGTCTCCTTTTTACGGTCGTGACGATCACGCTTCTCATATCCAATACTGTCCTCTTCTTTAACCTTTCCCTCGACTCGCTTATCACCCTGTAACCTTATGGCCCAAGACTTCAGTCGTTATCATTTCCGAGGCCAGCGTGAAAGCGAAGTCATTATGACTGTCATTCACCGCCACTGGTTCGATATCGCCACTCACTTTATCCTCATCATTCTCTTTGCCGGACTCATCTTTGCCAGCCTCTTCGCGCTTCCTGCTTTTGCCGCTGGTAGTGGTGTCTTCGCTGATCAGGTCTTTATCCTTTTTCTCCAAAACACGTTCCTCCTTTTTCTCTGGATGTATTCTTTCCTCATCTGGATTGATTACTACTTTGATGTGTGGATCATTACCAATGAGCGGGTCATCAATATCGAACAGAAGGGGCTTTTTGTCCGGACGGTGAGTGAACTCAAGTTTTCCCGTATCCAAGATGTCACTTCCGAAGTGCGCGGTATGATCCCGACTATTCTCAACTTTGGCGATGTCAAAGTCCAGACCGCTTCTGAGGAAGACTATTTTCTCTTCCGTCAGGTACCTGACCCCTACCATGTCAAGGACGTGATCATGGAACGCCTCCGCACCGAGCGCGATGAGGAGATTGGCAAAGTCGTCGCTGCGGCCCAAGCCACTCCCCGCCCCCGCTCCTTCGGAGCCTAGTTTCAATTTCAAAAATCAAATTTTAAATTTCAAAAGAAACTTTGAAAAGTATTTTACGTTATTTTGAAATTTGTATTTTGAACTTTGGCATTCCTATGCTATTTTCTTAGAGCTATACGCTATCAGCTAATCGCTAAAAGCTAGTTTTATGTCTGGACACTCACATTGGGCTACAACCCACCGCGCCAAAGGCCTCAATGATGCCAAACGTGCCGCCGTCTTTACCAAGTACGGCAGGAACATCATCATGGCGGCAGCTGCTGGCGGCGGCAATCCCGATAGCAACTACGCCCTCAAGATCGCTATCGATGCAGCGAGAAGTGTCAACATGCCCAAAGACAATATCGAGCGAGCCATCAAAAGAGGTACGGGGGAACTCAAAGATGCGGCCAAGATCGAGGAATTCACCTACGAAGCGTATGGGCCTGGCCAAGTCGCCCTCATTATCGAGGCTGCCACTGATAATAAAAATCGTACGGTCAGTGAAGTGAAATCGATTCTGACGAAGGGTGGCGGCAAATTTGTCCCAACTGGTGCAGTGTCATTTATGTTCCGTCGCGTCGGCCTCATCACCTTCTCGCTCGAGAAATATGCTGCTGAAACACTCGAAAACGAAGCGCTCGAATCCGGCGCTGATGATTTCTTCACCACTCCCGAGGTGTTGGTAGCCATCACCGCAATCGACAAACTCCAATCAGTCGAAGAATATTTCCGTAGTAAAAATCTCGTCTGCGAATCAGCTGAGCTTGGGTTTACCCCGACTCAAACCACCGCACTTCCCGAGAGTGACACGGCTCCTTTCGACAAGCTCCTCGAAACCCTCGACGACCACCCCGATGTCCAGAAAGTGTGGGACAATAGGCAGTAAACAGTCAGCAAAAAGTAATCAACAACTCACAAAAAGAAACGAGCGTCGTAGGATTTCCTACGGCGCTTTTTGGTAAGAGAAAACCGGCAGCCGTTTGGTTCAACGACTGCCGAGTCTCAAGCAAGAAGCAACGCTGCGAGCTTGCTGGGATGGCGGTCAACTGATCCCTCGATTTCAATCCCATCGTTCTCGAAGAGGATCGTCCCACCACCACTATTTCCGACAAATCGCGCCTTGACTCCTTGCGAGCGCAGATGACGGATAACGTCCGACCCGGTGATTGGGTAAACGGAGAGGCCGTGCCCGATCAAGATGACTGTTGGATCGAAATCGTGGACCGTCCACCAACAATGGTCCAGGGTAGTGAAGATGTGAATCTCCACTACGTGTACTCGGCCAACCCCAGAAAGATCAACGAGACGCTCGATCTCACGTTGCCTATCATCGATAAAAAGAACTCTCATTGCAATTCCTTGGCTCTGCGGAACCGGTACTGTTACCGATCCTGATAGAACCCCCAAGCTGACGCATTGCGCTGCTTGGGGTAGTGGGTCAGAAGCCTTCGCTGCCGGACTTCACCCAGCTGAAGCGAGTAAGCCGCTTCCAGTCACGCATCTCGCTGTCGCTCGCGAAGCCCTTGAGACGGATCCTGACGACCTCCTGTTCGAAGGCGTGCTTCACGGGGTTCCGCTTGGCTACCGCCTCGAGGTCGTACTTCTGCTGCTCCCGCTCGGCATAGAGCTTCTCGTAGTCGGGAACCGACTCTCCGTAGCCGTAATCGCACGGGTTGTCGAACCAGCGCGCATAGGCCAGGAAGTCGTCGAGGAGGCGGTCCATGCAGCCGTAGTCACCAACCTCGTCGGAGCGCTTCACTGCCTCCTTGTACAGAACCTTGAGGTGTCCGTACTGGCGGCACTTCCACAAACTTCCCGTGAAGTGGCTCAAGGAGTGGATCCAGAGGACGACGCGCCGGTCGCTGTTCCGCCCCTTGGCGCGGATGAAGCCCTCGGCGTCGAAGGCAAGGAAGGCTTGTACGGCGGCAGCCAACTCGGTCTCGTTGACTGGGCCTTCATACTCACTACAGGCTTCCGCAACACGCCGCTCGACTTCTTGCAGTTGTTTCGTGTCCATCTTCTGCTCCCACACCAGTTCGCGTTACTCAACTCGAGTCGCTCAAACGGTATGCCTAGGTCTTAGGATGAGGGGAGGTATCGATCACTCCCTTTACCCTAAGGCCTAGCTGGAGACTCTTGTTAAGGCACTGGTGTCAGTTGGAATAACTTTCGCTTTTCTCATCCTGACACCATAGTATAGCCTAAAATCACTATACTGTCAATACAAATATGTCACTACTTATCTACTCTTTTACTTTATAAAAAGCCATAATCTGATATACTGTCATTGATTCTATGACAATTTTAAAATCAGAGAGGGACAATCAACCAAAAGTGGCTGAAAAATCAGTTATCACGGAGCATAAGCAGGCGGCGACCATGCTCCAGGATTTTGGTCTCTCCGAGAGTGAAACCGCTGTCTATATCGCTCTCCTCGAGGCCGGGCGCGAACTGGGCGGCTCGGAAATCGCCAAAAGAGCTGCTATCCCCCGGCAGTATGTCTACGCCGCCTTCCCCTCCCTTCGCGGACAAGGACTGATAGTCGAGACCCCGCATGGCAAACAATCCCGCTACAAAGCCGTTCCCCAGGGTGAAATTGAGAAAATCGCCAAACGCAAGCTCGTAGCAGCAGAGAAGATCGTCCAAGAGCTCTCCACTTTTTCCAGGGTGGGGTATGAGCAGGACTTCGAAATCCATGTCGGGGCCGAGGCGATCCAAAATTATGAGTACGAGTGGGTCCAATCCATCAAAGGGCATGAGAATCAGTACATCATTGGCGGCAATACCCAGGGCTTTGCTGATATGATGGGGAAAACGCTCAACAAGTACCTGACGGACAGAGCGAGAGAGCACATCACGACGTACTACCTGGGCAATACTGCCGAAAAAAGCCTCTGGCACGGGACACTCCTCGGAAGCCAGAACCTCCAATTGAAGTTTTTGGATAAGCTGCCCCAAGGAGCATCCCACATGGTGGTGCGCCAAGACAGAGTGCTCTTCTACTCGTTTCTCAAACCTGAGCTCCTCTATGTCATCAAATCTCCAGTCGTCGCGAAGAATTACGAGCAGTTTTTCCTCATGCTCTGGGATATGGCTGGCGAGGGGAAATAATCACACACCTTGACCTATGAAAATTCTTGGTATTGATCCTGGTACAGCGACGGTGGGATGGGGTATGATAGAAGTAGTTGCTGGGAAGCCACGCGTGATCGCCTATGGGCATATTGCGACCGACAAAGCGCTTCCTATGCCCAAGCGTCTCCAGGAAATCCGCGACGACCTGACAACGATTATCAAAGAGTATCGGCCCGATCGGGCCGCTGTAGAGGAACTCTTCTTTTTCAATAATCAAAAGACTGCTATCACCGTGGCCGAGGCCAGAGGCATTATCCTCTTGACACTTACCGACTTCTCTCTTAGTATCGCCGAGTACACGCCCCTCGAAGTCAAACACTCTCTCACCAATTATGGCCGGGCTGACAAGACCCAAATGCAGGCCATGACCATGCGCCTCCTCAATCTCAAGTCCATCCCCAAACCCGATGATGCTGCCGACGCCCTCGCCATCGCCCTCTGCGATCTCGCGAGATACAAAGTGGAGCAAGTATTAAAAGATTGAGAATTTTAAAATACTATCTAAATACAAAATTTTAAACCTTTCACTTTTCAAGATTTATTTTAAAATTTAGAATTTGAAACTTGAAATTACACCTATGTCCTACCATCCACTAGTTCAATTTTTTACCAATGCTGGGGTGCCACTCGAGACCGTCTACCTTCTCCTCATGCTCCCGGTCATTGCGACCCTCGTGGCTTTCTCACGCCAAATCATCGGGGTCAAAGCTTTTGGGATTTACACTCCATCGATTATCACCTTTGCCTTCCTCGCTTTTGGCGAGAAGGGACTCAAGTACGGGGTCGCTATCTTCTTTGCAGTCCTCGGGGTGGGTATCCTCTCACGCTATCTCCTCCGCTACTTCCGCCTCCTCTACCTCCCTCGTGTTGCCATCACCCTCTCCATCATCTCCCTCGCCATCCTCGGCATCCTCGCCTTTGGAGCGACACTGAAGCGCACAGGCCTCGCTGCCGTCGATATTTTCCCCCTCCTCATCATGATTACGCTCACCGAGAAGTTCGTAGCCACCCAGATCGAGCAGGGATCTAGAACCGCGCTCATCCTCGCTTTCGAAACTCTTGTGATATCGATCATTGGCTACTTCATCGTCAGTCAGCCTCTCCTCCGTGATTTCTTCCTCCATTACCCCTGGGCCATCCTCTTTACCATCCTCATCAACATCGGCCTCGGCAAATGGACAGGGCTACGCCTCATTGAACTCATTCGTTTCCGTACTATCCTGCGCACCGAGCGCTAAGCTCATCTTATGTTTTCCTTTTTTCAGGCGCAGAAATCGATTCTCGGCATGAACGCGCGTAACCTCGAGTACGTGCGGCCGTTTAATCATGCCAAAGGCAAGCGCATCGCCGATCAGAAGCTCCTCTGTAAACGTATCCTCGCCAAAGTTGGCCTCCCTGTTCCCAAACTCCTGGGGAAAATTCGCTCCTACCAAGACATTGAGGCTTTTGATTGGAGCACGCTTCCTGATAGCTTTGCTCTCAAGCCCAATCGCGGCTTCGGTGGTGAAGGCATCCTCGTCGTCTATGCCCGCAAGAAAAACCAGCCGGACACCTGGGTCAAGGCTGACGGCAGCACCATCAATATCCATGACCTCAAAAGTCATATCCAAAACATTCTCGATGGATCTTTTTCACTTTCCAATAGCCCCGATATCGCTTTCTTTGAAGAACGTCTCAAACTCTCCAAAATACTCAAGCCCTACACCTACAAAGGGATTCCCGATATTCGGGTTATCATTTTTAATCGTGTCCCGGTGATGGCCATGCTCCGCCTCCCCACTATCGAGTCAGGTGGTAAGGCCAATCTCCAACAAGGCGCCATCGGTGTCGGGATCGACATGGCCAATGGCACGACCACCACGGCTATCATCGGCAAAGGCAAGCGGATCGAATATGTCCCCGGCACGCGCCTCCTCCTCTCTGGGTTAAAAATCCCACGCTGGAAAGATATCCTCACTATGGCGGTCAAGGCCCAGGATGCGAGCACGCTTGGATTCCTTGGGGCCGATGTCGCCATCGATCGTGATGCCGGGCCCGTCATCCTCGAGCTCAATGCTCGCCCAGGGCTCTCGATTCAATTGGCCAATCAAACCGGTCTCAAGGAGCGTCTCGAGCGTGTGCGAGGACTCAAAATCAAGAGTGTCGATCATGGCGTGCGCGTCGGAATGAATCTCTTTGGTGGTGAAATCGAGGAGAATATTGAGGAGCTCTCAGGAAAACACGTGATTGGTTCAATCGAAAAAGTAAAGCTCATCGGAAAAAACGGGGTCGAGATCGAAGTCGAGGCGAAGATCGATACCGGCGCTGACTCGAGCTCTATCGACCGTGCTCTCGCTCTCGAACTTGGGTTTGGAGAAGCGCTCACTTATTTTGATACACTCGAAAAAGTTACTCCAAGCACTCAAGAAGAGGGAGAAAAGATTCGCGAAACACTTAAAAAGCAATACCTTACTTCCAAACAACCAGATCTCAAGGATATCGTTTTTGTGTACGCCTCTAATGGAGTATCAATGCGGCCAAAAGTTGGCCTCACGCTTATCATGGATAAGCAAGAGATTCTGGCTAATCCGACTGTTGTCGACCGTTCACAACTTCAGTACCGGGCTATTATCGGCCGCCGCAACCTTAGTAGTTTTCTGGTAGATGTAACCAAAAAATAGTTATGGCAAAAACTATTTTAATTCTTTACACCGCACACCATGCCCCTCTTGATGTGCCGTTTTCGGATAAAAAATACCAGCGCTGCTACGAAGCCCTCTACACTATTGGAGAGTCTATGGGGCTACACCTCTGCAGGGCTCCGCTTACTTGGTATAACGAGAAAGACAATCGCTTCGATCGGACATGGGAATTTTCTCATGGTCAATGGAAAATCTCTGGGCCAGTAGTTCCTGATTTGGTTTTAGACCGCACTAGAGGATATTCAGATACTGATCCGATTCGTCGCTTAATCGCCCACCGATTTCTTTTTATACACGACCCAGCATTTACTCGTTTGGCAAATGATAAGTATGGGGTAGCGAGACTACTACCACAATATTTCAAGCCGTACCAAAAAGTGGAGACTGTTACTGAGCTACAAGAAGCTATATCCACAATTCCTGGGGACATGATTGTAATTAAACCCAATGTTGGAAGCGGAGGTGAAGGAGTACATATTCTCAATAAGGCTGATATTTCAAAAATTGATATTCACTACCCTGCAATTATTCAGGAGTTTATCGATAATTCAAAAGGGGTGCCTGGTCTCTCTTGCACCTACCACGATTTGCGACTCATGTTTATCGATGATGAATTAACCTACAGCTACATCCGCACTCCTCGGCCAGGGTCACTCTTGGCTAATATCGCTCAAGGAGGAAGTATGGACTTCGTGCCAAAAGAAAAGATTCCGTCATCACTTCAGCCCATCATTGATGCGACCAGAGAACTCTTCTCTATTTTTCCAGACAAGCTGTATACCATTGATACTATTTTCGATGAAACAGGCAAGCCCTGGATTGTTGAGTTTAATTCTATGCCAGGGATGTTCTTCCCCGAAGAAGAAAAGGTCCTGATGCAGGAAGTCTATACTAAATTCCTTAATAAACTAAAAAATATTCTCGATCGTCCGCCAAAGAAAGACATGCTTACAACAGTGATTATTTCTTCGCCATCAGATAAAGCTCTCTATCAAGCGTTTCAAAGCGATACCTATCGCCTGGCGTATACTGCCTTTGCTATTGAGGCGGCCCAACAGGGAGTACAGTTGTATCGAGCACCAATTAATTGGTACGAACAAGATTATCAAACTTTTCAGAGTGCCTGGTATTGGGACGGGAGGAGTTGGGTACTGCAGGCTAATGTCACGCCTCAGGTGATCTACGACAAGGCAACTCATACACCTCAATCACTCGTGATAAAGCGTGCGCTAGAGCAACTCTTCCCTCTTGTTAACCCAATAGACTTTTCTCTCCATGCTGGGAGTAAGCTTTATACTACACAGACATTTTCTAACTATACTAAGCCACTCCATCTCGCCCAAGATCATATTGAACTTGAAACAATCACCCATTCTATTCCAGGAGAAAAAATCGTACTCAAACCCGATCGAGGTAATAGCGGCGAGGGTATTTTTATTTACACTAAGGGAGAAACTCTTCCTAAAGAAATTACATTCCCTATCTTTGCCCAAGAATTTATTGACTCCAGTGCTGGTATCCCGGGAGTAATGCAGGGGTTACATGATCTTCGGTTAATTTTTTCACAAGAACAACTTATCTACTCGTATTACCGTACCCCTCGTAAAGGAAGCTTCTTGGCCAATCTAGCCCAGGGAGGGACTCAGACTATGGTGGAGAAAAACGATATCCCCGCTTCTATATGGAAGGTTGTGGAACTCGTACAAGCCTACTACTCAAACTTCTCAGAGAAAATCTACACGATAGATTTTATGTTTGATAAAACTGGGAAACCATGGATCATTGAACTCAATACCATGCCTGGTCTTTACCCAGATGAATCTGAGCGGCCATACATACAAAAACTCTACCGAGCCATCATCGATACCCTCAAGAGAGCTGCCGTCAAAAGAACATGAGTCATCTACCAAAACTCATTATCACTGCTGACGACTATGGAATGTCGCCTCTTTTTAACCATGGGATAGAAGAGGTAACCCAACAAGGGATTATCACTGGTATTTCAGTCATGGTCAAGCGACCATACATCGATCCGGCAAAACTGAAATCCCTAAGTACCACACTAGGCCTCCACTTGGAGCTCGAAGAGACATCTACTGAGGAAGAAATGCAGACACAAATTAAGAGCTTTCAAACAACGTTCGGCCAATTACCAGCTTACCTCGATGGACATCAGCACAAACATCTGACGCCAGAGAACCTCCCTCGAATAGTAGCTGTTGCCAAAAAGTTGGGTCTCCCTGTCCGCTCCCGTAATAGCGAAGACCGTGCGCGGTTAAAAACGGCCGGCATCCTGACACCCGACAATTTCATTTCCTGGCACCCCGACCGCCTGCATGTACTCCAAGAACGTTTGGGAACAGCTACTAAATTTAGCGTGAGCGAGCTTGTAGTCCATCCGGGCTATTTCGACCCCGCCTGTGATTACCCCTATAACCAGGAGCGAGAAGCTGAACTTCAGCTTCTCAAAAGTAGTCAGTTTAGAACATTCATCAGCCGATTTACATTAACTTCATATCGTCTCTTTACATGAACGAAGAATTCTTTCAGAAAATCAATTTTTGTGCTATACCAAAGACAGTCAAATCTGTCTTTTATGCCTTATTGGAGCCCAAAACAAGCCTTTTCTCAGTCTCGCTTTGGGCGTCCAGCCAAGCGGGAGCTCATTATGACCGGTGGTCCCAAAAAATCAGGTAATCGCCTCCCCTGGAAGAAACTCTTCCGCTGGTTTGGGGTAGCCAGTATCACTGGGATAGTAGCCATTGGCGGAATCTTTGCCTATTTTGCCAAAGATCTTCCAAGTCCAGGCAATTTCCGCGACCGCGTTGTAGCTGAGTCAACCAAAATCTATGATCGCTCTGGCACCCATCTTCTCTATGAAGTGCATGGCGAGGAAAAGCGCACCGTTATCCCCTTCGCCGACATCCCAGAGGTGGTTAAGTTTGCTACTATTTCGCTCGAAGACCAGGACTTTTATCACCACTACGGGATTCAATTTAAATCCATCCTCCGAGCCGTCTTCAAAGATATCATCACCCTCGAAATAGCTCAGGGGGGATCGACCATCACCCAGCAGTTGGTTAAGAATACTCTCCTCACTAATGAGAAATCACTCGCTCGTAAAGTGAAAGAGGCGATCCTCGCTATTGAGCTCGAGTTTAAGTATTCCAAAGACGAAATCCTCGAAATGTACCTCAATGAAATACCCTACGGATCAAATGCCTATGGGATAGAGGCTGCCGCCCAAACCTTCTTTGGGAAACCGGCCCGCGAGCTCTCGCTCGACGAGGCTGCTCTCCTCGCAAGTCTCCCCCAGGCGACGACGTTCTACTCTCCCTATGGCTCCCGTACTGAGGCCCTCTCAGGGCGCCAAGCCTATACTCTCAAGCAAATGGCTGATCTTGGCTACATTACGCCCGAGCAGCGTGATGAAGCCATTGCTGCCGATACACTGACCAAGATTCAACCTCAAAAGGATATCATTGCTGCCCCTCATTTTGTGATGTATATCAAAGAATACCTTCAGGAGAAGTTTGGCGACCGAGCTGTCGAAGAAGGTGGCTACCGCGTTATTACCACGCTCGACTGGGACAAACAGCAAGTTGCTGAGAAGGCTGTGCGTGAGGGGGCCGAGAAAAACAAGGTTTGGAAAGCTTCCAATGCCGCCCTCGTCGCTCTTGACCCCAAAAACGGCCAAATTCTCTCCATGGTGGGGTCTAAAGACTACTTTGATACTAGTATTGACGGGCAAGTCAATGTTGCCACTCGTGAGCGTCAACCAGGGTCCTCGTTTAAGCCCTATGTCTACCTCACCGCCTTTACCAAGGGCTACACCCCAGAAACCCTCCTCTACGATGTCGAGACCGAGTTCGAAACTGAGGAAGGAAAAAGCTACAAACCCCAGAACTACAATGGGAAATTCCGTGGCCCCCTCCCAATGAAAGAAGCGCTGGCTCAGTCACTCAATATCCCAGCCGTCAAAACCCTCTATCTCACAGGGGTGCCTGAGGCCATCCAAGTAGCCAAAAGTCTCGGGATTGAAGGGCTCAATGATCCCAAACGGCTCGGCCTCTCACTTGTATTGGGTGGTGGCGAGGTTAGACTCCTCGACCATGTCCATGCCTATGCCACGCTTGCCACTGGAGGAGTCAAACATCCACTCTCAGCTATACTCCGGATTGAAGACAACAAAGGGGCAACACTTGAAGCCTTTACTGACACTCCTGGAGAGCGGGTCATTGACGAAAAGTATGTCACCATGCTCCAACATGTTATGTCAACCAATGAATACCGCGCACCCGTGTTTGGGGAACGCAGCCCCTTGCGTTTTGATGACCAGGACGTAGCAGCCAAAACCGGTACCACCAATGAATTCCGCGATGGTTGGGTACTCGGATTTACTCCCTCTATCGCTGTCGGCGTCTGGGCTGGCAACAATGACAACAGCTCCATGGTAGAAGGAGCTGATGGAGTGAACGTAGCAGCTCCTATTTGGCGTGCCTATCTCGATCAGGTCCTCGTAAATTATGCGAAGGAAAAATTTCCCAAGTATGAGAAAGAGGATGGGATCGAAACCCCCCTCCTCAATGGGAAACTCGAGCAAAAAAAGAATCTCGAAGTGTGCGAAATCCCTGGGGAGGATGACACCTACTGTTTAGCCAATAAATACTGTCCGGACAGCGAGCGCAAAGAACGAGACTTCATCGAAGCACATGACATACTCCACTATGTTAATCGTGATGACCCCCGCGGGGAAAAGCCAAGTAATCCCGAAAAGGATCCTCAGTATAAAAATTGGGAAAAAGGGGTGAAGGAATGGTACAAAAAAGAAAAGAAAAAGGATACCATCACAGACGAAGCTCCTGAAAAGGAATGTCAGGAAGATGATTTTAAAAAGTACCGACCAAGTATTAGCCTCGATATTCCAAACTCTACCAATTCCAGTAGTATAACCCTTGAAGCAAATGCTTCAGCTCCGTACGGGGTCAAGAAAATTATATTTGAAGTTGAGGGTGATACTGCAGGAGAAGTATCCGAGAGTCCCTATCGGATCAATTACGATATCCCCGGGAGCCAAAACAATAGCACCATCGATATCAAAGTAACCCTCGAGGATAAAAATGGTAACACTGCTGAAGCAAGTGGCGAAATAGCGGTAAGTTACTAGAACTCTTCTACCGTTCTTCTGCTGCTAATCCATGACTCACTCGAATGGCCTGGACTATTTCCTCATCCAGTGCCTCATTGAGCCGTTTGCGCAATACCAGCTCCTGTACCGAGAGCTCATTGGCCCACAGAGGGCTGGCTACCTTTAAAGAAAGTACTCGGTCTTGATACCGCGAAGGATGAATAACCAAGCAGCCCCGTTTCCCATACTGCTCCTCAATAATCCGGTTAAACAGAAAAAAAATAGTTTTCTCATCAACCTCACCCTTAGGGAGAGTAGGTACTTTTGATTGAGCTGTTGGTTGTGAGAGGAGGTCTCTTAAAACGCGCATACGCATTTTCTTCCTATTCTATAATTCTCATTTCATTTACCTTTATCCCAACTGCTCAATACAATTTCCGAAGACCACTATCTCTACCCTATTTACGAATGGGCATCACGAGATAGATTTGACTTTCTGGATTATCCCCAGTCAAGAGTACGGGCATATCCTTAGTATTAAGATGAAGAATAATAGTTTCACTCGAAAAAGCGTTCATCCCCTCAAGCAAGTGCCTCGGCTGAAAAATAAATGTTTTATCTTCCGAAGGTGGTTGAGTAAGTGTGAGTGTAGTCCGCTGTTCCCCTACCCCCGAAGAGGTAGTTACAATTTCCAAGGTGCTTTTTTCGGCTGAAAAAACAAACTGCACCTCCCCTGATCCATACTGGGCGAAACTCGCTGCCATCTTAAGAGAACGAATAAGCTCTCCTCTCGGTAATGTAATAGTTGATTGAAATTCTTTGGGCAAGATTTGCTGATAATCCGGGTATTTCCCCTGAATCACCCGGGAAACTATTCTCACCCCGCCTATTTCAAAGAAGACCTGATTATCCTCCAAGGCCATATGTACCGAGACTGCCTCATGCTCAATGACTCGACTCAATTCCTGAAGAGTTTCTACTGGTAAAATAATCCCGTTTTTAGTCTGCAGAAAATCCTGCAGCGTTTTATAGCTTTCTGAATCAGCTTGAGGGAGTGTTACCTCTGAAAGACGGAAGCTATCCGTAGCCACCAAATGAATCCCTCGAGCCGAAGCAGTCAGCAATACCCCCGTAAGCTCGATCCGACTCTCATTAGTCGATACCGCAAATAATACCTTCTTTAGGGCCTCACTCAATACTCGCGCCGGAAGCTCAAGTGGATAAGTTTGTGTATACTCCGGAATAAGAGGAAAATCCTTACTCTCAACACTATTAATCCGAATTTCATCCTGCCCATTTTCCACTACTACCTGATTCCCTACTTGAGTTAAGGTCAATACCTCCTGAGTACTACTACTTTGGATAAATTGAGTTAAGAGTTTAGCTGGAAGAGCCACTTTTCCCTCTTGTTCAACCTTTACCCCAAGTGTCACTATCACCCCAATCTCAAGATTCGTAGCTGAAAGTCGCAATCGTCCAGCTTCTGCTTCAAAGAGGATATTAGAAAGTATAGGGAGATGATTTTGTCTCCCTACCACCCACTCAAGGTAGGTGAGAGCGGTAGCAAGATTTTCATGAGTACAGCTGAGTTGCATAAGTTATGGGTAAGAGAATTAAGTATTCTTATATAAATATTATTGTTGTTATTAGTGATGTGGATTTGGGGATAAGGGAGTTTTACGGCTTAGGTGAGGGATTTTCTTCAATAAGATTTTGGGGAAAAGATTTTTTTGTTTTGGGAGAAGTTGATGGAGATGGCTGAAATGAGACGAATATGAGGAGTTATCCAAAGAATATAAGTAGTTATCCGGAGTTATACAGACTTATCCACGCAGATGATTGAGTCGCTCAAGGAGAGAAGTAAGCTCTTCTTTGAGGCGGGGGCGCTTTTCTTTTTCTTGAGTAATCTTTTCAACAGCGTGGAGCACGGTGGTATGATCTCTCCCTCCAAAACAGTCCCCAATTGAGGAGAGTGGGGTTTCGAGTTCGGTGCGCATGAGATACATGGCTACCTGTCTAGGGTGGGTAATTTCCTTCTTGCGGCCTTTTTTAATCAAATCCTCTCTTGTCACGTGGTAAAAATCAGTAATTACTTCGAGTACATCATCAAGCGAGAGTTTTTTCTTGTGTTGGATAGTTTCTCCGAGAACTTTTTGCACCAGAGTAAGGCTAATGGGCACGTGTTGAAGTTCACTAAAGGCTGCAATACGCGAAAGAGCTCCTTCGAGCTCGCGCACATTGTTGGTAATATTTTCGGAAATGAAATGAAGGGAAGCTGGGTCGAGGGCGACCCCCTTCTCAAGCGCCTTGGCCTCGAGGATAGCTAGGCGGGTTTCGAGGCTTGGGCGGCTAATATCAGCGATCATCCCGCCCTCAAAACGAGAACGGAGGCGCTCCTCCAGGGTAGGGATGGCTTTGGGCGGGCGATCACTCGAGATGACAATCTGTTTATTGATCTGATAAAGGGCATTAAAGATATGGAAGAATTCATTTTGGGTCTTTTCTCGTCCAGAGAGAAACTGCACATCATCGATGATGAGGAGGTCGATTTGCTCGTAGGCAGCTTTAAATTGATCAGTTGACTGGTTTTTAATGGATTCAACCAGCTCTCCCGTAAAACGCTCCGAAGTGATATATTTCACCCGTTTTTCAGGGAAATGCTTGAGTACCTCATTGCCAAGAGCCTGAAGGAGATGGGTTTTGCCTAGGCCGACGCCCCCATAGATAAAGAGAGGGTTGTAAAGGTGTCCGAGGTTTTGAGAAATAGCAAAACAGGCTGCTCGGGCGAGCTCATTGTTCTCAGCCACGATAAATTTATCAAAAGTATAGCGAGGGTTGAGATTGCTTTTAAAAATAGCTGGGGAATCGCTCGAAGCAGTATTGACAGAATAGTCTATTTTCTTTCTAGTAAAGCTTTGAGGTGAGTTCTGAGCTTGAAAAAATGGTTTTGCTGCATCGATGCTATTGACAATAACTTTATTTGGTTTCTTAATATCATTATTTTGTACGATAGTGCAGCGGATGTCGGTAATATCCTGAGCCAGTGACTTCAAGGCCTTAAGAATATAAAGGTTGTACTTATTCTCAAGCCATTCTTTGGCGAATCCATTGGGGACAGCGATCGTGGCCACCCCATTTTCAATTGACAAGATAGAGGTCCCTTTGAACCAGGTAATAAAGTTCGCTTTGGAAATAGAAAGCTCAACTTGCCCTAAAACCGCTCTCCAAAGTTCTTCATGTGAGAGGGACATAGAATTTTGGCTTAAATAAGGGATAAATGCATGAGTAAAGTCAGAAATTAGTATAGCATGGAGTACAAGAAGTTTCACGGGTCACAGGTGCATAAAATGTGGAAACTTTGTTTATAAGCCCTATTTTTGCTTATTAAGAAAAAAAAGTCATTGACTTTTCTCGCAGGGTACACTAGAATTGTTCTATTGTTTTCTCGGGAGCCAAGTCTCCTCTATTTCCCAAACGTTTATTCCTTCTATGCCCAAGAGAACCTATCAGCCTAAAACTCGTCGCCGAGCTCGGCGCCATGGCTTTTTGAAGCGCATGAGCACGGCTACCGGCCAAGCTGTGATTCAAAAGCGCCGCCGCCAAGGCCGCAAGCGCCTAGCGGTCTAAGCTCTAGCTCTCCATTCCTATGTTGGAGCGGCACAATCGTTTGCGTGGAAAACAGCTTTTCCAGGAGATCTTTACTCGTGGGAAAAAGGTGTTTGTACCTGGTATCACGGGGTTTTCGCTCCCTCTCAAAGATGATACTCTGGTAATTGGGGTTACATTCAAGCAAAAGGCTTTTCCCAAGGCTATTACTCGCCACCAGTATAAGCGGCGTACCATGGCGTGGGTACGGACGCATCTCGCTGAGCTCCCTCGCGGGAGGGCTATGGTGATCCACTTTAGTCAGCCAGTACTAGGGAGAGTGACCGAAAGCTTGCCAAAATTACTCAACCAACTCCTCCAATCTCTGACCAAAATATGAGCACCCTCTATCATACTTTCATCTACGATCCACTCTACAATGTGCTGGTTTTTTTCTATGATGCCGTTCCCTTCTCTGACTTTGGAGTGGCGATTATTCTGACCACGATCCTGATTAAGGTGCTTTTTTACGGCTTGTCCAGGAAACAAATCGAGTCGCAGAAGAAAATGCAGGAAATCCAGCCAAAAATTAAGGCTCTTCAGGAACAGTATAAAGATGATAAGGAGCAGCAGACGAAGGCCATTATGGAGTGCTATAAGGAGAATAAGGTTAACCCCTTTGCTGGCTGCCTCCCTCTTATTATCCAGCTGGTTTTTTTCATCGCTTTTTATCAGGTGATTATTAGCTTTACGAACAATAACTTCCAAGTAGACGGCAATAATCTCTACAGATTTATTAAGAATCCGGGAAGCGTTGATCCACTAGCCTTTGGCTTTATTGATCTCATCAAGGCGGCTCCTTGGATTGGCGCTTTGGCTGCTATCGCCCAGTACTTCCAGACCAAAATGCTCCTACCCCCAACTCCTGCGCCACGAAAAGAAGGCGAAAAGCCTGATATGGCTCAGGATATAGCTCAAATGATGGGGAAACAGATGCTCTATATCGGCCCAGCCCTCATTTTCTTCTTTAGCTTTCAGTTTCCAGCCGCCCTTTCGCTGTATTGGTTTGTCTCCACCCTCCTTTCTTGGGGACAACAGCGGATGATTTTCCGCTCAACCCAATCTGAGACAGTTTCTGCTAAAGCCTAATGTATCCGTATGTCTGACCAACTTTCTCCACGTGAACAACTAGCTATTGAGGCTAAACAATTGCTCCAGCACATGGGATTTGCGGCTGAGGTGGCGGTGAGTGAACGACTGCTCCCAGATGAGCGGGTAGAGTATGCTTGTGAATTGACCGTAACTGATGGCCAACAGCTTCTGATTGGACAGCATGGGGCCAATTTACAGGCTTTACTCCATTTGCTGCGTCTCGTGGCACGTAAGCACTTGCCTGAGCGCTCGGTGATCGCTCTCGATGTTAATCGTTATTTTGCTGAAAAAAAGAGTTTTCTCGAACAAGAAGCTCTGCGAGCAGTGAAAGAAGTGATTGAGAGTGGGCTCCCGCTGTCGCTCCGCCCCATGGTGGCCTACGAACGCAAATTAGTTCACACACTTCTCGCCGAACATCCCCAAGTAATGACTGAAAGTGTTGGCTCTGGTGAAGAACGCAAAGTCCTTATCCGGCTTAAAGGTGAAACCCCGACTCTTCCAGAGGACGACTATTCACGCTAAAGTGAGGGCATGGCTCTAGCACGGAGAATCGCCTACAATGTGGTGTTTAACTCGGCGCTCAAGGTAGTGTCGACGGTCTTTATCGCACTTCTCTCAATCCGATTGATTACTGGCTACCTCGGCCAGGCGGGCTTTGGAGAATATGCTACAGTACTGGCCTTCTTTGCCTTTTTTGGAGCCTTGGGGGATTTGGGTCTAGCGACTTTGACCACCCGAGAGATTTCTAAACCAGATGCTGATGAAGCGGCTATCCTCGGGAAAGTAGTAGCTTTACGTTTGGTGGCCAGTCTAGTTCTTATCGTCCTGGCACCATGTATTTTACTCCTCCTCCACTACCGACTTGAGGTGAAGGAAGGAATTATGCTGGCGGTCATAGCTCTCCTTTTTGCTCAGCTTTCGACACTGCTCAATTCGTTGTACCAGAAGCGGCTCAAAATGGATCGGGTAGCGATGGTGGAGTTTGTGGGGAAAGGTCTCCAGCTGGGGCTGATTTACCTTGTAGTGCGCTTTGATCTCGGTTTTACGGCACTTGTAGGAGTGCTCCTGGCCAACATGGTCTTCAATGTGAGCTTTGTATTTCTCCTCTCGCGGCCACTAGTGCGCTTTTCGCTCCACTTCGATATTCCTTTTTGGAGGACTCTCCTTCGAGATGCACTCCCACTCGGGGCGATGGCTATCATCACGTTTCTCTACTTCAAGATGGATACCATTCTCCTCTCTTTCCTCCGGCCGGCCGCTGAGGTGGGTATTTACAATGTGGCCTATAAAATCATGGAAAACCTCATTTTCTTTCCAGCGATGCTTGCGGGACTCATTCTTCCCGTCCTTTCGCGTGCCTATCGCCTCAATCGAGAGCAGTTCCAAGCTATTGCTCGGAAGACGGCCAAAGTATTCTTGGCCATTGTATTGCCGATTGTCCTCGGGATGATATTTCTCGCTCCAGACATTATTCGGATCGTCAGTGGGAGTGGCTTTGAGGACTCGGCTCGGGTGCTTCAAATTCTTTCCCTTTCTCTCGCAGGGATATTCTTTGGGCACTTTTTCAATATGTTGATTCTCGTTGGTAATGTTCAGAAAAAGCTCATGTGGGCCCTGCTTATGGTAGCCGCCTTCAATATTAGCCTCAATCTTTTTCTCATTCAGATCTTTGCCTATAAGGGGGCAGCTATTGCCTCGGCACTGACCGAACTTCTCGTGGTCCTTATTTCAGGCTGGCTTACCTGGAAAGCACTGGGCTTTTTCCCCAAACCAGATCGTCTTTTTCCTATCCTCATCTCAGCCTTGGCTATGGGGCTTACCTTGGCTCTCCTTACCCCGGGATCATTTCTCTTGGCGGGAGGCATTTCGGTCCTCGTCTACGGGTTGATGCTCTGGCTTTCCAAGGCTATTACCCCCGAAGAAGTTGCTAGTGTGTTTAGTAATCGTGAAGACAATACTCAAACCGATCCTTTGGTGGTCTAGTTTGAATGGTCTTTTGATGCGCGTTACAGGACTCGGGACCTGATTTTTTGACTGATACAAGTGAATGTATGCGTACACTGGTTATCGTGCTCAATTATCATGGTAAAGCAGTGCTTCTCCCTTGCCTTCGATCGGTTGTAAAGACACTTGGGCCCGAGGATAGACTCTTGGTAGTGGACAATGGCCAGGAGAGGGCACTTATGGAAGGGGTGAGAGCGGAATTTCCGCAGGTGATGATTGAGGTGCCCGAGGAGAATGGAGGTTTTGCTCGAGGGATGAATGTGGGGCTCCGTCTAGCTTTGGCGGAGGGCTTTGAAGCTGTTTGGATCCTCAATAATGATGTCATAGTAAAAGAGGATAGCCTCAGTCAACTCAAAGAGGCTGCCGAACGTACTACTGGACCACGAGCTCTTTCCCCGCTCATTCGAGGAGCCAATCAAGCCATTTGGTTTGCTGGCGGCTGGATAAATTGGTGGCAAATGCGAGTAGAACATTATCAAGCAGAGCCTAAAATACTGTCCCCTTTCCAAACAAACTTCCTTACTGGCTGTGCCCTCTTTATTCCTCGCATTACTCTGGAGCGCATTGGTCTCTTGGATGAGCGCTACTTTCTCTACTACGAGGATGTGGATTACAGTCTGAGAATTCTGGAACAAGGCGGCAAGTTGTGGGTCGTACCAGGGGCTGAAATACTGCATCATGAGGTAAGTGAATACCGGGGTGAAAAAGTATACTGGCTGGTGAAAAGCGGGGTAGAGTGCTTCTCGCGTCACAGCACGGGTTGGCGGCGGGTATGGCTTGGCCTCTACCTTGGCCTCCGGCGCCTGAGGAACTGGAGTCGCTTCTTGTGGGGCGATACAGTCCTTGCTCGGCTGATTGAGAAAGCCTATACTGAGGCTTCACCCTAAACACTCCTATGTCCTCCCCTCTTTTTTCTTTGATTATTGTCAATTATCAAAGTGTCCAGCTCCTTAGGCGATTTCTCGAGTCTTGGGCTGAGCCGCTCCGGGCTATCTCACATGAGATCATTGTGCTCAACAATGACGTGCGGGAGAGAGAAATGTTGCGAGAGCTTGCCCTAGCTCATCGAGGATTGGTTGTCCAAGAATTGGGGGAAAATCAAGGCTTTGCTCGAGCGAGTAATGCCGGAGCTAAGCTCGCCCGAGGGACATACCTCTTTTTTCTCAATCCAGATACAGAGTATGTAAGTGGGTCATTGAAAGAGCTTGAAACGGTTTTGACCACCTATCCGCGCTCGCTCGGAGGAGTACGTTTAGTTGATAGCGATGGAAGCAATGAGGTTTGGAGTGCGGGTTCCTTCCCGAGCTTGTGGGGACTCTTCAGGCACAACTGTTTCGGGCCACCGCAGCACCCGGTGTGGGAAGCTAAGCATTTTTCGTATACCGATTGGGTCAGTGGCGCTGCCCTTGTTCTTCGCCGGGATCTTTTTGAGGAACTCGGTGGTTTTGATGAGCGATTCTTCCTCTACTTTGAAGATGTTGATTTGGCTAGACGGGCTCGGTCACGAGGAATAGTGGCGTGGCGCTCACCCTGTATTACTATCCGGCATAGAGGGGGAGGGAGTCACACGGGCACGACCGTTCAAAAGCAGACGTACCATACGAGTCAAAGGCAGTATTTCGCCAAACACCGAGGCCAGTTAGAAACAAGCTTACTTACGCTTGCCCAACATCTTTTTTTACGCCGCTAATATGCTTCCATTGTTTGCGAGCCTACTCCTTTTCCTCTTGCCCATCCAGTGGGCCGTAGCACTCCCTGTTGTGGGTACGGTGCCATTATTGCGTCTCCTTGTGCCTCTCGTGGTGGTGATCTGGATAGCTACTCTTTTGGCTCGAGGTACAGTCAAGAGTACTCCCCCCGCTCTCTTGGTAGCAGGAGTGGTAAGTTTTCTCTCGATAGCCACTCTCGGACTCCTTTTGCGCAGTGCTCCTGAGATGGGTGGCTGGCGTAAACTTTTGTTTCTTGGAAGTTTTTTCCCCCTCGCTTGGGTATGGTATACGCTATTCCTTGATCCAAAACTTCGATTACGGCTACTGACATGTCTCTTAATAGGGAGTGGCCTTGCAGCTTGTATCGGGTTTGGATTTTTTCTGGCTCAATTTATATGGGGAGTGGGACCAGTCTTTCACTGGCTGACCGATATGGTACTTCCCTACTTCCTGGGGCCCGAGCGAGCGCTCCTCGTTGCTCAGTACCCGAGCCTCTTGGTCAATATCGCTGGGGTGACGTGGCTCCGCCTCACAAGTTTTTTCCCCGACCCACATGTCGCTTCATTTTTCTTTGGGATCACGGGCCTTTTAGCACTGAGCCTTTTTTTCGAAACCAAACGCCGTTGGTTTTTGGTAACCGCTGGTATTTTGCTTCTCGCTGATATCCTCACCTTTTCCCGAGGTGGTTATCTGGGACTGATCGCTGCTTTGGCTGTCCTACTTTGGTTCGAGCGACAGAGCGCGCGGTATTTCGTGCAATGGGGACTGGGACTGACTTTACTCCTCTTGAGTAGCTTGGTACTTGGGCCGGTGTGGGAACGGCTGATTTCGAGCTTTGCCCTCGGTGATGCAGCCAGTACCGAGCGGCTTGTACTCTGGCAAACGGCTTGGGAAACGTGGATGATGCATCCGTTTTTTGGGGTTGGTTTGGGTCAGTATGTCGAGTGGCTCTATCCAGGTCAGGGCGGGACTTTGCCTTACTATGCGCACAATCTTTTTCTTGATATTGGAGTAGAGCTAGGGATACTCGGTTTAATGACCTTGCTTATACTCCTCTTTGGGGCTTGGGCCAGTGTTTGGCCATTGGTTAAACAAAAACAACCACTCGCTCTGGGCGTAGCTGCCGGTCTCATGCTGTACGGAGTGCATTCACTTTTTGAGACGGCTCTTTTTTCGGTGCATATTCTTCTGCTCCTCACCCTGCTTATCGGACTCGCCTTTGCTCTTGGAGCTCAGCCCCGCAGCCGAGTCGCGTAAATACTCTATGCGCTTCCTTCCATCGCTACCCATTATTCTCATCGCCTGCGTCTTCCTTCTTTTACCCATGGCTCATCTTCGGCCTGTAGCTCTTTGGCCTATCTACGCAGCTGAAATACCATTACTCCTTGTGGCCAGCTTGGTTTTGATGCATAAATCCGTGTATGAGGAACTTTGGACACTCCTTCAAGGAGAACGCTGGCTTCTGGCAGGGTCTTTTGGTTTGATTAGTGGTATCGGTTTGGCTTTTCTTCATAACGAACTCCCATTCCACTCGCTAGGCCTTGTAAAGAGTTTTGTCATACTTCCCCTCCTGTTGACTTGGCTCGTCCTTCTCGTGGTCAAAAGCGCTGACGAGGTGGGGGTGATTGTAAAATTCTGGTGGTTTGGTTTGGTTATGAGCACTCTCGTGAGTCTCCTCTTCTTCTTGGATGGCAAGCTGACCTATGATGGGCGTTTGGCGGCTTGGTATAGTTCACCCAATGAGCTCGCTATGCTCCTCGCTCCTGGGGTGCTACTCGGACTGTGGTTGGCGCAAGCCCATGGCCCGAAGCAACGCTTATGGTGCTTTTTGGGTACCCTGAGTATCGCTCTAGCACTTTGTCTCACTCGATCTTATGCTGTAATCGCGAGCACCATCATCACGAGTCTCTGGTTGTTGATCCCTGTCATCACAAAGCTAACCCAACGTCAAAAACTTGTCAGCCTCATGCTTGGTGCGATGCTCGGGATGAGTGTACTCATGCTTGAAGGAGGTACGGACAAGTTTCAATCACTATTTACTCTTGATGAACGTTCATCATTTGCATCGCGCCTCATGATTTGGGAAGCAGCGAGTAGGATTAGCCAAGATACTTTTCCTTGGGGGATCGGGATTGGTCGTTTCCAAGCAGCATATCTTGATTACCAGATATATTTCCCTCCCTATCTCGAATGGGCGGTGCCAGAACCGCATAATTTGGTACTGAGCCTCTTTCTCGCTGCAGGTCTCTTGGGCCTCTTCAGCTTTGCTTGGGTGGTCAGTATGATCTTACGCCGTCTATGGCTCCTTAGTACCCTTAAAAACAACGAAGCCAGTGTTCTGGCCCGGCTCTACCTGAGTCTTTTCGTCTTACTCCTCCTTATTGGGCTCGTTGATACACCCTATTTCAAAAACGACCTCACCTTGGTGTGGTGGGGCCTTGTGGGGCTTGCTGCTACTTTGTTGTATCGGGTGAGAAGGGATTAGAGGCTAATCCGATACAGTTTGTTTGTCTCGCGATCGACAAAGAAGAGACTGAGTTCATCGGGTGAGAGGAACAGGTTGGTGGCGTCAAAGGCCTGACTCATTTCATTGAGGGGGACGAGGCGTTCACGCTTGCCGGTTTTGATATTCAGTTTCCAAAAAGTATCTTTGGTGTAGATGGGCTTCCCAAAGTAATCGTTGGGGAGAACGGTGCCGGTAGGGAAGGATCCTGGAAGAGCGAAGTACAGAGTCTGGCTATCGCGGCTCCACACGATTTTGTTTATGAGGGTTGGGAGGCGCAAGTTTCGGTAGTTACTCCCATCACTGGATGCAAGGCCTATAGTTGGCATATGCGATCCAGCAGTATCGGTCCCGCCGATGAGAAGTGACTCGCCATTGGGTGACCAGAGATAATCAGTACCAAATTTTCCAGAGTCAGTGGTTTGACGACCCTCCCCGATCACACTGATGCTCTCGAGGGTTCCGCGTTCCAATCCATTGGGTCGATTCCAAAACGCTACTCGACTCGACTGAGGGATTGCCAGGAGAAAATGGTCTTGGCTACCGATATCAGCTAATTTTTTCCAGTCACTACCATCAAAGTTGGACATGTTGATGGAGCGGGCACTAGTCGCTGGATCAGTAAACTGATAAAAGATACTATCACCGAGGTTGTTCCAGACAAGGCGCGACATGTCAGGTTTGAGGGGTATCTGGGACTGATTACGGAAGTCGAGATAGTACCAGAGACTCCCCCCGTCTTTTTCCATGAGGGCCAGGGCGCCGATAAAGGTTGGTGCCCACAGGAGCCGTTTCATTTCACCAGGGAGGTTTTTCATGACCACCTGGTTTTCTTTTTGATCGTAGTTAATACGCTCCAGTTGTTTATCACGGAGAGAATAGTAGTAGAGCGCATGGTCAGCCGCCGCTGGAAAGAGCAAGGGTTCACTGACAAAACCTTCAAAGGCGAGACTTCTCGCTGTGGCCTCTTCATTCAGAGCCTCTTCTTCTAGGGATTTGGCTCGTTGCTCTGGGTCGGCGATGGGGTTACTCGTATTGTGCTTGAAGGCAAATTGATACACCCCAAGAAACACGAGGGTGAGGAGAAAAAAGCCAAGTGAAACCCAAAATACCTTCTTGAGCATGGTTGTAAATCTAGCCTATGTCGAAAACTGAATATGGAAATGGGGGGCACCAGTGCTTTCAGTACAACTCGCCCCTACTTTGGAAAACCAGGTGGTTGTGGCGCAAATCCTCTGAATACCAAGCTCGCCATGTTTGGTAATATTATTTTGAAGGAATGTCCCAAGGCAGTTGCTCTCACTGAAGTCAACAGAACCCAGTCCAGGACCATGGGTCCTGTGTCCTACTTCTGTTCCGCCGGTAATAGTGAGACTACATCCAGATTTATCACGTAGATTTTTAACTCGATCAATTACTGTAGCTGGAATTCCTTCCAAACTTGTACAGCTAGGATTCTTTTGATCACTACAGTTGCCACTACTCGAAAGCGTAATTCCACCCCCAAGAGCTGTTACGGCAGCTGAGTGGCTCAACAATGTACCACTAGCTCCTCCTGCGGGCGTTCCTGTAGTGGTTGTCGCTCCCGTCGGTGCTGTATTTGGAAGCTGTAATCCCTCTACCAAGTCAGGGTTAATTACATAGAGGAAAAGCCAGGCAAAGAGAGCGACGATAATACCGAGTAGGGAGTCAGTAATAATGGTTTTGGCTGTCTCTACTCGTGAGGTATTCCCGGCACTGGTTACATACATGAACCCCCCTACTGTCAGCATGAAGAGCGCTGCGACCCCGATAGCCCAAAAGGTAAATTTATACAAATTCTGAAGATAGGTGGCGAGGTTGCCTGTCACCCCAGTGGTTGAGCCAGGGATTTCCTCGAGGAGGGTATAGTTGAGGGCCCCGACCGGGGTGGACGAAGTGTTTTGGGTGGCGGAGCAACAGGTTTTGCCCGCATCTGCACCAACACAGGATCCACCAGCGCTATTAGATTCTCGGTTATCCGAAGCACATGACCCAGATACACATACCCCACCCTTGGTTTGACAAATACCTCCGCCACCAGGGATGCAACAAGTCTTTCCAGCGTCAGCACCCCTACATACCCCTGCCCCACTAGGAGTTTCTCCACCATTACAAGAGACACGACAGGCGCCACCGGGCGTATCGGTACAGTTGGCAGCTACACAAGCTTGTGGTTTTGGGAGAGGATTACTCGCATTGAATACTCCGCTAGGGAGACAGCATCTACCGGAGGGATTGCAGTCAAGAGTGAGGAAGGCTCCTCCATCGAAGGTATTGGCAATATCGTCACAACTCCCAATAGCATTTCTTCCTCCGAGGGCTGTACACTGGCTAGATGGCCACTCGTACTGGCTTTGATCAGCTGGAGAGCAACACACTGTCCCGCCAGAACCGAACCCTGTGCACTTATTGGTAGGGTCACTAATAGAGCCCTGGCTCCCTGTACAAGCAATCTGACAAGCACCACTATTGTCGGCGCCACACATGGCTGCCGAAGTGGTTTGAATTGAAATGAATGGAGTAACAAAAACAACAAAGAATCCAATCAAAAACGAGCAAAGGAAATTTCTTTTTGTCATATATTTTTCTAGTGCTTCTAGTGTATCACGAGACCAACAAAAAAAAGAGTCCCTAGGAGAGACTCTTCTTTCTATTTAAGTCTGGAAACGTACTAGAAATCCCAGCTGCCATTCATGCTACTGGATTGGGTGTAGTTGACGACGGTTGTTTCAAAGAAATTACCTTTGTCGCTATTCACATCCTGGAGGCGGTCGAGATGCTTGTAGGGATTATCGATGGCTTCGGGGTAGAGGGGATCGATATTGAGCATCGCAAGGCGCTTGTTGGCGAGCCACTTAGTGTAGCTCTCGGTCGTTTCGCTATTGATACCGGGAATTTTGTTTCCGAGGATATGTTTCCCCCACTCAATTTCCTGTTTGACCGCTTCCCCCATCATCTCATTGATGAGTTTCACATCGTAGATAGCGGGGAATTCTTTACGAATCTCACGGATGAGATTGGCAAAGATAGTAACGTGAGTGAGCTCGTCGCGGCGGATATAGGCGATCATGCGGCCGGTGGCGAGCATCTTCATGTGATCGACGAGAGTGTCAAAGAAGGCAAAACCGTTGTAGAAGTAGAGTGACTCGAGGAGGAAATTGGCGACGATGGCTCGGAAAAAGGTGGCATCCGATGGAGTATCGATGAAATCCTGGTAAATCTGGCCAATGTACTGATTGCGCTTGAGGAGGATAGCGTCGCTTCGCCAGAAATAGTAGATTTCTTCGCGTTCTTTGGAGTCCACGACCGACTCGAGGATAGTAGCGTAGGACTGCGAGTGGATAGCTTCCTGATAGGCCTGGATCGAGAGGATGAGGTTAACCTCGGGGCTCGTCACATAGTCCGAGAGATGGGGGATATTGACCGTTTGAATAGAATCGAGAAAGGTAAGGAAGGAAATAGTACCCTTGTAAGCGCGCTGCTCGTCCTCGGAGAGGTCACTTTTGAACATACGAGCGTCGTCTTTGAGACCTGATACTTTCTCTGGTACCCAGAAATTGCCCACCATCACCTGATAGAGCGACTTAGCCCATGGATACTTCACCGCATTGAGGTTAAAGAGACCGGTGGTATTGCCTTTGATAATAGTGCGATGTTCGACGGTATCGTCTCCCTTGGGATTGAAGAGGAGATTAGGCTTGATTTCTGTCATAACCTACAAAATTACAAATTTGATTACGAATCTGCGAGTACGATCTTTTCTTGGTGGCTGGCCGATAGTTCTAGATCTTAGCCAGAGCATGACACGCAGTCATCCTTGGCTTCACCAGAGAGACTCCGGACATAGTAGACGGTCTTGATTTCTTTCTCCCAAGCCTGGACATAGTAGCCATAGAGTTGGGCTGGAGAGACGCGGGCTGGATCGATCATCCATTCGAAGCTGATCGACTGGTCCACCCATTTGTAGACGACAGCAATGAGACTGATAACATCCGCCATATCCATGTGGATATACTCCTTGTAGAACCAGAAATTTTCTTTGGAGAGCTTGGGAGCGACGCGGATGGTTGGGGCTGATAGATTGGTTTCGACGAAGTAGCGCTTGTAAATAGGGAGGAGAGCAGCGGTCGTCCCGACGACACCGGCGGTCGAGGTATTGGGGGCTGGAGCGGTGTGATAGGCGAAGCGTACCCCATGAGTTGCCATATCGGCAAAGAGTCCTCTCCATTCGGCGGCATGTGGTGTATTGGCTTCATACCAGGCCAGGTCTCGCCCGAGGAGTATGCCTTTGGAGTATTCGCTCCCAGGATAGAGTTCATAGGTACCACGCTCCTTGGCGATATCGACGGAGGCTCGGTAGGTGTGATAGGCATAGCGCTCAAAGAGTCTATCGGTTTCTTGGCGTGCCTCCTCTGAATCGTAGGCAATTTTTCGAGTGGCAAGGTATTCGGCGAGGCCAAGATAACCAACCCCGACCGAACGGTAGCGCTTACTCGTGCGTTCAGCTTCTTTGATGGGGTAATAGTTGAGGGTAACTACATTGTCGAGGATACGCATAAGGACCGGGAAGACATCGGCGATCATGGCTGGCTCATGGACAGCCGCTACATTGACCGAGGCGAGGTTACAGACGACGAGGTCACCTGGTTCATAGCGCAGCACAATCTTGCCATCCTCGATAGTTTCTTCGACAAACTTGGAAGCTGAGGTGTTTTGGCAGATCTCGGTGCAGAGCTGAGTCGAGTAGATATTCCCGGCATGCTTATTGGGATTGAGTCGGTTAACGGTGTCGCGGAAGAACACATACGGCATACCAGTTTCGACAGTGGTCTTGAGGAATTTCTTGAAGAGTTCCTTGGTATTAACCTTCTTCTTCATGCCGAGTCGTTCATCGCGCTCGAGTTCTTCGTAGAAGTGCTCAAATTCCTCACCGAAGTGATCTTGGAGTGACTTGCCATAGAGTGAGGTGACCTCTGATGGGTCAAACAAAGTCCACTCCTTCCCCTCCTCTAGGCGGCGCATGAAGAGATCGGGAATGGCTACCGCAGGGAAAATATCAAAAGCCTTGGAGCGGATGTCGCCAGTCTCCGTCTGGAGATCGAGAAAGTCATAGATATCGAGGTGCCAGATATCGAGCGTGACCGAAATAGCTCCCAGCCGGCTCCCGAGCTGATTGACAGCGACCGCGGTGTCATTGATAACCTTGACCCATGGGTTTACACCACCCGACATGCCTTTGACCCCACGGATAGCGGCTCCCCGAGCTCGGATATTGCCGAGGTAGACGCCAACGCCACCACCGAACTTGGAAATCTGAGCCATGTTCTCGACGGCATGGTAAATACCGCGAAGATCATCGTCAACATTGATTTTGAAGCAGCTCGACAGCTGATGATAGTTGGTCCGAGCATTGAGGAGGGTTGGGGTTGGGAGCGAAATACGCTGCTTGGAGCAATGCTCATAGATTTTGAGCGCGAGCTTAAGACGGTTTTCCTTCTCTTCGGGGATAGCCAGGAAGAGGGCTACCGACATGTACATTTCCTGAGGGAGCTCATGGATTACCTTGTTGGGATTGAGGAGATAGCGCTTGATAAACGAGACAATAGTTGTGTATTCGTAACTCTCGTCGGTTTCTTTGGAGAGATGTTTCCCTGCTTCGAGGATCTCGGCTTCGGTGTAGTAGTCGTAGAACTTCTTGTAGTAGAGCCCGCGCTTCACGTAGTCATCAAAGTGGGCTTTGTACGCAGCCGGTGAATAAATATCACGCTGATCGAGTCCACGATTCTTGATGGCCTTTTTGTAGAGACCACCGAGGAGGATACGGGCAGCGATATTTTGCCAATTGATATTCTCAACCGTAACGAGGTCGACACAGGTTTTGACGAGGAGCTTTTCGATGTCTGAAGTCTTGATGTCTTCGACGAGATTTTTCTTGAATGACTCCATGAGATCGGGAAACTGACATTCCTCCTCATACCCTTTGGAAGCACGATCAAATACCGCACGAATTTTTTTGATATCGAAATATTCTTTCGATCCGTCGGCCTTGGTGACCTTGAGAGTCTTCTCCTCAAACTCGCGTACCAGGCGTTCATGCTTTTCCTCGCGCTCTTGCTTGCGTTCAGCACGATAGAGGATATAGGCTTTGGCGAGCTCAAACTGATTGGCTTTGACGAGTTCGCGCTCGACGATATCCTGCACATCCTCAACCGTTGGCATGCGATTAACAAAAATCTCACCAAACACTCGATCGAGATCAGCGATCACGGCATCGGTGATAGTAGGGATAAAACTTTTGTCGGTGATGGCGATGGCGTCGCAGGCAAGCTCAATCGCTCGCTCGATACGTTTGCGGTCGAAGGGAATTATTTCTCCATCACGCCGGCGAATCTTTTCGAGGGTCATATGTTTGTGTTACGTTGGGTGACTAATGAGGAAGTGAGAATATCAGGGGGATCAATTTGATACAGATATTGTTTCGAGTGCAGCTATGCGTAGCTATTGATGCTCAAACCGTTTCTCAACCACTGACCAATCAATTGCTTTCATAAAAGCGGTGATATAGTCGGCGCGTTTCAGGCCATAATCCAAGACGAAGGCATGCTCAAAGACATCCATGACGAGGAGTGGTGTAGTCCCGACGAGGTGGCCTGTGTCATGTTCATTGACCCAAACATTGTAGAGTTTGCCCGATTCGGTATCATGGGCTAGCACTACCCAGCCGATTCCGCGCATAGCACCGGTCGCGATGAAATTCTTTGCCCAGTTTTCGTAGCTCCCGTAGATTTCAGCGAGTTTGGCCTTGAGTGTTTCATGTGAAAGAGTGGTTGCTTCTTTGGTCATATTGCCAAAGTAGAGCTCATGCATCCGCATCCCATTCCATTCCCACCCAAAACGCCGTTTGAGCTCAGCAAACTCGGGTGAAGCGGTCTCTCCTTTCTCAACGATCGCCTTGAGTTTTTCGGAGAGCGCATTGGTGTTCTTCACATAGCCTTCATAAAGTGTGAAGTGATTGGTGAGAAGAGTATCTGAGAAACCAGCGAGACCCAAGAGGTGATCAAATTTTTTTGCACTATAGGCCATACATGTTTGTGTTAGATTTTTCCAACGAGATCGATACCAGGTTTCAAAGTTTTGCCACCCTTGGTCCAACCAGCGGGGCAAACTTCTTGGCCATTGTGTTCACGTACAAAGACAGCTGCTTCGAGTTTGCGTAATACTTCCTTGGCTGAGCGGCCGATATTGTTGGCATGGACTTCGTAGGCGACGAGCTCTCCATCAGGGTTGATGAGAAAGGTACCACGGAGTGACAAACCAGCATCTTCTCCAGAATGAATGGCGACACCAAAGGTCTCAGAAATTTCACCGGTGGGGTCAGCTACCATTGGGTAGGCAATCTTTTTGATAGCCGGTGAATGATCATGCCATGCTTTGTGGACAAACTTGGTATCGCGTGAGACACCGAGAATTTCGGCGCCCAACTTCTGGAACTCAGCATAGTGCTCGGCCATCTCTTCGAGTTCGGTTGGACAGATAAAGGTGAAGTCAGCTGGGTAGAAAAACACAATCACCCACTTCCCTTTGTAATCACTCATGTGGCCTCGGTGGAAAGCTTCGTTCTGAAAATAATCAAAAGGAAGATTGGGAACGCGATCACCAATTTTGACTGGTTGGTCAAATTGAGTGAGGTCATCACCCAATGTTTCAATTTCGTCACAGCAACCACCCCCGCAGCAATTTTCTTGGTTCATACGATGAATAAAATTAGAGAATAAAAGAGCACCCTTGAAGCGATATTTTGCCTAAAGTTTTTGAGACAAAAATCAAGGTGCCTCACCATCATAGTGAGTGTCAAATAGCCTGTCAAATTTCATGGAGAAATGGGGGTTTTGGCTATCGAAAATCAGTAAAAATATATAAATCCTACTACCAATAGTATGTATATTGTTTTTTAACCTACAACCGTAGTTCCCGACTCTTTTAATGAGTGAGTTAGGTCAACCCCCTTTTTGTCACCTCTATTGATGGGTGTTAGTCATTCAAGAATTAGGACGTGACTTTTCGCCAAAACATGGTACAATCGTGAGACGTTTAGAGGATTATATGAAGCAACAAAAGAAACCAGAAGTAAACCCCGTTAGAAGCCTACGTGGAGGATTAACTCGGCATTCTTCGGTATTGCCATCTCCATCTTTACGGCGAGGTATAAAACAACTCACTTCTAACGGGGTAAAGACTACCTCCCCCAAACCAACGACTCAAAGAGAGAGTCGGGTGGTGAAATTGCGTTTCGTAGGGAAGCGGCTGGATCAGTTTTTAGCCGAAATTTTACCTCTATATTCCCGAGGTGAGTGGCAACGGCTGATTCGCTCTGGTCAGGTGAGGATAGCGGGTGAGGTAGTGTCTGAACCGCGCCTTAAGCTTGGGCTTGGCCAAGTGGTGGATTGGCCAAAAGTGAGCAACTTGAATCCAAAAGAGGTAACCGTGAGTACTCTGGCCAAAATCCTGAGCGAAGTGAAGGTGCTTGCTGAAACCGATGACATGCTCGTTCTCAGTAAGCCAGCCGGGATTTCGATGCACCCGGTACGTAGAGGCCAGTCCAATACTCTTACTGAGTGGTTATCTACCCGATATCCACAAATTCTGGGAGTAGGCGAGGCGCCAGAGCGGCCGGGCATGGTGCATCGCCTCGACAAAGATACTTCGGGGATAGTCCTTGTAGCGAAGACACAAAAGGCATTTATGGCTTTAAAAAAGCTTTTTCAGGAAAGAAAGATCCAAAAAGAGTATCTGGCCCTGGTTTATGGGACAGTGTCATCGCCAAGCGGAGTGATCGATAAACCGCTGGGACGGGTCAAAGGGAGTATTCGGCGGGCTACCCCAGATGGAAAACGGACTTTTGGAGGTGAATTGCGCGAAGCTCTGACAGAATATGGTCTACACACACGTTATCCACAGTACGATTTGCTTTCTCTTAAGCCAAAAACTGGGCGTACCCATCAAATCCGGGTCCATCTTGCCTCACTCGGCCACCCAGTGGTAGGGGACCGGCTGTACCGCTTCAAGGAACATCGGAGAGATAGACTCACTCCCCCACATCAGCTTCTCCATGCTTTTCGGCTCAATTTCAGCCTTTTTGGCAAGAAATACCGCTTTGAAGCCCCTCTCCCCGTCTATTTCCAGGACACGCTCTCTATTCTGGCTCTCGAAAAGACAGAAAAAGGTTAATTTCTCGGGGTTAGCAACGCACTAGTGCTTGTGGCGGAAAGTATTTTACCGAGGGAAGAGACGAAGTCGATACCGTGGATTTACCTTTTTTAGGCCGAAACAGTATTTGGCACTGAGTGTGGGGTTGACGGATTCTTACTCACCAGCTACAATTGGAGCACTTTAAGTCTAAGCCCTCGAGATAGGGTATTTCTTTTTTCCAAACTTTTTGCCTCTGCTATGCGTCAAGAACTCGTCCAATTTAATGCCAAAATGCGTGCCAAGCGTACCGATCTCCCTGAGCTTCAGGCTGGGGATGTGGTCAAGATTTACCGCAACATTAAAGAAGGTGCCAAGGAGCGCAAGCAGATGTTCCAGGGTATGGTGATCGCTGTCAAAGGTGGCCAGAGCTCTTCGTCTATTATCACGGTACGTAAAGTCTCATCAGGAGTGGGTGTGGAACTTATCCTCCCCCTTCTCTCTTCACAGATTGACCGGATTGAACTCGTGAAGCGCACCAAGGCGCGACGCGGCAAACTCTACTATGTTCGCACCAAGAGTGCCAAGGTGATCGGTAAGAAGCTCAAGGAAGTAGCTTTTGAAGTTGGCAAGGCTGGTAAGGAAGTCAAAGACGTTGTGAAGGAAGTCAAAGAAGCGGCTCAAGCTGAATCGGTTGCAACTACCTCTGAGACCGCTTCAACCGAAGTGGAGAAGCAATAAGCGGTTGGGGAGAGGGGTGTCACCCTCTTTTTCTATTGCCTTTACTCTCTTTTCGTTGTAGGTTGTTAGTTGTAGGTTGTCGGTGAGTTTATTGGCCCAGGTGGCGGAATTGGTATACGCGCTAGCTTGAGGTGCTAGTTCCCGCAAGG
>CAZOFS010000013.1:0-32470 GCA_964579335.1 uncultured Bdellovibrionales bacterium
ATTGACAACTTGTGCCAAGACGAGCATAGTGGAGGCATTCTTTACCAATTTTGGTAACCGGCTTGTTGCTCACCGTCTTGAGCACCCCTTCTCGGGAGAAAGCAATTGGGAATCCCCTTCATACCCTGGCGCACTTCTTCAGCGAAGCAGGGTGCGCCATTCTTTGTCCCAGCCCTTTGTTGTTTCTTGGGCATCGGACACATCAGCTTCATGACCATACTCGATGACATGTTGTTCCAAAGCTGCCGGAGTAATCTGTTTGGGGCAAGCTGTTTTGGTTGGGGTCTAACCATTACAGGGATACTCGTGACCGGGTCTGTATTCCTGGCCTGTACCGCCCCAAAGGAACGGGTCTACCTGTGCCACTACTTCACCGGACCATCGCTCGGTACTGGGGTGGCGCTCCTACTCATGAGCATCACCCTGGCGGGACTGACTTATGCCATCGCTACCGCCATCATCGAGATCTGTCCTTCGAATCGCTGGACATTCGAGTACTACAACCTCCCGAGAACTAGCTACACGATCGTCTTCGAATGCAGCAGTCAGGTGGTAGGCAATGTCGTCCTCGGGCTCGAAACGCTGGTAGCGGTCGGCTTCCTCAGCCACTGGGCATGGCGACGCTATCTCACCGAATGGCTCAAATCCATTCACTTCAACCGGAGTCTTCATGAACACCATCTCTGAGTGGCTAGCCCCTGTCCTTCCGTGGGTACTTGGGGCACTGGTAATTTTCGTTCTACTCTGGTGGCTTGATCGGAGCTACCAAAAGGCCGAGAAAGAACAAGAGGCCTGTGAGTAGTCCAACAACCTGCCCTCAACGCGCGCCATGCCGGAATCCGGACGGGCGCGCTGAAATTTTATACAGGAATATCTACCGCAGACGGGTATTGATAATAAAGAGAGAAAGGATGGGCACCACGAGCCAAAATATGAGGGCCCAGGGGGAAGCAATGTAAAAATAGAGATCATTACTCACCCACCCAAGTACCAAGTCTTTTGGGAGAAAGTTGAAAACACTCGACAGTACTGAGCCAGTCACGAGAAACGAAGTAACAAAAAAGCGCCAAAAGAAATCGGTCCCCGCGCTTGTGATATGGATATCGAAGAGACGCTCATCAAACATCGTGAGGAGAATAAGCAGGATAAGAAATACCCCGGCCTTAGTATAGTCACTCACACTAAACCACTCCTGTGGCACAATCCCAACGAGAGCTACCGCGATATAGACGTTGATGAGGATATTGACGAGTTTCCACCGACCAAAGATAAAGCCAGCAAGAAGTGACACGCCGACAAACAACAAAATAAGCGACAAGTCGCCAGCGATATTGGATGGGATCAGCGCATTCAGTCGATCAAGCATACGGGAGCGATAAACAAAACGAGATTCAAACAACCCAGCACCCCTTCCTCTCCAGTCTAACACCAAAACTGCGCCATCAAAACTAGCTGGTCCCAGCGCTTGTTCCAGCTTTTCCTGTGTGCTCGTACCGTTTTAATTTGTGCCTGGTATGGTATACTCCGGCTAGAATAGACTCTACCACTACAGATATGCTAGAAATGAACCTAGGAAATACTCTAAATTAGAACGGCACTAGCGTAACACTATGCTCCTCTCTCGTTATCGATCTTGGCTTTTTACTCTCTTTGTGGCCTTGTTTGGACTGACCGCAGCGCTCGTCCTCTTTTTTGCCTTTGGCTATCGCTACAGCTTTGAACGCGGTATCTTTATCTTCTCTGGCTCTATCACCGTCAAGACCATCCCCGAAGTAGTCGATATCACCATTGATGGAGAGTCAATTCCCCGTAAACGCCTCGGGCTCCTCAATAATTCTATTCACATCGCTGGTCTCATGCCTGGCGAACACGTACTGCGTATCACTGCCCCAGGCTACCTCCCCTGGGAAAAGCGAGTCGTGATCGAAAGTGGCATCTCACGCGAATTCTGGAATATCGTCCTCCCGAGTCAGACCTACCCCCTCACTCCACTCCCCAACACTGAAACCACGCAAAAAATCTTCCCTCATCCCAACCGCTCTGACCGACTCGTCCTCGTCAAAGAGTCAGCCGGCGAAACCAGTCTCGTCCTCATGAGCACCACCAGTGGCGAAGCCCATCAGATCTTTGCTCTCGCCGATAGTCGTTTCGATGAGACAAGTCGAGACAATCTCGAGTGGTCTTGGTTTAGCGAAGGACGTTTCATCCTCCTTCCCCTCTTCATACAGGACCAAGCTCGTCACCTCGTTGTCGATACCAACGATGGTAGTTTCTTCACTCTCGAAGAACGTCTTGGACTCGAAGCAATTAGCCTCGCCCGTTGGGAAACTGGCCGCTCCAATGAGCTCCTCTTCATGAGTGGCACCACCCTCTACCGTCTCAATATTGGGAATGGGGCCCTGACGAATCTCGGTGAGGATATCCTCACCTACAGCCTCTCCGACGATACTCTCTACCTCGTCACCAAAACCGGTGAGGTTTGGCGAGAAGATGGTGACCGCCTGGTGACCATCACTCCAAGTCTCAATGTTGATCATACTGTTCCCCTCTCACTCACCGTCTACGATGAGAACACACTCGCTCTCCTCGAGGAAGGTGGCGAACGACGGCTTCTCGTCGTTTACCCAGACCTTGTCGAGCGGAAACGTGTAGTCAAAGAAGTGGGACGCGGTATAGAGAGTATTCAATTCTCCAACGATGGCAAAAAACTCCTCTTTGCTAGTCACACTGAAATCAGTGTCATCTTTACCAGTGAATGGGAAGTACAACCTCGCCGCAAAGCCGGTGAGGTAGTCCAGGTAGCGCGTTTCTCTGACCCTATCCAGCATGTCCAGTGGGCTGAAAACTATGAACATATTGTTTTTAGCCTCGGATCAGTCGTGAAGTTTATCGAACTCGATGGCCGCGACCAACGCCAGATCGCTAATCTTGCCACACTCGAGAGAGTTCCCACGCAAATCCTCCCCCTCTTCGCTGACAATCACCTCTTCCTCATCCTCCCCGGACAATCCATCCAATCTCTCACTTTCCCCGAACCCCAAGGCCTCTTTGGTCAATAAAAATTTTGCCCAAATTTAAACCGCGCACTGGAATTATTATTCTTGTGTGCGCGGTTCAATGTTTCCTCCCTATGTCTGTCAGACCAACGGCTTGTACCGGCCGATCTCGCGTGGTCCACTCTTCACCACCTCGAAGATGGTGACAGTGCCATCCGCATTGGCCGGGAAGAGGCCGACCTTGGCAGCACCATTGAGACCAACCGCATGGAGCGCATCAATGCCAGCACGCTCGTAGAGAGAAACGGTATGGTACACTTTCCCGATCTCGAACACATGCTCGCCGAGCTTGATGGCGACTGCCTTGGGCCGCTTCGGGTCTTCGGCACTCACCGACCGGACATGCCTCTTCTCGATCCGACCACTCGCCGACTTCGAGACCATGAAGTGCTCGGACACTGGTCCAGAGACCTGCTTCTCGGAGTCGTAACTCTCGACCACGATCACCCACGTCTGATGCGGGAGCATCTGGTATTCGTCACCGACGATCGGGATGCCTTGGAGGCGTTGACCATCGGCAGTGTAGCCGTAGATGATCGGCCGGGCCAAGAGAGCGGCCCGCCGGGCTGCTTGTTCCTGTCGACGATCTTCCTTGGCCGCATTGGCTTCAGCGTTCGCCTCAGCTTGTGCGGCTTTGGCGTTCGCCCGAGCCTCGGCTTGGCGGCGCCGAAGGAGTTCAGCGATCACCCTCTCGGCCTGGCGAAAGACCGGCCTGAGGTTCATGTCCTCAGCCAGGAGGAGCTTGAGCTCCACGATCGCCTGAGCGCTGCGCCCACCTTCGTAGCTGTTACGCCCATCAGTGTCCTTGACGATTCTCATCTTGGGAAGGTCCCGGATGGGGATCACGTCCAAGAGCTCACGTCGGTTGGCGTAGATCATGAGCGGTTCCGTATTGTCGGCTTCGATATCCACTTCCCGCAGGAAGAAGTCCCCCTGCGAGTAGACGCGCTTGTCGAAGCGCCAGAGGACACTGTCGGTCTTGTCTCTTACCTTCGAGACGAAGAACTCAGCATCTGCCGGAGCACGCTCGCTCCGGACGGTTTCGATCGTGAGATCGCCATCTTGGTAGCCGATGGAGTCGAATCGACCAACTTTTCCCCGGAACACGATTTGCAGCATTTTATGGCCTCCTAAGCCATCTAACGATTGGAAATGAGCTCTGCTCACTCGTCTGGCAGAAAATCTACCAAACTATGGACTATACACTTTTTTACAATATAAATCAAGAGTAGACAGTGGCTTGAGTAAGCCACCACACCAATGCATTGGTGTGGTGGTAAACAAAAAACACCCCTTTCGGGGTGTTTAAGAAGTTGCAAAGATTAACGCTTTGCCCACTGAGGAGCGCGGCGGGCTTTCTTGAGGCCTGGCTTCTTGCGTTCGACAGCCCGGGGGTCACGAGTGAGAAGCTTGCCTGCCTTGAGAGCCGCACGGAGAAGTGCATCGGTTTCGACGAGAGCACGAGCGATACCGAGCTTGACGGCATCGGCTTGGCCCGAGAGCCCACCACCTTTGACATGCACGGTTACCTCGACTGCTTTGTCTCGGCCGACGGCCTTGAGTGGGGCGAGGACAGCTTCACGCTGAGCTGTGGTATTGAAATACTGGTCGTATGGACGATCATTAACGAGAATATTCACTGTTTCAGCACTTGTCTCGGAGTAGAGGCGTACTTGAGCGATGGCAGTCTTGCGGCGGCCAACCGCATACACATAGCGAGCTACTTTGGGCGTAGCTGTTTTGACCTCCTTGGTGAGGGGAGCTGAAGCTTTCTTCTTTGTTGTTGCTTTGGTAGCAGTAGCCATACGTAAGTCAATCAAAAATCAAGTATCAAAAATTACTTATGCGTCACATCTATCTTGCGCTGACCATAGTCACCATCGCGGAACAGTCGGAGGCGAGTGAGCATTTTGTCTCGGAGTGAATTCTTGGGGAGCATACCATAGACTGCCTGCCAGATAAGCTTTCGTGAATCCTTCTTCCGCTGATCCTTAAAGGAAATAGCCGTGATCCCACCTGGGTAGCCTGAGAAGCGATTGTAAATCTTGGCATTGGGCTTATTGCCAGTCACTTCGACTCCGTCAGTATTGATAACCACAATCGAGGCACCACCATCGATATGCGGGGCAAAAGTTACCTGGTCCTTACCTGAAAGCACAGTGGCAATTTCGGTGGCGAGGCGTCCCAAAATCTTGCCCTGAGCATCAAAGAGGTGTACCGTGCGCTGTGTCGAAGTGGTAGAGGTCGTCGATTTCATAGGTCAAGTTATTTGGCAGCAGCTACTAATGCTTTCTTCTCCTTCTTTTCTTTCTTCTCCTCCTGAGCTGGATCGAGAATCAGTTCAATGACAGCCATCTCAGCTCCATCACCCTTGCGTCGATCAAGCTTCACTACGCGAGTATAACCACTCGTGCGACCCGTCGCTCGCTCAGCTACTTCTCCAGCAATTTTCTTGGTCGCTTCGAGCGAAAGACGTGAACGAAGCAGGCGGAGCATCGCCACACGACGCTTATCATCAGTCTTGGCCACCTTGCCTTTATTGACCAACTGATCGATATGATTCTTGATTTCCTTAGCCTTGGCAAGCGTGGTGGTAATCCGTTCGCGCATGATGAGACTACCCAAGAGTGTCTTGAGGAGGGCATGCCGCTCATCTCGGGTGCGGCTCAGGATTCGACCTTTATTGCGATGTTGCATAAGACTAGCGAGTATGGACTCTTATCCCAATGATTATTCTTCTTCTTTCTCTTCCTTTTCGGCTTTTTTGGCCTTCTTGGGTTTAGTTTCTTTTTCTTCCTCAGCTTCAACTGACCCAGCACCTCCGAGGAGTACTGAGAACTGATCAACAAGGATAGTCACTGATTGCTGGAAAGCTTCTTCTGGGGAAATACTCCCATCGGTAATCACTTCGAGTGTAATCCTGTCGTAGTCAGTCCGCTTGCCGACACGCATGTTCTCAACTTCGTAATTGACACGGCGTACTGGAGTGTAGATAGCGTCGACAGCGATTTCACCAATTTCGCGTTCCTCGTCTTCACGGGTTTCGATAGCCACATAGCCGAGACCTCGGTCCACCACGATATCCATTTCGAGTTCGGTCTTCTTGTCAGAGAGTGTCGCGATCACCTGATCGGGATTGACCACCTCAACCGATGAAGGGCATTTGATGTCTTTACCAGTTACTGCCCCCTCACCCTTGGCCTTGAGTGTCACAGTCACCGCTTCGTCTGCGTGCGAACGGAAACGCACCTGCTTCAGGTTAAGGATAATCTGCACCACATCTTCCATTACTCCAGGAATCGTTGAGAACTCATGTGACACGCCTTTAATCTTGACCGAACGTACAGCAGCTCCTGGGAGAGATGAGAGGAGTACTCGGCGCAAGGCATTACCGAGGGTTGAACCGTAGCCAGGATAGCAACCACCAATTTCAAATTTCCCGTGATCTTTGGCGATCTCGGTATACTTGGGCTGCGATGGAAGAGTGATTTTCTGCATACGATGGGTGTTTCCAGTGCTGGAAACACAATTAACAAAAGTTACAAATTATTTCGAGTAATATTCGACGACTGCCTGAGCGTCAACAAATACACCGACATCTGATTTACTAGGAAGCGCCACGACTTTCCCTTCGAGCTTCACAGCATCAAGTGTGAGCCAGTGAGGCACGTCTTTCTTGTTTTTCAAAATTTCTTCCTGAGCTTTAATAATCCCCTTGCTGGTTTTGCTCCCCTTGAGAGCGACTACATCCCCTACCTGCACTTCGTAAGAGGAGATATTCATACGCTTGCCATTGACGGTAAAGTACTTGTGCCCGACGAGCTGACGAGCCAGTGAGCGCGATGGCGCAAAGCCCAAACGGTACACCACATTGTCGAGCCGACGTTCGAGACGTTCCATGAGGAGATCACCAGTTGCTCCCTGACGCTCCTGACTCTCCTCGAAGTGATGGCGAAACTGGCGCTCGAGGACTCCATAGATACGCTTAATCTTCTGCTTCATGGCCAACTGACGACCGAATTCACTCTTGTTGCGAGACGGATTCTGACCATGGACACCTGGAGCATACGGTCGGCGTGTCATGGCACACTTGGGCGAAAAGCAACGATCACCCTTGAGGAAGAGCTTTTCACCAGCGCGGCGACAGAGTTTACATTTGGAATCAAGATGACGGGCCATACGTAGTAATGAGTAGTTGGTAGCGAGAAGATGAAACTGTCTAATACCTTGTAACTTTGAGTTGAGAGTCTGAGGTGTACAAACTACCAACTACAAGCTACAAGCTTTTTGATTACATGCGACGCGGTCGGCGCGGGCGACAACCATTGTGCGGGATGGGAGTAATGTCTTTGATTGAAACGAGATTGAAACCGTTGTTGGCCAAACCACGAATACAGGCTTCGCGACCACTGCCGACACCTTTGACGTAGACTTCCAGTTCCTGAACACCAAACTTCTTCACCTTTTCGGATAGCTCGGCGATGATCTGAGTCGCTGCGTACGGTGTAGACTTCTTGGCCCCCTTGAACCCGAGATGTCCCGAACTCGACCAGGCCAAGACGCCACCATTCATATCAGCAATCGTCACAATTGTGTTGTTGTAGGTACACTGAATACTAGCCCGTCCTTTCTCGACGGTACGCTTGGATTTCTTGGCGCGCTTCTTCGCTCCCGTTTCTTCAGGAGCTTCAGCTGCTACCACTTTGGTCTCTTCAGTTTTGAGTTCTTCTTCTGCCATATTGCTTAGTGACATGTGACACGTACCCGAGGATAAGTTGATGATTTAAACGCTTCTCTTATCACTTATTCCTGGTCGCTTATTACTCGGTTTAGGTCTTGTCCGACGCCTTCTTACGACCGCTGCCCATCGTCTTGCGTACATTGCCACGAACAGTACGGGTATTGGTCTTGGTTCGCTGCCCACGCACTGGGAGACTCTTGGCGTGACGGGTGCCACGATAGCAACCGATTTCCTTGAGACGCTTAATATTCATCTTGACCTGATGTCGCAGGTCACCCTCGACTCGGTAGGTCTTTTCGATCGCCTCGCGCAGTTTATTGGCGTCTTTCTCGGAAAGGTCCTTGGTTCGGGTATTGGGATCGATCGAAAGCGAGGCCAAAATTTTGCTGCTCGTGGGTCGCCCAATACCATAAATATAGGTGAGGGAAATCTCAACGCGCTTCTGATCTGGAAGGTTGACACCGGAGATACGGAGCATAGCTTAGCCTTGACGTTGCTTATGTTTGGGATTCTTGCAGATAACAAACAGTACTCGCTCTCGCTTCACGATTTTGCAGTGGGCACAGATTTTTTTGACTGAAGCTCGAACTTTCATACGTGATACGCTCTTATGCTGACTGTACGAGTTGATTATTTATTTGAGTCGCTGCACGATTCTCCCTTTGGTAAGGTCATACGGACTCATGTCCACCAGTACTCGATCACCAGGAAGCAAACGAATATAGTGCACTCGCATCTTGCCAGAAATATGGGCGAGCACCTCATGCCCGTTTTCGAGACGGACTTTGAAGGTAGCAGAGGGAAGTGATTCGATCACTTCACCTTCGAAACGGATAAGTTCTTTGGTATTGCCCATATGAGGCATGCGGGAAGTCCAGTGGAAAAAAGTGGTTACGCCTTGGCTAAAAGTCACGAGCCAACGCAAAAAGAGAGGTGTGTGTATAATTCCGTGCGTTCCTCGATCCTGCGTCGCGTGTTATACCCTCTCCACGGGAGCCGTATGCAATTTTCAAATGTGTACACAGTATAGAGGAGCTTCGAAATCTTGTCAAACCCTTGGTGCAGAATAATTAGTATTCTATAAAAAAGCCGCCTCCGAACACCTTATAGGCTCTTTGGAAGCGGTTGGCGAGAGATCCAGTCCTCCAGGCATGCCAAGCCAGAAGAAGGAGAGTGGGTATGGTGAGCAAGCTGCCACTCATCCTGGTAATTCACGGTGCTCACGGCATCTTTTCAGTCTTTTGATGCCACCAGTGTTAGCCGCAAAATAGCGTGTGTAAGCAACTATGTCAACCCTTATCTTCCGAAACGACGCTCTTGGGCGACAAAGTTTTCGATCACCTGATGAAAGGCCTCGGGGCCAAAATCAGGGTAATGACAGTCTGGGAACGCGAGTGCAGCATCTTTGGTCTCCCACATCATAAAGCCGGTCGAGAGGTGTGGATCACCACCGGTGCGAACGAGGAGATCGACTGGGGGGAGTTCAGCCGTACTGAGGCGCTGCTTGAGAGATGCTTCCGTTACCTCGTCCTGCGATGCACTCAGAGTTTTCACTGCCTGCAACATATCATCATCACCACTATACGCGAGGAAAAAATTGAGGAAATGCTTGTTATAGCCGCGCGTGGTATCGATTCCCCGCTCGAGCAAAGCTTTGAGACTCTCAGGAAACTGTTCTCTCCACCGGCCGATACAGCGCACCCGCACCTGGTCCTCATGAATCTCGGAGGAATTGAGGAGTCGAGTAAAGTTTTCGGTATAAATTTCAAGCAATGCCCGTTTCTCTTCTAGCGGCCGCTTCGTGAGATTCTCGAGGGATGATCCCCAAAACGACAGTTCACAAATCCCCATGTCTCGAGCAGTCTTGATAAGCTCCTCAGTTACCTTGGCCCCTCTCCGATGCCCTTCCCAGGGCTCTAGCCCATGCTCGACTGCCCAACGCCGATTGCCATCAGGGATAATCGCTACATGCCGAGGAAGGAGTGCTGGGTCAAATTCTTGCATAAGACTAATACTCTCGTTTGAGCATATACTCCGTCACCCCAAAGAGGAAACCTCGTGAAGTGTCGGGAAGAGCGAGTGGCAAAAGTGAGTCTTTGGCTGTCTGGATAGAACCACGGGCGAGCGCCTTGACCCGATCCACTGCCCCTGATTCGGTAACAATCGCACGGAAACGTTCGATATCAGTCCGAGTCAAAGCCTTCCCTTTTCGGAGAATATCAGCTAACTCTTTTTTGTACGCCTTGGCTTCTTCAAATACGGTCGTGACGAGGAGCGTCAACTTGCCTTCTTGGATATCCGATCCAAGGGGCTTTCCAATCCGAGCTTCATCACCAAAGATACCGAGAAGATCGTCTTGAATTTGGAACGCAATGCCGAGTGGGAGTGCGTACTGAGAGAGATTATTGAGGAGATCGGATGAGCCGCCAGCGAGGAGCGCCCCGAGGTGGAGCGGTCCCTCAAAAGTATAGCGAGCCGTCTTTTGCTCATACATTTTGAGTACTTCTTGAGAGGTCGCTTGGCGTTTGTATTCGAGATAAATGTCACTGGCCTCCCCGATACCGGTATAGGAAACAATTTTTTGGGTTTTGGAAAGCGCCGCAAAGACGCGGTCATGTGCGAAACCTGAACGAAAGAGGACATCATTCCCCATAGCAAAGAGCATGTCACCGACGATGAGTGCAATCGAATTACCGAAATGATCTGGGTCCGAAAGCCCGAGACGCTCCCTCCCCCACGTAGCATAACGTTCGTGGAGGGTCGGGACGCCATGACGGAGAGCGTCGCGATCGATAATATCGTCGTGAATGAGAAGGAACATGTGGATAAGCTCTACCGCGATCGATGTCTCGATAAGCCGCTCAGTATCCTCGCCACCCGCAGCCTGGTACCCTGCGAGCATAAAGGCTGGTCTGAGACGTTTCCCACCAGCGAGGGTCATGGCTTTGACATGCTCAAGTGCCTCAGCCACCAGTTCATCCTCCTCCCGAGTCTCTTTGATTTTCAAGTCAAAAAAGGCTTCGAGCCGCGGGTCAAAATCCGTCTTAAATTCTTTGAGATACTGCTGGATATCCATACCGAGGAGAAAATGGTAGCTACAAAAATTCTTTTGGATTGTAACAGAAAGCGCGCAAAGCGCCAAAGGAGCGACTTTACCCTTCCCACATTGTTTAGCGCTCGCTCTCAGGAAAGGTAAAAAAGTTTTGGTATCGTCGATAGAGCTCGAGGGTCGCCACGAGGTCCCGCGCATTGTACCGGGCGATATCGCGGTACTTCCCTTCTTTGAAGAGCCCCCGCACATCATCGCCAGTCACCCCCTGTGCCTTGGGGCTCTCGATCCCAAAGGCGCGCGTCCAGAGATGCAAACTCCCTTTGCGTCGCACCGTGCCGTAGAACGACAGTTGGTCGAGGAGATCGACATGTTTGGCATTCCATGGCTGGTAGTTGAGATAACGATTGGCCATGAGATTTTTGGTCGGTTTGACGCCGTGCACCGCCGAACGTGTCCAGAGAAATGGCACATCAAACTGACGGCCATTGAAGGTAACAAACGTATCGTATTTGGTCGCAATGTCCCAAAACTTCTCAAGCATGGCCTTCTCGGACAAGGCCTCATATTTGCACCCGTCTTCTTCGAAGTCAGTATCGCCATCGGCTGGTTGGTAGTACACCGCTGATTTCTCACGCTCAGCATCGAGGACACCGATCGCGACGATTTGGCCGGTCAGTGGCGAAAACCCGAGACCCTCCTCGAGATCCTTGAGCGCTGCCTGGTACTCGGCATCACCCCCCGCCTCACGCTTGATCCAGCGCGTCAGGCTCTCCTGCGTTGTCTCATCGAGACTGGCAAAGTCCTCCCCAACCGTTTCGATATCAAAAATGAGCGTAGACATATTCGTATATAACAAGCAAAAGAAATCAATGTGAGCCTATTGTACCATGTACTTTTAAAGGAAAAAGTTGACTGAATGCTCTTTTTTCCATACAGTAAATCCGTTATCCTTCTTGGGGATTGACTTTTGAGGGGCGTCGTATAATGGTAGTACAACGGTCTCCAAAACCGTTAGCGCGGGTCCGATTCCTGCCGCCCCTGCCAGGAGAGAAGTGAGAATAAGTAGGTTAAGTATAGTTTTTGCTTTTTGATTTTTCAAAAGGCCCCATCGTCTATCGGCTAGGACACTTGGTTCTCATCCAAGAAAGAGGGGTTCGATTCCCCTTGGGGCTACACAGATATACAAAAACACCTCTCCAGAGAGGTGTTTTTGATTGACCGAAAAGGATCTATTTCGACTCGTTGTGAAGATGGCTCTTCTGGCAGAATTTGCAGTACTTCTTGAGAGAGAGTTTTTCCTTTACCTTCTTCTTGTTGCGCTTAGTGTAATGCGTGATGCGACCACACTCAGAGCACTTCATCTTGGCCATGTTTTCCTTAATCTTGCCCATAAAAACAATATAAATGTAATTGGAAGTGTACGCGCTTCACTCTACGGGAAAAGAGCAAACTCGTCAACACTTAGTTATAAAATCTGAGTCGTTGACCGGAATTTCACTCGCCTTCTGCTCTTTGAGAACCCCTCGGTTCTCAACGCTCCCATGTGACAAACTCATAGTCGCTGCTCTCCGCTCACGGACAAACTCCCGTTTTTCCGACCCTTTTCCCGTTCAAATCTCTTGTTAGTTCTATCCTGAGCCGTTGACCGGATTTGAACCGGTGACCTATTCCTTACCATGGAATTGCTCTACCGACTGAGCTACAACGGCAAATTTTGTGGGTAGGGAGGTCTGCCTACCGACAGAGGGTGATTCGGTCACAGACTACCCATAACCTCAAGCCCATTCCCCTCGAATTAATTTCTCTTTTTTCTCTCGAGACCATCCTTTAAGCTGAGCTTCTCTCAACCGCGCTTCAGACTTACTCTGAAATGGAAGGGATCTGTAGACGAGAGAAAAAGGTCCTTGCTGCTGAGCCATCCTCGAACCTTTCCCTGCATTATGTTTTTCTATCCGCAAAGTTACTGACGTGGTAATACCAACATAGTATTTCCCCGTTCTTGCTCTAGCGATATACACATACCAATGCATAAGGTGCCGTTCGACAAGCTCACGGTACTTCACCACGCTTTGCACTCATGTTTACACTGAGCGAGCAAAGCGAGTCGAAGTGTGGGTAGGGAGGGATTCGAACCCCCGTACTCCGGAGAGAGCAGATTTACAGTCTGCCGCCTTTAACCACTCGGCCACCTACCCATTTCAATTTTTCCACTGAGCCACCTCTCGGATTCGAACCGAGGACCCACAGTTTACAAAACTGTTGCTCTAACCAGCTGAGCTAAGGTGGCCAAAAGAGAACTTCTGTAGCTTAGCGGAAGAAACCGAGGAGAGCAATGCTCTACCTCCTCGTTTCAATGCTTGCTCCGCTCACGCTGGACGAGGAGTCGCTCGAGCTTTCTCACCTTGTCCTTCACTTCGCGATTCAAAGGTGAGAGCTTAATCACCTGGCGGTAGCAGGCCTTGGCATCCTCAAGGTTTTCACTCGCAAGGTAATAATCCCCCAACTCCTCATACGAAGCTGCATCTTTGGGATTTTTGGCAATGCGGTCAATGAGCTCCTCTTCAGATAGAAGTTTTTTGGGTGGGACGATAGCCCGCTTCTGGCGTGAGAAAGGCCCGTCAGAATCTGATGTAACCAAGGCATTGACCCGCTTCTTGAGCCCGCTCAGGCGTGATGGCCGTTCTTCGGATGGCGTAGTATTGGTCACTACAATCCGCTCCGCATCCTGAGCTGGGTGAGGAGCATTTTCTCCTGATGTCACGGGCTCAGTATCAAACGTAGCTCGGTGCCGCCGATGCCAACGGTCCCAAAACCCTTCTTTGTCTTCGGTAGTAAGTAGTGACGTATCTACTCCTTCCTGAGACAAGGCCTCGGCTTCATTTACTGCTTCACGTTTGCGTTTGAGGAGATTAGAAGCCTCCTGAAATTGATTGTGGAATTTAAGCGAAACCAATTTGAGGCGCTGGATTAGACGTTCGAGGAGACGCAATCCCCAGTCACGCGGAAAGACAAAGAGAAAGCGACGGGACTTGGACTGAGACTCGAGCCCAAGGAGGCGTTCCTGAAGCGCCGGGTCAGCACTTTTTTTGGAGAGAAACCACACCAAAAACCCAAGAGAGAGCACGAGGACAATCGGTGGGATAATGAGTGGCCACATGGACGTAAGGGTTAGAAAAACCGAAAACTCGCAGGACTAAATCTCGTACCGTACAAATTTGCCCACCTGTACTTTCTCTCCAATACGGTGAATGCTCTCGGTGATGAGCTCAGCTACCGTCTTGGAAGGATCTTTGACGAAAGGTTGGGAAAGGAGTGCCAATTCTTCGCGCAATTTCTTTTCTTTGCCGGCAAGAATTTTCTCAGCGATCTCGGCTGGCTTACCTTCGCCTTTGACCTGCTCCTCCCAAATCACGCGCTCCTTGGCCACTACGTCAGCTGGCACATCTTCAGGAGCGAGGTAAAGTGGACTCATAGCTGCAACATGCATAGCGAGGTCTCGACCGAGCGCCTGGAACTCGTCATTACGCGCTACAAAGTCTGTTTCACAAAGGAGTGTTAGCATCACACCCACACGTCCATTGGAATGCACATAATTGGCGATAATCCCCTCATGGGCTTCGCGGTCGGTACGCTTGAGGGCTTTGGCTTCACCGCGCTTCTTGAGGAGAGCGATAGCGGCTTCCTCATCACCCTTGGCTTCATCCAGGGCTTTTTTGACTTCGACGATACCGGCTCCGGTTTTTTCACGGAGCGCTTTGACTGCTTCGAGTGTACTCATACTGTTAATTTTAGACGATAAAGGTGTTTGGACCAAATGACATGAGAGTGTCACTCAGAACCCCGCCATAGGACGGGTAAACTCCGTCAAGGAGTCTTTCTCTTCTTGAGACCCTTCGCACACAGAGGCACTTTAGGCCTTGGGAGCGGCTTTGGGTGTGCTCTTGGCTACTGCCTGGCCGAGGCGGGCGAGGAGGAGATGGATCGAGGAAAGTGCATCGTCATTGCCTGGGATGGGGTAGTCGATGAGGGATGGATCCATATTGCTATCGACGATAGCTACGATCGGGACTCCCATACGCCGAGCCTCTTTGATAGCGAGATCGGCCTCTTTGGCGTCAGCCAACACCACTGCTCCAGGGAGCGCACTGAGGGTTTTGATCCCACCAACTTTGTGTTCGAGCTTTTCGATTTCTTCACCCTTCTTCTGTTGTTCAAACTTAGTGTACTTCTTGTACTCTCCAGCTTCTCGCATCCGCTCACTCTCGATCAGGTATTTGGCCCGACCACGAATTTGATCAAAGTTGGTAAGTGTCCCTCCAAGCCAGCGGTCCACGACATACGCTTGACCGAGACGCTTAGCGAGTGATCGCACCGCATCATGGGTTTGTTTCTTCACTCCGACGAAGAGGATAGACTTCCCACTCTTCACGGTTGTTTCGAGAAACTGCACCGCGGCTTCGAGTCGCTCGGCCGTCTTCTCCAAATTCATGATAGAGATATTCTTCCTGGTGGTGAAGATATACTCTTCCATCCGAGGATGACGGCGTGAACTGACATGACCAAAGTGCACTCCTGCCTTGAGGAGCGCCTCGACACTCACGTCCACTGTGTCAAAATTAAAGTTCCCGAAATAATCGCGTTCGAGGGCGCGGATAGGCACAGCCGGGACCACGGGGGCCCCTTCGGTTTGACTCATAGAGTTTCCTTAGGATAAATTACTTCTCTTTCTCTTTGGACCACCCGTAACCCTCAGAGAGACTGGGGGCAGGAAGAGTGGCTAACGAAAGAAAGAGGCTGGATTTCTCAGGGATTGTACTAAAAGTCCCGCTGAGATGAGCGTTCCCAGTATAGGGACAAGTCTGACTCTTGTCAATTCAGAAATCGTATGCTAGACTCTTTCCATTACTGATCAAGCTCATCGTAAGAGCTTTGTTTGAATTACGCTTTTATGCAAACGGCTATCCACCCAACCTACTACGACGAAGCGACCGTCACTTGCGTTTGTGGCAAGACATTTGTCACTGGTTCGACCATCCCCAAAATCGCTACCGAAATCTGCTCCAACTGCCATCCGTTCTACACCGGTGAGAAGAAATTCGTCGATACTGGTGGTCGTGTCGACCGCTTCAAGAAATTGGCCGAGCGAGCCGAAAAGAAAGCTGCCGCCCACGCCGCCGTCGTGAAAGAGCGCGCCAAAAAAGCCGAGATCGAAAAGAAAGAAGGCAAGGCCGTAAAGGCTACCGCCGAAAAGAAAGCCAAGCAGTCCGAGGCTTAGTTTCAAGATCCGTCCACAAAACTTTGTGTTGTTTGGTCGCCTGTCCGACTGTACTTCACGAAGTGATGTAGGCGGATTTTTTCATTCAAGAAATCTTGAATGACCCCGAGCCCGTCGAAGGGTGTAAATTGCCAGAGATAAGAAAGAAAGGTAGTCTAAGCGAAGAAGTATGCAAGATCTTATTAGCAAAATTGAAGCCGAACACAGTGAAATTGAGCGTGAACTCTCGGAGAGCGCTACATTGAGCGATCCCAAAAAGCTCATGACGCTCGGCCGACGCAAAGCGGAGCTTGATACTATTATGGAAAAAGTGGCTCGGCTCAAGGTGGTAGAGCAGAGTCTCCGTGACAATGCCGGGCTCACTCAGGGGGACGCTGACCCTGAGCTCAAAGCTATGGCTCTCGAAGACAATATCGCCCTTTCAAAAGAAAAAGAAATGCTCGAGCAAGAACTCACCAAGCTCCTCCTCCCCAAGGACAAAAACGACGATAAAGACATCATCGTCGAAATCCGCGCTGGAGCCGGTGGCGACGAGGCCAGCCTCTTTGCAGCCGAGCTCTTCCGCATGTATGCCCGCTATGCCGAAGCTCTCGGCTGGCAAACAACGCTCCTCGACTCGCACCAAACCGAGGCAGGTGGATTCAAGGAAGTGACGTTTGAAGTCAATCGCGGGCGAAGTGATATGTCGGTGTACCGAAAGTTCAAATATGAATCCGGCGTCCATCGTGTCCAGCGCGTTCCCGAAACTGAGAAAATGGGCCGCGTGCATACGTCGACCGTGACGGTAGCTGTTCTCCCGCAGGTAGATGATATCGAAATCACGGTTCGGAATGAGGATCTCCGCATCGACACGTTCTGCTCATCAGGCCCTGGTGGTCAGTCGGTCAATACCACCTACAGCGCAGTCCGCATCACCCATCTCCCTACGGGAGTTGTGGTGAGTTGCCAAGACGAGAAATCACAGATCAAAAACCGTGAGAAAGCCATGAAGGTGCTGCGCGCCCGTCTCTGGGAAGCCGAGGAAGAGCGCCAGATGAAGGAACTTGGTGACACACGCAAAAGCCAAATTGGGAGCGGTGACCGCAGTGAAAAAATTCGTACCTACAATTTCCCTCAGGATCGCATCACTGACCACCGTATCCACCAGAACTGGAGCAATATCCCAGGTATTATCGGCGGCAACCTCGGGCCTATCCTCGACGCCCTCGAGGCCGAAGACATTCGCATGAAAATCGAGGCTGAGGAGAAGAAAGGGTAACTATGACGGTTCAGGAAGTATTACGCTTGGGCCGTATTGAGACCCTTGACCGAGAAGTTATCATTGGGGCGGTCCTCAAAAAGGATCGTACTTTTCTTTTGGCCCATCCTGAAACTCAGGTTTTGAAGCGCCAAGAAGAAAAAATTAAGCGCTTTATTAAAGAACGTGAGGCCAACAAACCACTCGCCTATATACTCGGTGAAAAAGAATTCTTTGGTCTCCCCTTCTCAGTCAATCGCTCTACCCTCATTCCCCGGCCAGAAACTGAACTTCTGGTCGAGTCTACCCTCAACCATATCAAAAATAAAAAATCAAAAATAAAAAATGAGAAGATAGCTGTGATAGATATCGGAACAGGCAGTGGTTGTATTGCTATCTCGGTGCTGAAGTCATTGCTCGAATCAAGTTTCAAGTTTCAATTTTCAAGTTTCAAGTTTTTTGCTACTGATATTTCAAAGCGTGCTCTGAGCATAGCCAAGAAGAATGCTGAGCGACATAGAGTAGCACAGGAAATTACTTTTGTTCAATCTAATTTGTTGAAAAATATTGAGCAGCCATTGAAACCGTTTGATGAGCTCATCATCCTCGCCAATCTCCCCTATCTCTCAGATAAGCTCTATACGGAAACTGAGCCAACCGTGCAAAACTATGAACCCAAAACTGCGCTCGTGAGTGGGGTGGACGGGCTCGATCATTACCGAAAACTCCTCGTCCAATTACGAACTCTCGCCAAGCCGAAAAAAATCACTTTTTGGCTTGAAATAAGCCCCGAACAGGCCACGCTCATCTCTGACCTCCTCTCAGAGCAAGGCATCGCCCACTTTCAGATCCTTGCTGACCTCACCGGACGACCACGCCTCGTCACCGGCTCTTTCTAAAGAAGAAAACTGAGAAAACTAAAAGCCCAGGTAGTGATACCAGGGCTTTTAGTTTCTGAAGACAGAATCACCAGAACTATCGGCGCTTCTTAGTAGCCTTCTTCTTGGTGCCTTTCTTCTTTGCGGCCTTTTTCTTTTTTGCCATATTGTAGGTCACCTCCTTCCAGTTTGTGTTTTCGCTTCTGTACGTTTACAGAACGCGATGTTTTTTTCTGTTTAACTACAAAACAAAGTTTTGTCTTGTATATATTTGTGTGAATTTTTTCACACGTATTTTTATTATACTCTCTTTTTTAAAAATGCAAAGCGAAAAAAATTTCTGTCAACCCCGTTACGCAATTTAGAAACAAAAAATAAAAGAGTAATCGGTATAAGCCGCAGACGCTATCACCAAAAAAACAGTGTGAATGAGAATCTATAGCGCTCCGTATAACGGGGTCAACCCCTAAAACATAATTTCTTTTGAGAAAAAGTTTTTACTTAGGATACAATAGTCATTTGATTAAAGAAATGCAGCAGTGTAATAAAAAATATTAAGGAGAGTTGATCTCCCCTCGAAAAATTTTACCGACACTCAATGCCCTCCTTACAGAAATGCTTGATATCTTACACAAAAATATATCTCTATTTGAAAAGCTGAGAAAGTATTACTGCCAATCTTCTCTCCACCGCTCATGTTAAAAAGTTCTATCCTAATCCCCTTCCAAAAAGGTAAAATTACGGCTCATTTAAGGGATTTTGTCGAGATTGACACCCTCCCCGAGGCACTCTACTATGGTGAACGAAGGGGGTCGTAAGAGTTCCCCGACCAAAAGATAGGGGGTACTCTCCCGATTCTAGCTTCAACGCAAGCAGCACGTTCACAAACTAATCTATAAACTAGGAAGAGAGGTGACCTCAATATGGAAGAAAACCACTATGATGGAGAAGAGCGCCTCGGAGACCAGGCTAAAACCTGGGTTCAGGAGAATTTGCGAGTTATCGTCAGCATCTTTATCGTTGCCGCGATCGCTCTCGGTATTTACTCCTACTCTCAGCGCACTGCAGAAGATACACTGAAGGACACTGATACTGCCGCTCTCACCGACGAAGTGTTGGACGAAATGACTGACGAAGCGACTACTGGTACTGATGTGAAGAACACAGACACCACTACTGAGCCTGTTATCCGCCCAGCCGAGACCAGCCAGGAAACTGCGAGCTCATTTGTTGAGACCGCTATTCGTGGTGATGGATCAACTCATCTCGCTCGAGCTGCTCTCATGCACTACCTCGAGAAGACCCCTGACTCATCACTTACCGGTGCTCACAAAGTGTATATCGAAGATTATCTCCGTAAGCAAGTTTCTGGCAGTAAGCATCTCGCTCCCGGTCAGTCACTCGAATTCTCGAAGGATATGATCCGTCAGGCTATCGATCAGTCCAAGTCACTCACTGATGGACAACTCAAGCATCTCAGCAAGTATGCTGAGCGTGTCAGTGCCTATCGTTCGTAATTGTTCCCTGTACCTCTCGTTCTTTGATCGCAATTGCTCAAAAACCCCCGAAATCGGGGGTTTTTGCTTTATGAAAACACTTTTATTAGTACACTTCCAACACCACTCCATCCCCCGGCTGGATGTCCTCGGCTTCTCCGGCATTGACCTCGAACACCTGGTCAGCAACAGTGGCCGGGAAAACAGGGCTGAGATCACCTGGAGATCGATCCCGAGCGACTGCATCCACCACACCCTCATGAATAAAGATAATATCGATCGGGAACTGCATATCCTTCATCCAAAAGCCGTATTTCCCAGGGGTATCGAACACGAAGAGCATTCCCGTCCCTCGTTCAAGTGATGGGCGATGGGATAAACCACGTTCCCGAGCTTCATCATTAGTAGCCTTCCCGATACTCTGCCAGGTCTTGCCATCGATAGTGATCTGTTCTGTCGCGCTTTGAGATTGCGAAGAATGATCAATGTACCACCCCCCAGCTACTACCAGGGTTATCACAAACATAGTCAATCCAAACGAGGAAAATTTTTTCTCTCGTTTAACCATCACTCTCCCTGGGTTTTGAGTTGTTGAGTGAGTATCCATTGCATCCATCCTAGCATGCCAAAAAAGAGACTCCCAACTACCACCAGCACCCAAATTTTGGCCCAGAGCTCAAGCGAGAGAGCAAGAACTGCCAAAAGTCCCGTCACACCCCCGTAGATGAGCGCGATCGAGCGTGAAGAAAATCCGAGACGGAGAAGGATGTGATGCAAATGTTCTTGGCCTGGGAGAAAGAGTGAACGCCCGAGCCGCAAGCGTGTCAAAATCACCGCAAAGAGGTCCAAAATAGGGATAACCAAAACAAGGAGGGCTGTCGCGACCTTGGTCCCAGCATAAACTGAGAGAGCTGCAATAAGGAAGCCGAGAAGCGCCGTACCACTTGTCCCCGCCACCAAGCGAGCTGGAGACCAGTTGAGAAAAAGGAATCCGATCAAAGCTCCAATGAGCATACTCATGATGATGGCAAAAGCTGGTTGATTGACTTCTGGTTTGAAGCTCAGGATACAGAGCGCGAGACAAGCAACAACCAGCACCGAACCCATAAGACCATCGGCTCCGTCGATCCAGTTGATCGCATTCATCACGAGCACCACCCAGAACACCGTTGCTAAGAGTGGTAATCCCGGCATAGACCAAGCCCTCAAATCGAGCATCCACCCTCCTCCCAAGTGAAGGGTGGCAATCACCATCCCTGCTTGAACCAAGAGAAGGCCAAGCACTATTTGTCCGAGAAGCTGGAGACACCAATGCAAGGGCCATATATCGTCAATGAGTCCCAGAGCAAACGCTAGGCTAGCTCCAACGACCAAAGTCATGAGAGCATTGTCCCAAACTAAACGTGCGTCCAACCCAAAAGCTACTATCAGTCCAAAGGCAATTGCAACCCCTCCGAGCCGAAAGTATCGAGGGTGAGTAGTGGCAATACGCCCGATCTCAAGCCGTGGCACGGGTAAACGAAACCAGGGAAGTCGCCCAAGGAGTATCCCAAGGCCAAGGGTCGCTATCCAAGCCGAAAGCAGCAATAAACCCAGATCAGCGAAGAGATCAGGTGTAACTGATTGAAAAAAGCTCATGTCAGACATTGATAAACGAGAGAGCGAGAGCCACCACTACCGCTGCCCCTGAGAGGAGGAGGTTCCCAAAGAGGAGGAGTCCACCGAGAGTTGAGTACCCCCGCTTGGTAAGGAGTCGCGAGAGACCCGTATTGAAGAGTACAAAGAAAAAGGTTACTCCTGGCACGAGAAAAAGTTGCCACCATACTCCCAAGAGATCGATCCCGAGATAGGCATTGTAGCGGAGGATCACCAGGTCTTCGCGTGACTGTACCAGCCACCACAAAAGTCCAATAGCGACGAGATGAATGAGTACAGATCCGATCAGAGAGAGTCTCACAGCAAAACGAGCGAGCCAATGCGGCAACGCTACGTCTTTCGTTTGAAAAAAATGTGAGAAGGGGTTCATATGAGTGTAGATGAGGGCTGGGTTGCCTCAGGAATCACTTGAGTCTCTCCGTCACCCGTCAGACGAGTGCGCTCAAACTGCTCCCCGAGACGGAGTAAGCGTTTTTCAGTTTCTTCGTATTTCTTGTGGGTATTGCCGATATGCTTGCCCAAGACTTCAAAGTCCGCTTCAAATTTGCCAAACTCCCGCCCCAGGCGCTCAAGTTCGACAAACATCTCCTTGGCTCGCTTTTCGATCCGCATACCCTGGAGCCCATACATGATGGTTTTGAGGTAGGCATAGAACGAATTGGGTGAGACCGGTACCACATGCTTCTGATTGAAGTACTCATAGAGCCCACTATCCCCGTCTTCTTTGATAATCGTCTCGTAGTAGACATTTTCAGCTGGAATATACATAAGCGCAAGGTCAATCGTTCCTTCACTTGGGACAATGTACTTGGTAGCGATCGCATCCACATGTTTTTTGACATCGGAAAGGAATTGGCGCCTGGCTCCCTGGCGTTCACTCCCCTCAGGAAGGGCAATGAGTCGCTTGAAATTCTCGAGAGGAAACTTGGAATCAACACTAATCGAACCTCCCCGGAGCGTAATGAGAGCATCCACGGTCTCGCCACTTTTGAACGTATGCTGGATAACGAAATGATCGGGTGCGAGCATCTGCCCCAAGAGATCATTGAGCATGAGTTCGCCAAAGCCACCGCGAATCTTGGGCGCCTTCAAAATATCCTGGAGGGATGCTACATCTTTGGTCACTTCGAGGATAGCCTGATTCATCTTGGTCACCTCAACCAACTGCTTCTGCACATCGACATAGGATCGACCAGCGTTCTCGAGTCGTTTGTCGAGGCGCTCAGTATTGTCATTGAGCCGTTTATCGAGTGTTTCACGCAGGTGATGGAGCTCCTGGGTCAGCGACTGCGAAAATTGATGCATATCCTGGCGTACCCCCTGGTCAAAAGTCCGCAAACGCTCTTCAAATTCACGTTCCTTGACGCTCTCATCCCTAGCTCGCAACTTCAAGAAGAAGAACCCAAAAGCAGTCCCTCCCACGAGTACCAGTACCCCGATGAGTAATCCCATCTCATTCATAGAGCTTACTTACGAATGCCAGCAACAAAACGCTTGAGCTCGGCTACTTTGTTGACTACTTCTTCGTAGGGCCCTTCGAGAAATTCGATAAAAAAGCGGTCCAGCATATTGAGGCGATACTGAAGTTCTTCGCTATTCATGAGGACAAAGCGCACTTCCTTCCCTACTTCGGCCTCGAGATGGGAAACGGCTTGGCGGAGTTTGGCTCGATTGAGGTTGTTGACCACGAGTATCATATCTACCTTGGCCTTGGGGTAATTGAGAAATAGTCCACTAATGAGAATAAGTTTCACTTCACCGATAGTTTTGAGCTTGCGAAATACGCGAGCCTCGGCATTGACATTGAGCTTGGAGACGAGCGACTTGAGTTCTATATAGAAAGGGAAGTCCGTATTGCTCACATAAAACCGCTTACCCTGACGCGAACGCTCATGAATAAATTTCATCTTAGCCAACTTCTTGGCTTCCCGCGACACATCATTGCGCGAGAGGAGCGTGCGCTCAGCAATATCACTGGTTCCAAATTCCCCTTCGGGATTCATGGTGAAAAAACGAATCAACCGAGCCCGTACCCGCGATCCAAACAACGATTCAAACAGCGTGACTGACATAGGGCAACAAAAAAGGATAAAGGAAATCTGTCTCAGTATAGCCGATTGAGCAACGCTGCGTCAAAATACATCCTCCCCTTTCATGGCTTGATTGAGCGCTGAAATGCACAAAAACTGAACCAAGTATGGTATAATATCATTTGTATGAAAGAAAAATCCCCACGCAAAAGGGAAGGGAAGACACTCTCTTCGCTTCGTTATGCTTTTCACGCGATTACAGTTGGAAGCGGCAAGCATGCCGAACCCTACATCATCGCTTTTCATCACAAGAGTGACAATGTCGCCGGTCGAACCCTGGGGACGCTCTTTGGTTTTTTTGAGGTGGAAGTGCATGACGAAGACGCAGCCTATATCGTCAATTTCCTGGCATCGGTCGCCAAAAAAGAATACTTTGCCAATCCGCGGCGCGAAGTAGAAGATGGTTTCGAAACTACCCTCCACAAAGTCAATGTGGCTCTCGCCGAGATTGCCAAAGAAGGTAATATTTCTTGGCTTGGACACCTCCATGGAGTGATTGCTGCTATTAGCCATGACACAATGTACTTCTCGGCTACCGGCGATGGCGTCCTCTCACTCTCTCGCGATGAAATGCTGCGCCCGATTAGTGATGGTTTGGCTGATAGCCTGAGTGAGCCCCACCCGCTCAAAACCTTCACCGAGGTAGCTAGTGGCAAGCTCATGGACCATGATGTCCTCCTCGCCCTTTCACCAGCCGTATGGACACTCTTTACCCCCGATGATCTCAAACGCAATCTCGCCCGCCTTGGCCCCGAGGCCTTCGAGCAATTTCTCCGTACCGCCCTCATCAATGAACTCCCCATCGCTGGTGCTGTCATGGTAAGTATCACTAGCGAATCCCTCCCTGCTCCCAAAAAAGAAACGACGAGTCCAGAGACTGCCACAACGCTCGAAAATGTGTGGAGCGGACGAACCTTCGAACAAGCTCGTATCGCCCGTATCCAGGCTGCTGAACAATCCATGGCCGCCAAAGCTCCTGCTGCCGCACCTGAAAGAGAAAAGGAGTATATCGATACAAAAACTGGCCACATCTATCTCCAAGGTGAGACGGAGACCGCCGAAGCCTCAACCAATCAATTGCTGGTCCGTCTTGCATTCTGGTCACAAACCTTTTCACATCGTTCGCAAATAGAAAAAGAGAAGTTCTACCGTTTTGGTCGGCGCACACGCAAAAACCTTGGCTTTTGGTGGAGAGAAATCGGGACTCACTTGGGTAATCTTGGCCGCCACATTGGTCGACGTTCGCGTTCACTCCTTCGCCACTGGCGTGAGGTACAGGCAAAAAGAAAGCAGGCTCGAGAAGCTCTTCGCCCTACCACCCCACAAGTTCCACCAGTCTCACCAACTACTCCGGTCCAGAAAGAGGCTCCATCGCCTATCACGCTTCCAGCTATCGCCTCAACTCTCCCACGCATGAGTGAAATCAAAGGGCGCCTGGCTCGCTTTGCTCCCTCCATGCCTTCCTTGGGAGCTTCGTCTCAGCCCCAAAGAGAAATCATCTCCTCTACCAAGCCAGCTGCTTGGAAGACGGCTGTAACATCAGGCATTGGCTGGATGAAACAGCGTACCACCCAGATCACTCAGTTTCTCAAGCACTGTTTTACCCGGTTGACTGCCTGGTGGCAAGGATTGAATCAATTCAATCGCTCGAGAACACTCGGGATTGGAGTAATCGTACTCGCACTTGGTTTGGGAACATTCTTCTATCTCAACCGCTCAACCCTCTGGGATACTCCACTCGAAACTCCAGCCATAACCCCACCTCCAGATGAGAGTGTGGTAGCCAAAAAAGCTCCAGAAACCGATGAGCCTTTGGCTAACCGCCTCGCTGATGGTCGAGTGCTCGCCACTCCAGGGAAACAAGTAATCGCGCTCACCACACTCAACGGCACCCCATTTGGAATCACAGCCGATCAAGTAGTCAATATTCAAACCAGCGAGGCCATCAACACACCTGAGACTATTCGTCTCGCTACTGCCATGGACGACCTCGATGCACTCTTTCTCCTCGGAACATCGGGCACGCTCCATATGTACACCATAGCCAATAAAAAGTTCACTCCGAGCACCCTCCCTCTCCCTGCCGAAGTCACGGTCGATGCCATCGGAGTTTACCTCACCTATCTCTATGTCCTCGATCGAGAAGCCGGCACTCTCTACCGTTTCCCTCGAGCCGAAGGAGGCTTTGGTACCCCAACCAAATGGTCACGCGAAACCTTCAAACTGAGTCGAGAGTCACCCCTCGTCGTTTCCGATAGTATCGCTCTCATTGGAGAAGACAATACTCTCGGCCTCTATGAACGTGGCCAGAAAACGAGTACGACATTTGGTGGAACCACAGAGCCTCTTACTATCAAAGCTTTTACTTTCGATCAAACTACTGGCGATGTCCTCGTCCTCGATCCGAGTCATGAACGTATTGTCCGTTGGTCCCCTAGTGGCACCCTCGTCGCTCAGTATTTCCACAATTCCTTTGGAGAAGCGAGCGGCCTCCTCACTACATCAAATAATGCTCTCCTCATTGTTCGTCCAAGTGGAGTTTTCACCTTCCAACTTCCCTAAGTATTCCGTATAAAAAAGACTCCCCGTGCCATGGCAGTTGCCACGGCACGGGTTTGACTCAATCAGAAGTCTTGAACTTGTCCGGATAGAGTTTCTCCGCCAAGGGACCCAGTTGCGTCCGAAGTCCTTCATCAAATAAGCGGAGAGCCTCTTGAGCAGCTACGACATCCTGTTCGAGTGCTACCCGCTTTGCCATTAGGAATTTAATGGGATCAACTTGCTTGACTGGAGCAGGCCCGGCAACCGGCGCTTCTGCATCATTCATCTTGGCAGAAGCTCTCGGCTTCGGCTTGGCACGATGCAATTTTTCCCGGACCACCAAGGTGATTCCCCCAATCTCTTCCTGGTGTGTATCCAGGAACGACTGCTCAACTTGAAAGGTGCTGGGAGCTACACGACGCGTCCACCTGGACCCTTCCCAGGTGAGGAGCACTCGTCCTGCCAATCCCTTGGGCGGATGATCAGGGAAGCTACTCTTGACGGCCCGGGCAATGTGCTCTCCAGTGAAGACACCATCGCTAGCGTTCTTGAGAACATCGACCAAGCATTGTTCCAGCTTGGTTCGATCAAACGACTGAGCAGACATATCTGCCTCCTTTCTTGTACTGGTTGGAGCTAATTGGCTCGGAAGTGGAGCTAAGGGAGCTGTAGTCGGAACTGCATTTCCTTCATCGCGGAGAGTCGAGTCTGGCAGACTCGGAACTGGCGGTGCGGCTGGGGCTACGGGTGGAGGCACCGAAGATTTGGGCGGGACCGGAGGTTTCTCCGCAACTATCGGATGGATGCCACTCGCTCCGTCCGTAGACCTTGGTCTCGAGACCAAACGAGAAGGCATCCCTACTCCCTCATACCCCAACCGCTTTCTCTCACTCTCTATCGCCGTCCGACCATCTACTGATGCTGGCCTCACTCCAGGAGCTGAGATACTTTCGTCGACTAGCTGAGTCGGCTTTGAAGGCTTTGGAGGCGTCTTCACCGCTGATTTCCCAGCACTGAACATCACACTCCTTACTTCAATCGCAAGTACCCCATTCCAGCTTTTCCGGTTGAAATCACTAACCACCGGCAAGATGGCTTGTAGCAACTGCAATCGATGTATACCGATTGGGATACGCAGTGTGCCTGAGATAGCCCCACCAACTCCAAGGGTTGATCTTGCGGCCACATGCAGTAGCGTCGGTGTGTCCCCCAATGACTCGATATGCAGGTGGTATTGAGAGGAGTGTTGGAACGGTTTGTACTCGTTCATCACATCAAGACGCCACTTGCCAGGAGCTTGCTTGGGTAGCACTGCCCTGATCATCTGTTCTAACCGTGTTACTACCTCTTTTCGGAGACTTTCTGGGCTTCGAACTTCTAGGTCGAGGCCATCCTTTAGAACATTGTCCATGGCCTTCACCTCTTTGTTCAAGGTAATCAACAATCCAGAGGGGCCAGACGGCCAACCCTGGGGCTCTAAGGAACGCCTCCAGAGTAGCGCCTCAGACCCCTTTTGTAAACCTCCCCCTTTTCCCCAAGTATGCCCCCTGGTGATCCTTCCTCACTCCGCTCGGTCGAGCAAAATTGAAGAATGTTTAGTATAAAAAAATATACAAAAGTCGTATAGAAAAGACTTTCCCGCGCAGTAGCATCGCTACCGCGCGGGAAGTTTGAGTGAGCTCTTGAGCCCACCTCGGGATTACCGAGCGACGACCGCGATGTTCCAAGGCATCGCATAGAAGTCAAAAGCCGCTTCGGGCACCTCGATGATGCGACGATCGCCGAGGACCTGAAGGATACGCCTCACACCCGGGCTGATGGGAGTGATGATGTGCCCCGTATTGGACGAGCGCTTCAGCTCGATGATGGCGTCGACGACATGGTTGGGACAGTAGCCATAGCGACCACTCGTTACGACACGACGGATTACCTGTGTCGGCAACTCATTCGGTCTGTGACTGAAGCGCCACACTGCGTAGCCCCCAATCTCGCACCAGGGCTTGGATTGCATGCTCACAGGCTGTTGCAAAACTGTCATGTTCGTCCCCTTAGCGAATGGCGGGGAGTGGCGTCGTACTGACCGCCACTGTAATCGAACTGTCAGCAGTCATGATCCCACTCGTGGGACCTGACCACCGCAAATGGCCATCCCGATCGACCAAGACTTTCTGAAGCTCGGGCGCATAAACCGACTTCTTGGGGAAAACCCCCACCAGTCCCGGTGGATTGAACCGCGACGGCGCCTGCATCAGCTGATCAAAGGCTCCCTGCGAAACCAGCTCATAGCCGTACGAAATGGCCCGTTCATGAGCCTCCTCAAAGGGAGGGGGGGTTTCAAACCCCAAGTCAACCGGCCACAGCCGAGCCAGAACGGTCCGGTACTTGTTGGCCGGTCGGCCGATGCAGGCAGAGCCGTCACGGACCGCCAGTTGACGCTCGGACCAGTCGATCGTCGCCCAGGTTTCCTCGATCTTGCATGGCAGGCGCAATGCCTGACGCAGCACCTTCAGATTGGGCAAGCGGTACTCCGGATCCCGGACGCACTCGACCATCAAGTGCACCAGAGGGAATCCGATCTGCTGGAATCGCCAGGCCGGAAAACCGTCAATGGACTCCAAGAACTTGCGAACCTGAGCCGCAGTAACAAGGTGTGACATGATGCGGGCCTCCTTTGACCCGGTATCATAGTGCCGTTCCCCGAAGGGAGGGCTGCTCTCGGGCCAGCGAAACTGCTAGTTTGCCGGAGCCAGCAAGGCTTTCCTGAGTAGGAAAACCCTCTTGGCTCCGGCCAAATGCTTGTTAAGTTACAGCTATGCATTATACACTGTTTTCCAGTTTTGTCTAGAGTAAAAAGAGGCTTAGATAAGCCTTCTTACCTCAAATATTCTGGAAAGAAACCCTAGATTTGAGGCGAAGCAGCCGGGCGAGGAGCTTCGGCGAGCTTGATCCGGGACATGATTTCCCGATTCACGATCGTGGCATCCCGACCATAGCGGAGGCGCGAGAGCTCTTTGAGGGCATTGGCCACCTCCTGATCCCCCGTGGTCGGTGGATAAGTTTTCATATTGAACGGCTTGGTGAGTTCATTGTTCATGAGGAGCCGGACAAAGCAGTTGTAGTTGTCGACATTGACGATATCCTGGGCCGTAAAGACAGGTGCAAACTGTTTCTCGAGAAAATCAGCGTCTTCGGGTCCGACACGGAATGAAACTAGTGAGCCGACATTGCCAAACACGGCCTTGGAAATTTCTTCTTTGAGCTGGCCGATGAATTGATGTGCGAGGATGAGAATGAGTCGATACTTGCGCGCTTCGGAGAGAATCTGGGCGATCGAGGTCGTCGTCACATTTTGGAATTCATCGAGGTAGAGGTAGAAGTCCCGCCGATCTGCTTCGGGCTGATTGACCCGTGAGAGAGCCGCCATGAGGATTTTGCCCACGATCACCATCCCGAGGAGCCGGGCATTGATTTCACCGATTTTCCCTTTGGAAAGATTGATGAGAATGATCTTGCCCTCATCCATGGCTTCACGGAAATTGATCGTACTCACCTGTTGGGCAATAATCGGCCGCATCATGTCGTTACTGATAAACGCCGTAAGTTTGGAGGTGATATACGGCACCATATTGGCGAGCGCCGCTTCCCCACCAGCCTTCTCGGCTTCCTTGAGCCAGAAGTCACGGACGATGGGGTTATTGCACTTACTGAGCTTGTAGCGTCGGAATTCCTCATCAGCCAAGACCTTGGGGATTTCCATAAGCGTCGAGCCACTCCCTGGATCCTCCATGACGAGAAGCATGGCGTTTCGCATATACTGTTCAAACATCGGACCACCCGTCGCCTTCATATCATAGAGCTGGTCGAAAATACCGATCATTTCATTGATAACAAAGGTTTTCTGCTCGGGTCGCTCTGGGTCATACTCGAGCATATTGAGTCCGATCGGGCGTGCTACGTCACTTGGATCAAAGACGATCACATCCTCGGCCCGCTCCTTGGGAATGGCTGTAAGGATATCTTCGATCGCATCACCATGGGGATCGATAAAGCAGAAGCCCTTCCCGGCCCGGGCGTCCTTCTTGGCCATTTCCTGGAGATAATTGGACTTTCCGACACCGGTTTGCCCGATCACGTACATGTGACGACGGCGATCATTGTCGGTAATCCGAATCTCAGACTGGGCTCCACGATAATCATTGTAGCCAAGGAGAATGCCTTCTTTGGGAATGTTGATGGGGGGTGGAGCACTCCCCGCTTTGAGCCATTTGATCTTGGGCGTTTCAGTGGTTGAAATAGGAAAGTGAAAGATGCTCGCCAGCTCTTCGGCCGAAAGGAGAATACTCGTCTCGGGACTAAAGTTACGGAAGATATAATCATAGGCTATCTGTTTGGAGCGCTTGGCCCGCCGAGAACGCAAGGCATTGATTTCGGGATTTTCAAATTGACTAAAGGCGTTTTCGAGATGCGCCAAGATTTCTTCGGCTCGCTCCTCGGTCGCCGCTGAGGTGAGAAGACGAATATTGACCGAGAAAGCCGCCTGGCTCGCCTTGCTATCGATCGTTTTGACGAGTTCCTGTTCCTCAGGCGTGAGAGCTACGTGTTTTTCTTCCGCCTGCTTCTGCTCCTTGGCATTCTGCTGAAGTAAGACCTGACCTGCACCCTGAAGCACCCCTTTTCCAATTTTGGCTGCTACCGACTCAGGATGAGCATCCCGAAGACGTTTTCCCTCTTGCATCTTCTCTGCGATATGCCGGCTTGTTTTGCGCCAATGAGCCGGAGCGGGGGCAAGGACAATTTGAATCGAAGCTCCTTCGGTAACCGTATCGAGCTTGGAGAGCGAGTTGGAAATTTCATTCAAAGGGTCGACAGAGAGCGTCTTGTAGGTTTTGAGTGGAAGTGCGGCGCTTTCTTTGAGCGAGAGGGTAGCGGTTGCGGTTTTCCCAGCTGGCGAGAAGATAGTGTACTCAGAGACTTTTTCTACCACGGCATGCGGAAAGAAGCTATGAATCTGCTTCTCGACACTCTCTCGAAAGCGCTTGGGCACTGAGAGGTAGAAGAAAATCTCCTCACTCGATGATGGGTTGGCAATCTCAAAGATGAGGTGAGGTGGTGTAAAGAAAAAATGCTGCCACCAAGGCACGACTCGTTTGAGTGACGCAAGCGACGTAAGAAGCTGCTCCATTCCTTTGATTTCCTCACGCCACTCTTCACCACCCTTGGGTTTACTCTCATCGGTCTTGACCCGACTCACTTGCACCACTTCGAGGTCAGTATTGAGTGACTGTGCCACCTCGAAACGTAGGAGGAGGAAGCTTCGCACGATAAGGAGAACACCCGAAAGCAAAGCCAGGCCGCCCGAAACAAAAGCGAGCGGCCAGAGTATCATTCCCAAATCAAATCCCCCACTGTCCATATTTGTTTTAATTTCAAACTCTCTTTGAGACACAAGACTACTTGCCAACCTTCTTCAAACAAATCGCCGAGACCTTTGTAGGACCGCGAGCGTTCTGACGATCAGAGAGAAGAAGGTTCCGACAATGGTCCAAACGAAAAACGAGCTACATTTACTCTTTCGTAATCAATCCCTTGGCCAAGAGTCCATCGTACAGCTTATCAGCCAGCTCATCATGCATCGTATCGAGTACATAGAGGTCATTCATCCGCTTGGCCACTCGCACCGCGTGAGCTACTCCCTTGACCTGCGCGAGCTCCACCAGGGTATGCACCTTCTTTTCAGCCTCCTCGAGCGCTCCTACCGCTGTCGCATCCTGATTGACTTCATCATCCGTAGCACTCGTCTGCGTGCTGACCTGCGAAAGGATTTTAGCGTACTGTTCACTCCCCCGATCCATTTTGGCCTCTACCACCGGTTCAGTTTCTAGTGTAGGAGTAGCTTCTGGTGACGAAGTGGGGAGGGAGAGTTCTGGCGCGACTTCCGGAACGACTGGTTCTGTAATTTCTTCAGCCATAGATCAATCATCAATTATCCATTAGCAATTTCTCACCATCTCAACCTTAGGCAGTCGCCACGGCTTTGATATCTTTCTTAAACTGATCCACGATGCCATTCACAAAGCTATCATAATCAGGAATCTTGGCCTCGAGAAAAGCCGCTACATCCTTCTCTTCGGTTTTGTCATTCTCGATCAGCTTTTCGTATTCATCTACCCCCGCCTCACCAAGACGTTCCATAGTGTTCATAAAGATGCGCTTGAGGAGGGCCTCGAGCATTTTGTTCAAAAGCTCATCCTGCTTCTCTGGTGCAAGCCCTGAGAGAGCCAATTCCTCAATAAGATCAGCTCGGAGTTGTGTATAGTCGATAGTACTCATATTGTTTTGGATTTAGAATGTAGTATTTGGTATTGAGAAGAGAGTATTGGTGAGTTGTATGTACACTCCTCACTTCTTACTCCTCGTATAGCTAGTTTACCATACGGAGACCCGGTAT
>CAZOFS010000014.1:0-16878 GCA_964579335.1 uncultured Bdellovibrionales bacterium
GAGTGATCGAGTATGGTGGGTGGCTCATCTCAGTCGAGGAGGGTGATAAGCTCGAGGATCGCAATCGCTATGTATTCAATATTAATTCCCGCTGGGACCTCGACGGTAGTCCGCGCTGGAACACAACTCGCTATATCAATCATGCCTGCCGACCCAATAGCGAAGCTATTCTCGTGGGAAACCGCGTGATGATTACAACGAGGAAGAAAGTCAGGGCGGGTGAAGAGATTACCTACGACTATGGCAAAGAATATTTTGATGGCTATATTAAACCGCTCGGGTGTCGCTGCAAAACGTGTGTTCAGAAAAAGTCGTAAGAGACACTCTGCGAAGTGTAATGAGGTCTGGTGGTCTATCGGGTTTTGGCCATAAAAAAAACGCCAGGACGCGGACGGTCCTGGCGAGAGGAGGGGGCCAGACTTACAAAAGGCCAACCTGCCCAAAGAAGGTGAGTGAGAGCACTGGCACGAGAGCCAAAAGAAACGCGAAAGAAGTTTCTTGGCTGGCAGCTTGCTCAGCCGCGAGCTTGGCACACGTTTCACACTGATCTCCCTCAGTATGAGCTGCGAGAGGCATGGGTGTATCCATAGGATTTTGTTTTTGTGTTTTTTAAAAGTTACGACCTCGTTAAAAAGCAAAAAGCGGTGTGACCCGAGAGTCACCCGCTCTTCACTTCAACATAGACAGTATAGCAAGAAAAAAGGCTTGAGTCAAGGGGCTGTACGCAAAGAAAAGAGGCAAGATATTTTTTTGAAGTGCCTATTTGAAGAGGCGAGTACTACATGAGAGATCCGGGTAGCATCACAAGTACTCGTTTACCAAATTGATACTGTAACTAGTGTCGTAGGACGTTGACAGCAGGGGCTCTGGTAGAGGAATAGCTATCAAAACACTTTAAATTACTGATATGTACCACCGCGCGGTGATACGCTTTTCTCCTAATAGTGTTTACCATGGACAAGTAGGTAAAAATTTGCTATAATTGATCTGTAAGTGGCTCTTACAAGCCAAAAAGCGTTATTCCAACCGGGTGAAGCCCGGTTTTTCTTTTATGTCACAGTCAAAGCACCATTCTGATTTTCAATTTTTAAGCGGTAATCTTTTGGTTATTGCTCTTTTGGCTTTGCTCGGCCAATTTTCTTCTGTCCAAGCCTCTGATTTGACACCGAGTTCGGTCCTTAAGCTTATCAATGAAGAACGTTTAGCTCGAGAATTAGCTCCGCTCAAAGAAAATACCATCCTCACCCAAGCCGCCGAGGCCAAGGCCAAGGATATGCTCAAAAATGGCTACTTCTCGCACAATTCTCCCAAAGGCGAGAATCCTTGGTATTGGCTCAAACAGTCTGGCTATAGTTATCAGTATGCCGGAGAAAATCTGGCTATCAATTATGAGAGCGCGGAGTCGCAGCACTCAGCCTGGATGAAAAGTGCTACCCATCAAGCCAATATTGTAAACACGAAGTATCAGGAAACGGGGATTGCTATTGTCTCTGGAAAAATGAAAGGTGAATCAGCTACGATTACGGTCCAGTTCTTTGGGGCACCTCGGGGAGCCCTCTCTCCCCAATCCAAGCCAATAGTATCAGCCGAAGTGCCTACTCTGAAACCTGTGCCAGCCGTACTCCCAGCTTCGGATGTCATGCCTACTACTTTGGATCGAGAGAATATCATTCCTCAGGGAGTCGAGACGCCAACTTCAGATAGTGATCGTGGTTGGGCTACTCCTTGGACCAAACTCGAACAGTGGCTTGCTCCCTACCAGACGCTTATTCGAGGACTGGCTACGCTCCTTATTCTCTCGGTGGCCGTGGCTGTCCCAGCTGTTTTCGTGAGTGAAGCTGGACTTATTTTGTGGCGCCACTTTGGAATCAGGACCAAACACGCTGACAGTGCAGTCTAAGACGAGGCGTAACTCTATGTTGCAGGGTTCCCTCCATGCTCTTCAACCAGTCTTTTAAGGCTGGTTTTTTCTTGATCCAAAGCCATTTCCAATTTGACAAAATACAAAAAAATGCTATGATTTTGCCAGCGAGAAAAGGGGGTTTCGGCCCCATTTTCACCTCGTTTCGTCCACCCATTGGGTTTTAACAACCCAAATCAAATCTCTGGAGGCCCTCATGGCTGCTGCGTTTCGTTTTTTCCGCGCGGCTGTGGCCGTGACGGTGCTTTCCGTTCTTCTCTCTGCCTGTGGTGGCGGGGATGGGCCCCAAAAGTCCCAGATCACCATGCCGGCTGGCTTCATCGCCAAGCAGGCACTTCCCTCCCAAGCCCTCAGTGCTCCAGCAGTTGGCCAGTCGGTCAACGAAAAGAAGCAGGCCCTGGCCGTTTCATCGGCTGCAGTGCCTCGGATTTCTGGGAGCTTCAAGGCTGCGTCTGCCGCCGCTACGACGACTAGCATCAAGGCGGCTCAGACTGTCGCTTTGGCTGCTACTCGGCCGACCGAGTTCACCAACCCAGCCCTCATCGACTGGGCCGAAGGCGTGTTCCCCACGCTCTTCCCGGTGCCGGCGTCGATTGTTGTCGAGAGCATCCTCGCTCCCGATGGCAACTTCTACTACGCCCGGTACTACGAGCTGACCCAGTCCTGGGTCGCTGTCTGTCTCGGCGGTGGTGCCAATACCTGTGTCGTGGATGGGGCCTATGGCCTCGGTCCGTACACCGGCAATGTGATCCAGTACTTCGGGTTGAAAGAGACCTACAAGTGCTCGGTCAATGACGACTGGTGTCGCCCCCGGGTGGCGAGCACTGCTCCGACCAATGGTGCCACCGGTGTCTTGGCCAAGGGCACCCAGTTCGTGTTCAAGTTCCAGTCAGATACGCCGCTCAACTGCACTGGCATCGGTGGAACAACCGAGCTGGGCGATGACATCAAAATCATCGCTTCGATCGCTTGTGATAGCCCAGGCCGACAGATCACCATCATCCCGCAGGACAGTCGTTGGCTCTTCGGGGCCGAGAACTGCCTGTCGGTGTCTGGGATCCAGAACATGGCTGGTTACGCGCTGGCTGAGTCGGTAACGTCGTGTTTCACCACACGTGCGGTGCAATCCCCGCGGGTGGTGTATGTGGGAGATGCGCCGATGGACACGAAGGCGGTCAACGTCGTGGATCCAGTCCTGGGTGTCATGACTCAGAAGATCGACTTCCTTACTCCGATCAGCTGGGCCAAGAACCTGGTAGCTGACTCGCTCACTGGGCAACTGGTGGTGATTCCCTGGTCAACTCGACAGCTGTATTTCGCTGATCTCGAGGACCATGCTGTCACGGTGGCAAGTGTTACCAGTGAGCTCAGGCATTTCGAAGGTGCATTCCTCAGCGGGAACGACTTCTGCTCGGTGCTGACGCGAACTATCGCGTCGGTCGGAGGGGTCAATCAACTGTTCGTCAATAACCAGCTCATCTGCTGGAGCCGGACGACCAAGCGAGAGACCTATCTCGGTGCCAAGAACTCGATCGCTACCGATCTCCTGTACACCACTCGGGCACAAGAGATCCAACAGAAGATCTACCTCACCAATGCCACTCTGACTGCTTGGGATAATCCCGCGGGGCTCTGGCTCCCGGGAACACCAGGTGAACTCCGGGTGCTCAACTCGGAAACCCGCGCCGTCGAACGTACGGTCGCCGTGGGGTCGGTGCCGGTGGACTTTGCTGTCCACAAGACGACGGGAGTCATCTACGTCATCAATGGCGGGGATCGGAGTCTGTCGCTCGTCTACCCAGACAATCGCGTGGAGACCTATCCGCTTGCTGGGTACACCGACCGCGACAACCAGCGACCGACCGCTATCCTCCTCGACGAGGACAAGGGTCACTTCTATGTCGCGGACGGCTACCGCTACGTGGTGGTGTATGACCTGGCCAGCCGGGCCGAGATCAAGCGCATCCAGATCGCGCCCGACTACGGTCCGATCTACTTGGCTCGGGTGGGGGATGACCTCTGGGTCACCAACGCTCACTACCAAGGGGGGTCGGTCCAGGTCATTAACCGCGAATCGCTCACGATCACGCGAGTGATCAGTGGCATGGGTGTCGGTCCAAGCGGCATCGCCGAGTTCGTCCCTCAATGATCTAGCTGGGAAGCCTGATCAGAGAGTCAAAGTGTCCAGGCCTGTGTAAGCGTAATGCAAACACGGGCCTCTTCTTTTTTACAAAACTTTTATGGTATACTACTGAAGAACATAAAAACTTCTCTATGCGTTTATTCTTTGGCCTTGGTACCGGTGCGTGTCTTTTTCTGTTTCTCGTTTTCCCAAGCCTGGTAGGGGCAGCCGAACAGTCTCCAGAAAATTGGCAAGCACCAGCCGCTACTGACGAAAAATCTTCAGTGCAGACCGTGGTTGTAGCTGATGTCAATGTGGGTGATGTCCAGACGACGGAAAAGGACGGGGTGCTCACGGGTACCTTTGTCATCCAGGGCAAGATGGGTCAGCAGAATGACATTGTCTATGGAGTGGTGGTGATTGATACAATGGGCCAGACACTCGATGTTCAGTCGCTTGGTCAGATAGCTTCGGTCATGGAAGGAGAGGCCAAAACCCTCCCTTTTGAGTACACGTTGCCAGCTTCTTTGAGGGGCAAGGTGAAAGTATTGCTCAGAGCTGAGACAGTAGCTGGATTGCCCCTGGGAACCCAGGTGCTGCTGGACAAAGATTTGGGAGGGGCATTTGAGAACGCCCTTACCTGCAGAGGCGCTGATGATGGCATGGTTTGTACGAGTTCATCAGATCAGAGTGTAAAAGTCAGTTACTATACTGGATCAATCTTTTCTCAGCCTGTCTCTAGAGACGAAGTAGTGCTCTCGGCCAATGTAGCTACTGATATAAAGCCTGCTTTCAAACCTGGGCGTTACTCAGTCGTGATACGAGGGAATGAGGTGGGTGGGTTTTCCCTGGCTTCGTTCCGTATGGCAGGGAGCTTTGGTCAAATCCAAAACATTGTCTTGGATATCGATAAAACAGGGAGTCTAGTGGGTTTGGTCGCTGCTGCTGCTTCACCTCTCGCTGGTGCCAAAATTGAAATGGAGCTTCGTTCAGAGAATGATCAGGTCTGTGGTCAGGGGACGGCTTTGCTTGAGGGTCAGGTAGCGGAGGTTGTTTTTTCGGAAGTAAAGTGTATGGCAGGGATAGTGAAGACAACACTCAAGGGCGCTGATGGATCGACGCTTGCTAGTCTTTCACAATCGTTCAATGCAAGCCAAATCGCGGTTGAAAATGCTCTTCCACAAGGTGAGGAAAAATCTACAGCGGTATCCAAACTCAATATCGACTGGGCACAGTGGCTTATGTGGACAGTGGTAGTTGTGATCCTCGCTCTCGCTGCTCTCTGGCGAGGTAGATCGCTTATGAAGAAAGGTGACAGAGTGATGCCAAAGCTCTTCCTGCTGGTATTTTCAGGTCTATCGTTCCTTTCGTATACTTCTGATGCTCAGGCGCTTACTTTGGCAGGGACTACTTATGGACCAAGGGGGTGTGGTGGGTGCGAAGTGGCTATCTATTCCTATACGGATATTAGCTCCAACAAAGCTACATATGCTCCTAGTGAGACGATGTCTATTACTTCAACACATAGCTTGAACAAGGACGTTGGTGCTAATCCAACAACCGATAGAGGCGTGATCAATATTGGCTATGCATTTGATGTCGATCTCGGTCCGGTCGGTGGATCTCCAGCCTACCATCATATTGATCTGCTGACAGCATCCATGCCGTTTTTTAGTGGGCCAGTAGTTACCAATTTCATTGCGCCTGCAGCCGTTGGTCCACATTTCATGTCCAATCGTATCAATCTCGAGGCTCATGATGTATTAGGCTCCTGGCATAATGATGTCAAAATTAGTCGACTCAGTTTTACTGTTGCCGCTCCAACCCCATGCTCATTCAATGGTACGGTCAACTGGGGGGCAGGTACTAATGTGATTCCTGGATCAGACTGTAGCGGAAATATTAATGTTAGTGGGGTTCCAGTGGGTGGGTCGAGAACTGTAACTGATAGTGATGGAAGTGGAAGTGGATATACTGGCTCCGCCACTTTTCGTTGTGATAGTGGTCCAAGTGGTTGGACCTTTACTGGGAGTAGTTGTGCCCGACCTCCTACGGTTACCCTCGGTGCTTTTTCGCCGAGCTCTATTACAACCGGTGGTTCATCACGTATTATCCTCACTACCACTGACGCAACTTCCTGTGTCGGTGATCCAGGGAGCTTCTGGGTTGGGCCAATCGCTACGAGTTACCCAAGTCCAGGAGCCAGTACTGGACCGATTAGTACTCCCGGAACCTATACACAGCGAGTTACTTGTACTGGACCTGGTGGGAACGCAACTTCAACGACGAGTACTCTGACGGTTACGGGTGGAAGTGTCAGTGGTGTTTGTGGTACAGCTAATGGAAGGACGTACAATATAGCAGCTTCAGTTATACCGGTAGCTGCTCGCTGCACGAGTGGAGCCTACGATGCCGGTACTTGGGGTTCTGATGGCGGAGCTTGGTATACCACGAGCACCTTCCCTTCTGGCGCGAGGCCATTTAATACTGGTGGAGCGGAGGCAGCCTATTATCTCGGTCGTTTTTGGTCTTGTGATGGATCGGGTGGTGGTACGACGACGGGATGTAGTCTCTATTACGAACCTCAATGTGGTAGTGCTCATGGCAGTGTCCGAGCTACTCCACCTACTGCGAACAATGCTCTTGAGAAAATTGCGCTCTGTCAGATCGGTACGGCCAGTGCGGTCACTACTGGAGGGAGTAGCTATACCTGGAGCTGCACCAATGGAGCTGGCCCAACAGCCAACTGTTCGGCGACGAGAAGTGGCGGTGGTCCCACTGGTCAGATTACTGCCCGAGTGGTGGTGGCCCATGAAGACAAAAGTCCTTGGAAGAAATTTATTTCTTTCCTGACTGGACGAGATCATGTATTGGAGGCTACGGGATCACCAGCTACGATTAGTAGCTCAGGAGAAGCAGCTATTGATTGGACGTCAAGTGGAGCAGGTAGTTGTAGAGTAACCGGCCCATCTATGCCTCTAGTCACCAGTTTTTCTGGTACGAGATCTTTCACTGGGACCACACTTGGCACAGGCGATCATGACTATGCCTTGAGTTGTGATGGAGGAGCGGTAACGGACTCAGCCCGCATCACGGTGACAGCTCCTAGTGGATGTTGTGGGACTGGCGGTGGGAGTGACGATGTTCCTTCACTCTCAGCTACTTCCGGAGCTTGCGGGACTGGCACTATCAATCTCTCCTGGGGGAGTATCGCTGGAGCTACTAGTTATCAGTTACGAGATGGGGCAAGCGTGATCTATAGTGGCTCAAGTACCAGTTTTGCTCATACTGGTCTTGTGACGAGTTCATCGCATAACTACACTGTCCGTTCGACTGGGCCAAGTGGTAGTTCAGCTTATAGCGGAGTAGTCAATCGAAATGCTCCGGATAACTGTGTAGGTTCTACCTATACCATCGTAGCTAATTCTGGTGTCGGTGGAGCGATCGCCCCATCGGGAGTGATTAGTGGTATTCCGGCAGGTGATAACCGTTCATTTACCATCACGCCTAACCCTGGCTATACGATTGCTTCAGTGGTGGTAGATGGGGTTGATCGGGGAGCACTCGGTAGTTATACGTTCAACAATATCACAGCTGATCACACGATTACAGCACTCTTTAGCATGCCTAGTGGTCCCAGTGTCACGCTTACGGCAACGCCATCATCTATTACTCTCGGGGGTTCTACGCTCCTCAGTTGGACTACATCTGGCGGAGTGATGTCCTGCCTTAGTACGGGTGGTGGTGCGGGCTGGAGTGCTACTTGGCAATCACCGAGTGGCGGAGCGATCGCGCAGTCACCATCGGTTACTACTACTTACAATATCGAGTGTTGGGATGGACCAGCGGGTACTGGTACCTCTACTGGCGTGAAAAGTGTGACTGTGACTGTCTTACCGGTAGGTGTGATCAGTGTGGATTTGACAGCCTCACCTGACTCGATTGCTGCTGGTGGGACCAGCACGCTTACGTGGAGCACTACTGGTGGTCGTTTCTGTCACATCTGGAGTTATGATGACCCAACCTTCATCCCAATTAATCGTGGTGTGGCAGCGACTGGGAGCATAGTGGTTACCCCCCCTACTCCAAGGACCTACAATTATAGCTTCGAGTGTTTTGACATGGCTATGATAGGCTGGGTTGACTCTGCTACGGTGACCGTAACGGGAGGTGCCCCTCCGTCCGGTAGTATCCTGAGCTACACTAATCCCTGTGTCATCCCCGTGGGGAGTACCACCTGTCCTATGACAGTGAGTTGGACAACTAATTATTCCGATGGGAGTACAGGCGGGGTAACTGTGGGAATAGAAAATAGTACCGGCACCCTTGGTCAGTCACTTGGTTTTGCTACCCCAGGTTCTCATACGTGGACCGCTACGTATCCAGTGGGACCTCCTACTTCATGGCTAGTCTCTCTTTCAGCGGGCGCACCTCACGGAAGCGGGCTGCTTGATCGAGAAACCTTTGCAGTGACCTGTGCTCCGGATAGTGCGTGGGTTGGACCCCTCGGTTGTCAGCCAACACCGACAGTAAATCTTACTGTCAATGGTTCAACTGGCCCCCTCACAGTAGCTCCTGGTGATGATCTCAATATTGCTTGGACGGTCAGTGGGGCTACAAGTTGTACGGCGAGTGGGAAGTGGTCTGGAGGGAAGAGTACGACTGGTGGTACTGAAGGACCAATCGATGCAGCTATTCCAAGTGGTGATTATATCCTCTCTTGTTCCAATGCAGCTGGTACTACCAACAGACAAGTGACTGTCAATGTAGCTTGTACCGCGAGTATTGGTCCATGGAGCGCCTGTGGCCCACCTTGTGCTGGAGGTGATGGTACCCGTTCTCGCACGGTCACAACAGCCACCTGCATTGTTACTTCTGAGACGGAGAGTTGTACTACCGATGTCTGTCGTGATCTCAACTGGAAAGAAGTAGGGCAGTAATATTGATTTCAATGTCTTAAATCAAATCAAACACACAAGACACCTATGCGTATTCTGACCCTTGTGCTTCTCTTGGCTACTTTCGTAGTCACTTCTCAGACAGTTTATGGAGAAGAGGTAACCCCACCGGTCTACAAAGTGGCTCTTTCCTGTACTCCCAAGCATGTACCTGCGGAGAAGGGAGGCCCCTTTCTTTTGAAGAAGGGTGAACGGATCGAACTCGGTTGTTTCATGACCAATGCTACGGAAGACTCTTTGACTGGAACACTCTCAGCCAAAGAGTATCGGAGTAAAGGAAGTGATACCCGTATCTCATCTACCGATATCGTACTAGCTTCTGGCGAGAGTCAGGCAGTAGATCTAGTCTTTGCACCATTGTTTGTAACAGGCAGCTATTACTATGCTGTAAGTCTGACAGGTGCGAACAATCAAGCACTTTCACCTACGGTGACACTCACTACGCTGCTGGAGGGACAAAATCAACCAGCTATCGCTTCGGCCCATCTCGATAAGGGCCAGTACGCATGGAGTGACCTCGCTGTGCTGACTGTGGCTTTGACGGACGAGACGACGTCGAACATGTTGAAGGATCAGGGTGTGCAACTCAGCGTGATGATGCTCGATGAAAAAGGAACGAATTGCACTACATTGCTTACTCAGGAGCGAGTGACATCCGTGACAGGAGAGTATCGGTTCAAGTTTTCACCCGAGGTAAGTTGTACGAATACGATTAGAGTGGTGCTTCAAAATGACAAGGCCGAAACTTTGGATGAAAAAGTTTTGGCAGTAGCCCTCCCTGAGAGAGAAAAGGGCCCCACGCCTGCTGGGCTCAAGAATTTGGCGAGCGCCTCAGGAGTAGTGTGGGCTATTGTGGTTATAGTGATACTGACCCTAGTCTATTGGTTGTGGCGACGCAAACGCGCATAAGCGTTGTCCTTGGGGAGAGCGATTTGGCAAAGAGTGGTCAATCAATTTGAAAAGAGTCTCTCTCAAGGGGCTCTTTTTTATGGTTGACACTGAGCCTCTTTTCGTTTTACAATAGCCTTTCGTTTTTATTACTGATTCCATGTATCTCCCCTCTATCCAACCGTTGCTCCAGCGTGTTCGTCAGCAAAGAAGGCTCTTCATGAAAAGACTCACCAATGAGGAGAAGGTTCGGGATGTACACATCACTCGCAAACGCCAGTGGGGGACAGAGCGTAATCTCGAACCATTGCCACATCTTCATACCGAGCCATCGAGTAGAGCGATTGTGTTTAGTCGGCTAGCGATTGTGGTAGCGATAGCGTTTTGGTTGCTCTACGTCACGTCTGTTATTCTTCGACAATTAGTGGATGGTCCCAAAAACTATCAGTTCATGATGGAATCCATTGGCTACCTCACCGTTGTCACCTTCCTTACCTTTTCTGCCCTTATCTACCTCATCCTTCGTCAGGGGGCACTCCAGCGTTTTGCCAAACATGTGCGGGTACCTCGCGTCGTCCTTGATACATTTTTTTCTGAGCAGCAGCCAACGCTGACGGTGCTCGTCCCATCTCTGGGTGAAGAAACGGCTGTGATTCGGAAAACGCTGCTCTCAGCTGCACTCCAAGAATATCCAAAGAAGCGGGTAGTACTGCTCATTGATGATGACCCGTTAAAAGTAGATCCCGATCAGGTTGAGAGGCTGCGGGCGACTCGCCAACTCGCCCAAGAGATTGAGGCGCTCTTGGCCGTGCCTCATCAGCGGTTTCAGCAGGCCCTCCAACACTTTGAAGCGCTTACTACCCCGCAACGATTTATTTCGGGTGATCTCTTGCTTGAGTTAGCTGGGCACTATCAGGAGGCAGCTCAGTGGTTCGAGACCATGGCCGATCAGGAAATCATCGAAGACCACGTTGATCATTTTTTTGCTGACCAGGTACTGCGTGCTTTGGCTCATGACTTGCGACTCGTGAGCAAGGCGCTTATGACATCGCACAAAAAACGAGCCCGTCTCGCTACTAGCCGAGCCCAGGAGCTCTACCGGCGCCTCGTTTGGATTTTCTCAGTCGAGGTTGAGATCTTTGAGCGCAAACGCTACATCTCACTCTCACACGAAAAAAACAAGGCCATGAATCTCAATGCCTATATTGGCCTCATGGGTGGTATGTATCGTCAGGAGGAGACTCCTGATGGGATTGTCCTCACTCCGACGGCTGATGTCGCCAAAGCCCACTTCACTATTCCAGATAGCGATTTTCTCCTTACGCTCGACGCTGACTCGATCCTCTTGCGGGAGTATTGTCTCCGACTCGTGTATTTTCTCGAGCAGCCGGACAATGCCGACGTGGCGGTTACCCAGACACCGTATTCATCGTTTCGTGGTTCGCCAACGCGGATTGAACGTTTGGCTGGAGCAACGACTGATGTACAGCATATTTTGCATCAGGGGATGAGTCACTACAACGCTACATTTTGGGTGGGTGCCAATGCCGTGATCCGGAAACGTGCCTTGGCCGATATCGTCGAAACAGAATGGGTGGGTGGCTTTGAAGTCAAACGTTACATCCAGGATCGTACTGTCATTGAGGACACCGAGTCGAGCATCGACCTCGCCCTCCATGGTTGGCGCTTGGTCAATTATCCGGAGCGCCTCAGCTATAGCGCCACCCCGCCAGACTTTGGCTCACTCATCATCCAGCGTCGGCGCTGGGCCAATGGGGGACTGATTATCTTGCCCAAACTCCTTGCACTCCAGCGAGAACGCAAGCTTGCCGGCAAACCTATGACGAGAATGGAATTTCTCATCCGGCTTAACTACATGGCTTCGATTGCTTGGTCCAATATCGGCCTGGTGTTTCTCTTGACCTACCCATATGACGGCCGACTCCTGAGCTCATTTATTTTTCTCGCGGCGCTCCCATACTTTATAGCGATGGCTATCGATCTCAGACAGTGCCGCTACAGCTACGGTGATATTATTCGTATCTACGGTTTTAACCTCATATTGCTCCCGGTCAATATCGCCGGCACTTTCAAATCAATCGAACAAGCGCTCACAACCAAGAAACTCCCCTTTGCTCGCACGCCCAAAGTAAAGGATCGCACAGCCTCAGGTCTCCTCTATGTACTCTCACCCCTCTTGATTATTGCTTTCGCACTCTTCACCTTGTGGCACAGTATCGAAGCGAGGAATTGGGGCAATGCGATTGCAGCTGGATTCAACTCATTGGCTGCGATCTGGGCTGTAATAGCCTATATTGGCATAAAGGAGCTCTGTGAAGATATCTGGCTTGGCCTTGTCAACCTGCTCTACGTGGATGTAGAGCCAAAAAGGGGAGGGCAAACTGCCGTGCCACCGACGTCGGTGTCAGAGTTAGACTGGAAGCATGTTCTTTCCCAGCAGGCACTTTCTCATCAGGAGAGTACTGTAAAGCCATTGGCCGAACAAAAAGCTTAACCCTATGAATCAACCACAAGCCCCATCCCCAAAGCCTCAAGTGACCAAAACCAAGCGTCTTTCGCTCTGGCGTTTGGCTCTTGCCATTGGTCTTGTGGTGGGTCTCATGTGGTACGGCATAAATCACCTGAAACGGTTTCAGGAAACAGCAGCAGAACCCGAGGCATTGCATGAGCCGTGGTTCGCAGCCTATGTGGATGTCACCTCAACCCCGTTTTATCCCTTCGAACAATTGGGCTCAACGCCTACGTCACAGGTGATACTGTCGTTTATCGTTGCCTCGACCCATGAGCCATGTCTTCCTACCTGGGGGACATACTATACCATCGATGAAGCAGCGGTTGCGCTTGATCTGGATCGGCGTATCGCTCGTTTGGAACAGCAGGGCGGGAGGATAGCTGTATCCTTTGGTGGAGCGCTCAATCAGGAGCTTGCCTCAGTTTGTAGTGATGAAGAGGCGCTGTTTCGGGCTTACCAGTCTGTCATTGAGCGCTACAGGATTGATACGATTGATATCGACCTAGAACGAGAGAATTTGACTCAGCAGGAAGCAGGTGAGCGGCGAGCTAGGGTAGTCGCTCGGCTCCAAGAGCATTATCGTAATGCTGGGAAGCATCTTGCAGTGTGGCTCACGCTCCCAGTAGCGCCGCAAGGGCTGACCGCAGATGGCACCCAGGCTGTTGCCTACATGCTTGGGCAGGGAGTGGATCTCGCTGGAGTCAATGTCATGACGATGGACTATGGAGCAAGCCGAGCCGCTGACCAAAGCATGCTCGATGCCTCTACATCGGCGCTCCTCGAAACCAAGCGTCAGCTCGGTGTACTGTATCAATTGGCCGAGATTCACCTGAGCGAAGCCTCTCTCTCCCGCAAAGTCGGTGCCACGCCCATGATTGGCCAAAATGATGTCGTTAGAGAGGTGTTTACCCTCGAAGACGCCACCGCTTTCAATGCCTTTGCTAGAGAGCGGGGAGTAGGGCGACTCTCGATGTGGTCAGCCAATCGCGATATTCCCTGCGGAGAGAACTATGTAGATACAAAAGTAGTGTCCGATGCTTGTAGTGGGGTCAAATCTCCTAAAGGGAGCTTTGGAGCAGCGCTCAGCCAGGGGTTTTCTGGCGATTTGGCCAAGAGTGCGGCTTTGGTAACAGTCGAAGACGGGGAAAAGCCAGTCTCTCGAGTCGATGACCCAGAGACGAGCCCCTATCAGATCTGGCAGGAAACGGGTGCTTATCCCAAAGGGACCAAGGTCGTGTGGCATGGCAATGTCTACGAGGCCAAGTGGTGGACCAAAAAGGATGTCCCAGACAATCCTGTACTTCAAGCCTGGGAAACGCCGTGGCAGCTCGTCGGACCCGTACTTCCTGGTGAGAAGCCTATTACACAGCCGACGCTTCCGTTGGGGACCTACCCACAGTGGTCAGGTTTTGTCGTATACCAAGCTGGTGATCGAGTGCTCTTTGATGGTATTCCCTTTCAAGCCAAGTGGTGGAATGAAGGTGAAAGCCCAGCCGCTTCGGCAGCCAGTCCCGATGCTTCGCCTTGGCTCGCGCTCTCTCAAGCTCAGATTCTCGAAATTTTGGCTGAAACCAAATAAATGTGCCTCTAGTTGATATTCTTGATAGATCGAGCTTGCTCGAGGAGTACTTTGATAAAAGTGGCTTATATAAGCCACAATAAATGGTGGAAAAATAGATATTGACAAATAGAGACAGGAGTCTATGCTTAGGGGTAGGGATAAATGAAGTCATTTATTTCCTTTTGGTGTAGTTTCGACCGCTGTTTCTCATCTTCGAGGGAGAATGAGAGGAAAGATATTGTTGTCACTCCTGCAATGCATTACTCGTCAGCGTTTCTACCAAACGATAGTGATCAAAAGACCCGACGAAAGTCACAGAGTTTTTCTGTGTGACTCTCGTCGGTTTTTTTGTTGCTTGCGGAGTCAATCCCGTTAGAAGTTGCCCTGCTACAAGGCACGGCTCCGGCCGCCTCGGGGCGACCTACTTCTAAACGGGATCAAGGAACAACAAAACTGAGTGTTGGTGCCAATAAGCTTTGGGACTGAGCGGCTGTCGGAGAGGGTGGCCAAGGTGCATCCTCTTCGCCAGCTGGCGAATTTCAAAGCCAATTATGGGATGGTTAGACATACTACCGCCGGTTTCCCAGCCGATACGCGTCGATGCGGTAGAGTAAGTAGTAAATTAAGTTCACTTCTCGCCTTGCTTTGTGCAAAAAGTAATGTGAGGGGGGATAAATAAAACGTATGAATAAGAAAATATTGATGAGCCTTTCGGTCATCGCCGCAGCTGCAGCAGCAGTTGTCGGTGGGACCGGAGCGTTCTTTAGTGATACCGAGACGTCGACTGGCAACACCTTTACTGCAGGTGCCATCGATCTCAAAGTAGACAGCAAGCAGAAGTACAACGGTAATGAGTGTGTTGATGTAGACCAGACCGCAGGAGTTAACTACCAGTGGGTAGGTAATGCTGCTTATCCAAAGGCTGGAACTCCTTGTACTGGTGCTTGGGAGCTTACAGATCTTGGTCCTACCAATCAATTCTTCAAGTTTGACGACGTAAAACCAGGAGATAATGGCTCAAACTCCATTAGTCTCCATGTCATCAACAACGATGCCTGGGTCTGTGCTACTGTTTCTAACTTGACTGACCTTGATAACACATTGACTGAACCAGAAGATGCTGATGTTGATGAAATTGATAACCTCACATCGGGTGAACTCAAAGAGAAGATGGTGGTTACTATCTGGAGTGATAACGGCCAGGGTGGTGGTGTAGCTGGTGACAATGTTCAAAATGGCACTGAGCCAACCCTCTACACTGGACAGGCGCAAGCTGGTACTTGGGCTCTCTATGACTCAACTACTGGTACAGGACCTCTTCTTGGAAGCACGACGGGTTATGTAGGTGTTAAGTGGGATTTGCCACTTGCTGTAGACAATGAAGTACAGACTGATAGCATGGGTGCTGATATTAGTTTCAATGTCGTACAGTCTCGTAATAATGCAAGTTATCGTTGCAATCCTCCAGTAGTATCACAACCACCACTTTAATCTGGTCGAATCTAAGATAATGCAAAGAATATGAAGAAACGAATATTAATTAGCTTAAGTGCGATTGCTGCGGTAGCGGCTGTTGTCACTGGGGGAACGTTGGCGCTCTTTAGCGACACCGAGACTTCCAATGGCAATATCTTCACTGCGGGTGCTATCGACCTCAAAGTCGATCACACCTACGCTTCGTACAATGGTGAAGATTGTAATGACTGCGTGCCTACCGGCGACAACATGATCGTCAATGGGTCATTCGAAAATCCAGAGCCAACCGACAATGGTGGTACGTGGCAAGTCTACCCAAATGGTTCACTCACGAACTGGGACGTCGTCTCTGGTTCGGGCCTCGAAATCCAGGAAAATGCTGTCCCAGGAGCAACAGCTCAGGATGGTGATCAGTTGGCAGAGCTCGATAGCCATGTGCCAGGGCAGCCAAACTCGGCTATCCAGCAGGTGATCAATACAACACCAGGACAGAAGTATCGCTTGACGTTCTATCAGTCACCTCGTCCAAACAATGGACCTAATACTGACAATGCCATCGCACTTTCAGTCTTGGTGACTTCGAATAGTGGAGTCTTGGTCAATCAGACCGTCGGACAGCTTACATCTGGCGCTACGACCAATTGGACGCTTCACACGTTTGACTTCGTCGCTCTTGATAGCCAGACGACAGTCCGCTTTACCGATGCTGGTTCAGAGCAGGATACTCTCGGTGGCTATCTCGACAATGTGGTAGTGAAAAAGCTCAATTGCCCAACTGATACCTATACCCTTACCAAGGGAGGTACCTGTAAGCTCTGGTCTGAGAAGGACTTGGAGCAAGGTGATGTCTTCTGGAATTTCACCGATGTGAAGCCAGCTGACTGGGGCAAGAACACCATCTCTCTCCATGTCTACAGCAATGACGCCTATGTGTGTCTTATGCCAAAGAACGTGAAGGATGATGAGAATACTGTTCTCAAGCCAGAAACCCTAGCTGGTGACAATGCACTTGATGGTATTCCAAATGGTGAGCTTTCGAGTGAACTCGAGTTCTTCATGTGGCAGGACAACGATGCGGACAACACCTACGATAATGGCGAACCAATTCTTGTTCCAGCTGGTACCGCCTTCAAGGATATTGCTAGTACCCAATTGGCACTCTCGAGCCCAGCTCCAGTGACCCTCGTTGGTGTCCAGTGGTGTGCGGGTGATCAAGCCTTGGCTGGTACAAATGTAACTTGTGATGGTAACGGAATGGGCAATGTGGCTCAGACTGATAAGACTATCGCAGACTTTGTGGCCTATGCTGTGCAGCAGCGCAATAACAGTGGATTTACCTGTGCTAGTTTGAACAAATAGTGTTCAGGCTTTTCTCTCCCGCTTTCCTCTCTTAAACGAGAAAGGCGGGAGGATAAAGGC
>CAZOFS010000014.1:16978-30309 GCA_964579335.1 uncultured Bdellovibrionales bacterium
AGGCTTTTCTCTCCCGCTTTCCTCTCTTAAACGAGAAAGGCGGGAGGATAAAGGCCTTGGTAGACGTGTATTGATTCAAAAAACATGAAAGCAACTAGTCTTATTACGAATATTCTGACGTACGGGTTCTACGCGCTTGTAGCACTCGTAGTCGTACTTCTTTTTTCTTCGGCCCTGCCTATCCCTGGTGGGATCAAAACCTTTGTGGTGCAGTCGGGAAGTATGGAACCATCGATTGGGACGGGGAGTGTCGTTGTGGTAAAGCCGTTTGAGAGCTATGCCCAGGGTGATGTGATCACCTTCGGCCCGCGCTCCAAAACCAAGCCTCCGACGACGCATAGAATCATCGAGGTGAAGGAGGATGGGAATTTCGTGACCAAGGGTGATGCCAATGAAGATGAGGACATCCGAGCAGTCAGTCGGTATGAAGTAATCGGGAAAGTCATCTTCTCAGTGCCCTATATCGGCTATGCCGTAGCGGCCGCCCAGAAGCCATGGGGCTTTATGCTGATCGTCGGTATTCCAGCCATCCTCATTATCTGGGAAGAGGCAGGCAAGATCTGGCGCGAGATGAAAAAGAAAAAAGACTATGCCGAGCGAGTAGAGAAACGCACCGAACATGCTACCCCTGTTGTTGAAAGTAATGAAAAAAAAGAGGAAACCATATAAATCAGTGATCATGACCCGTATCTTTCAGTCATTACGAAAGGTGGGAGTTTGCATGTTGGCTTTGGTTTGTGCCACCAGCGTCTTTACCGTGGGCCGCACCAATGCCGGTTTCTTTGATATCGAAGAAAGTCAGGACAACCAGTGGATAGCCGGGAGCCTCGATGGTGAGGTGACGTATATTGAGCGCTTCAATGTAAGCGGCATGAATCCAGAGGAAAACCCTGACGCTCGTGTCGTGTTTGCCAATGTTGGGTCGCTTGATTTCCGCTACAATATTACCTTTCGACAGCATCTAGGAAGTTCCGACTTATTGTGTAAATCTCTTGAACTCGTCGCCAAAAGGAATGGCAGTATCGTCTACATCGGCACCTGGGCTGACTTCAATATTCAGGGAGGAATTTTCATGCTCGCGTCGCTCGAGGATGATACCTGGGACTTTAGTCTTACTCTGCCCGCCGATGCGGGTAGTTCGCTCGAAAAGTTAACGTGCGTGGGATCATTCGATTTTCTAGCCTGGCAAACCAATCTTCCGAGTGCGGCGGATGGATTTTTTGATGAGGAGACAGCAGCACAATTTGTTGTTACTACTGGTGAGTGGCTGACTCCAGGGGACGTCATTATCAATGAAGTGATGTGGATGGGGTCAAATGGTGAGACGAGTGATGAGTGGATCGAGCTCAAGAATATGACGGCTCGTGATATCAATCTTTCCAATTGGAATATCAAGCAGGGTGGCACCGGGACTGGTGTTGGAGCCCATATCGAAATCCCAAGTGGCTATAGCATCAAGGCCAATGGCTATTTCCTCATCACCAAGAAAAAATGGAATGAAACAGCGATCACCCTCACGAGTGATCTTGCCAAGAGCAAGGGCTACACTCATGTCGCTGGTATGAAACTCGAAGACGAGGGTGAGGAGCTCGTGCTTGAAAACAAAGATGCATTGGTCATCGATCGTACACCGCTCGGCGGCTGGCCGGCTGGCTCCAATGGTGCGCTCAAACAGTCGATGGAACGCAATGATATCCCGGGCGATGGATCACTCGCGGCCAACTGGCACGCCTGTGTCTCGGGAGCAGCCAATGGTGCACCATACTGGGATGTGACTGGACCAAACTTTGGGACACCACTTGCGGCCAATCTCTCGCCAATCGTCATGAATGAGTTTGTACCGAATCCAGTCGGCGATGACGACGCTTCGAAACCAGACGGTGAGTGGATCGAGCTTTACAATATTCTCGATACCGATATCGATGTAGCCAACTGGTACTTTACCAATAGTGATGACGAGGAAGTCTTTGTCACGAGCAATAATACGATGAGTGGTGATACGGTGGTCCCTGGTCAGGGCACGCTCGTGGTCTATCTCGAGGCTGCCTTCCTTGATAATGATGAAGACACCCTGTCTCTTATGGCGCCTGGGGCGATTATCGAAGACAGCACCGATGATGTCCGTGAGGATGTGGTGACATATGAGGATATCACCGATCTTCCCGAGGGCAAGTCCTTTGCTCGTTTTCCTGATGGGGAAGGTATCTGGCTTGATCCCGAGGCTACCCCTGGTGAGCAAAACGCTATGACCGATGATGAGCGAGCATCATTCCGTCTCCAGGCCTATGACACTTGTTTCAACGGTGAAGAGCTTATAGAGGATGTGGTTGAACCAATCTGTTCACCCTTCTTCCTCACCTTCCTCGGAATGGTAAGCGATCTCGATGATGACACTCTCAAGAGTTCAGTCTTGTTTGAGATACTCGAAGCTATCCAGGCCGAGGAAACTGCTGCTCTCTCGGCGCTCATCCAAGAAGATGGGGTTGTGACTGAAGCCGAGGAAGCCCTCATCATCCCGTTTGATCCTCTCGAGGAAACAGCAGTCGAGGAGGGAGATGAGGTAGAAGGAAGCGAAGAGGAGGAAACTACGGACACAGGAGCCCCAGAAGTAACTCCTGCTCCCCCTACCGAAACTACTGAAGAACCAGTAGTGCCAGTTGAATCAGAAACTCCAGCTGAGGAACTCACCGATGATACTGGGACACCAGAAGATGAAGTCGAAGCGCCGGCAGTCGATGCCGAAATTACCTCACCCGAGGGACCAACCCCACCAGTGCTTGAAGCATAAAATACCTATGTCATTCATTCGTCATTTCATTCTCATCGCTCCAATCGCTCTACTCACTCTGTGGGCGGCGCCAGCCTGGGCAGTCGATCCAGATCTCATTGATGTGGTTGAGATTACCGATACGCACAACCCTATTATTGTGCACGAGAATATCCTCCCAGGGGATACCTTTAGTGATACGATGACGGTCAAGAACCTCACTTCGGTCGCCCAAGACATCGGCCTCCTCCTCGATATCGACCTCAGCCAAGGGATTGTGTCGGTTCCTACCTTTGAGCTCGAGGAACGCCTGCGGGTCAGGATTCAAAAATCTTCTGACCTCAGCTTTGTGACACTGCCTGGTGGAGGTATTGAAAAGACACTTCAGGAACTGGATGATACGACTATTCCACTCGGCACCCTTCCTGGGAATACCACGGAAGTATACAAAGTCTTGGTGAGTTTTGACCTCAATGCAGGCAATCAGTATCAGAAGACCAAAGTATACTTTAATCTCTCCTTGGGGATTGAAATCTTGGGTGAGACGCCACGGCTGCTACTGCGGAAGTTTAACGATAGCGTGAGTGATGAGGTACCAGGTAATGAGGTGGTCTATACCCTCGAAGTGACTGCCCTCGGTGGGCCAGTCGACGATGTGACGGTGACCGACCTTCCACCAGAGGGCTTCGCCTATGTCCCTGGAAGCGGGGAGGGAGCACCTTTTGTCCATGAATATGCCTCACCTGGTATTTGGGATCTCGGTGATATGAGTGAAGGTGAGACCAAAACCTTGACCTACAAGACGACGATTAGTGGGAGCCAGGACGCGGGGCTTTACAAGGATTTGGCTTTTGCCAAGGGAGTTTCTGGCACGGATACCCTGTTTGCCAATAGTCCAAGTACGCCTTTCGTAGGGACCGATGTCAATGTGGTGTTGCCGACTGGTACGCCTACAGTCAAACTCGATAAGGATACCGAAGAAGAGAAGGAACGTAAGACCAAAACCAAGACCCAGTATGTGCTTGGAGCTGCTACCTCGCTCCCACTTACTGGTACGCCGTGGCAGTGGATGATCATCGCTCTTGTTCTCCTCGTAGTCGGAGCGACCCTTCGTCATATAGGTAAGAGGAATATGGGGAAGGGTACTGTCCTGGGACTTCTCGTTTTGGGTCTCAGTCTCGGTGGATCGCTCACGGCTTCAGCTGCCAATCTCTCAGTCGAGATCGAAACTCCGGAGACTCTCGTCGCGAGCCCTGATTTCAAGATTGGCTTTGTGACGCTCGATACGCTCAATCGTCCACTGACAGTAGACTGTTTCACCACGCTTAGCGCTGTTCCCTTTGCGAGCTATGTACTCGACGCAACCTTTGGCGGGAATGCTGGTAACTGCCAGGTCAATGCGAGTGCTCTGCCCAGTGATGGAAACTACGAATTCTTTGTCCGAGCGAGAGCGACGGGTGAAGGAGATGAAACGGTGGAGAGTAATCATGTGACAGTCACTCTTGCCTCGACCTTTCCTGGGACCCCGACCAACTATGATCGCAGTAATCCCGGTTGTGATCATGTGATCACCTTTACCACGGCCGATGATGGAGGGAAGACGGTCAAAGTAGAGCTCTATCGATCAGAAGATAACCCCTTTGTGGCCAATAGCTCGACCAAAGTGACCGAAGTGGCCATTGGCTCCAATACTGATGGAAACTTCACTGTGCCAGCCCCAGGCTGTGACGACGACACGCTTTATGCTCTCCGAGCGGTTGATGCCTATGGCCATGGGTCAGGCTTTGTAGGTGATACCGAGGTAGATATCGATACCGTTACTGTGACTACTACTCGAACGAGAACGGTGGTGCTTCCAGGTAGTGCTACCGGTGCCATTCCGGTTACTCCGAGCGGTGCTGAAACACTGGAGCCAGCCGTTCAGGGAGCCGAGACTACCGATGCTGAAACTGGGTCTGGCGGAACAACTGAAGCTGGATCAGGTGATGAGTCGGTACTCGGAGCGATGACGGCAGGAAAGATTGATACCTGGTTTGACGAGCACCCCTGGCTCACGGGACTCCTGGCTATCTTGGCCACACTCATCGGGTATATCGGCTATACTCGTTTCTTGAATCGGCGAGATGATGCAAACCCTCTCTCCTAAACTAGCTACAATTTTTGAACGAGCTGGCACCTGGTGTATCCGGGTGTCGCTTGTTTTTCTTCTTGTACTCTTGGCCCCAGTGGCGTGGGAAGAAAGTCGTTACTCCTTTATGCAGCTTTTGAATACGACGGCTGATATCCCAACACTTTTTTCTCTTGATGCCCCAAAAACTAAAGTAAGTGAATTGCAGCCTATCGATCCGCCTGTTGACACGGACTTTAGTATTCGTATCCCCAAAATCAATGCCGAGAGTCATGTCGTAGCCGATGTCGATTGGCAAGACTCACGCGTCTACCAACGAGCGTTGACCAAAGGAGTAGCCCATGCCCGAGGCTCGGCTCTCCCAGGACAAACCGGCAATGTCTTCCTCTTTGCTCATGCGGGAGCCAATCCATTTGAAGCCCTGCGCTACAATGCTGTCTTTTATCTGATTGATAAATTGGAAGCAGAGGATCGGATCGATCTTTGGTATCAGGGGAAACACTGGGTGTATCAGGTAACCAATACCAAAGTTGTGCGGGCTGATGAGGTGAGCTACCTCAATGGAGATAGTACCAAACCAACATTGACCCTCATGACTTGTTGGCCAGCTGGGACCACCTGGAAGCGGCTTATCGTCTTGGCTGAGCCAGTGATCGCTCCTCAGTAAAACGAAGCTGATCTGAACAATCTGATTACCAAGAACTCCATCAGAGGAGTTTTATTTTTTAGTAATAAAAAAAACGCCAGGACGCGGACGGTCCTGGCGAGAGGAGGGGGGGCCAGACTTACAAAAGGCCAACCTGCCCAAAGAAGGTGAGCGAGAGCACTGGTACGAGAGCCAAAAGAAACGCGAATGAAGTTTCTTGGCTGGCAGCTTGCTCAGCCGCGAGCTTGGCACAAGTTTCACACTGATCTCCCTCAGTATGAGCTGCGAGAGGCATTGGTGTATCCATAGGATTTTTTATTTGTGTTTTTTAAAAGTTACGACCTCGTTAAAAAGCAAAAAGCGGTGTGACCCGAGAGTCACCCGCTCTTCACTTCAACATAGACAGTATAGCAAGAAAAAAGGCTTGAGTCAAGGTGGTGTACGGACTAGGGGAGTCAATTAAATTATATAAATAAAGGAAAAAAGGTTTGCTATGATAAGGAAGGAATATTTTCTCACTATGTTGATTCTTTTTTTCTTTACTTTTCTGTCTGGTGTGGCTACTATCGTGGCTCCTTGTATTTGGCCACTCCTTCCCATTATCTTATCGGCTACCGCTGACGGGAAAAAATGGAAACCACTGGGGATTGTGACTGGGATTGGAGTCGTGTTTACACTCTCAACGCTCTTTCTTTCCTACCTCCTGACACTTATTCCATTTGATCCAGCCAATCTACGGATAGTGAGTGTGATTATTATTAGCCTGTTTGGAGTGATACTCATCGTTCCTCAATGGGCGACAGTGTTCGAGCGTCTCATGGGACGCCTCACTCGTTTTAGTGGATACTATCTTCATCGAGAAGGTCGCGGGTTTCTGAGTGGACTGGTGGTGGGGAGTACTCTCGGTTTCGTGTGGTCACCTTGTGCCGGACCAATTTTAGGGACGGTAGCAACCTTGGCCGCCAATTATCCGCTCAATTGGACGATTGTTTTACTCACCACCGTGTTTGTAGCAGGGGTAGTAGTGCCCTTATACGGTCTGGCTTTGCTTGGGCAGCAGGTTTTTTCTCACCTCAGATCGGTCACTCCTTACACGGGCTTTATCCAACAGTTGTTTGGAATAGTAATGATCGTGGCGGCCATTCTCTTGTATACGGGCTATGACCAAATACTTAAATCGAGAGCGGTAGAAAAATATCCTGTCTGTGAAGTGGTGACCAACCCTTTTGAAAGCCATCCCCGAGTTGAAGAAGCATTGCAAACACTCCGTGTACGTATAGGGGAGTGATACTTCAGTGCTTGAGAGAAATGTGATATACTGGTTGGTAATTGATGCCTATGTCACAACAAAAAACTTCTCTTATCGTCTCTTTTTGCCTCCTCGGTGGGGCGCTCGTGCTTCTCTCGGGCTGTACCTGGGAAAATGAACCAGCCGCCAAAGAAAAACCGAGTCAAACCCTCCCGCTCGATAAACTCAAGACAGAAAGTGAGAGCGCTCCTCAGTCAGCTGCTCAGACCCCTGCTCCCAAACCTCAAACTAAACCAACTCAACCTCAAACTATGCCAGCCAAACAGTATCCCACCGCTCCAGCCATGAGTATTGACGCGACCAAAGCGTACACGGCGACTCTTGAAACTGACAAAGGAACTATCGTCGTAGCGCTCAATGCCAAAGCCACTCCGGTGACGGTGAATAATTTTGTCTTTCTTGCACGCGAGAAGTTCTACGATGGCACGATTTTCCACCGGACTATCCCGGGCTTTATGATCCAGGGTGGTGATCCACAGGGGACTGGGATGGGTGGGCCAGGCTATCGCTTCGATGATGAGGTGTTTGCTGGTGAATACAAACGTGGGACAGTAGCTATGGCCAATGCTGGGCCCGATACCAATGGCAGTCAATTCTTTATCATGCATGCTGACTATGCTCTCCCCAAAAATTATGTCATCTTTGGCCAGGTTACGAGTGGCCTCGAGGTAGTCGATGCTATCGCTACTGCTCCGACTCAGCCGGGCGGTGAGGGTTCCAAGCCCGTGACTCCAGTTGTAGTCAAGTCAGTCACTATTGACGAGAAATAGTTCTCAACTCACGAGAACATGCTAGACTAAAACAAAACACATACTCATGTTGATCTTTCGTCGTTTTGTCTTTGGTATTCTTCTCTTCTCTTTTATCCTGCCCTCAGGTACCCTCCTTATCCCTCAATCAGCGAGTGGAGCGGCTTTTGGTTTGGTTCCCTGTGCTCTCAAGGAAAACAATGAGGATACTGATTGGAATGAAACTGGTCCCTGCACCCTCTGTCACTTTCTCATTGGGATGAATTTTGTCGTGAAGCTCCTCAGAAATATCATGACGGCCTGTGCTATTGCCGTCATCGTTGCCATGGCGATCGTCTATATCACCTCAGCGGGTGATGAGGGTCGCATGACCTTTGCCAAAACAGGCATCAAGTATTCCCTCATTGGCTTTATCGTGATTCTCCTCGCCTGGGTTATGGTCAACTTTATCTTTACCCTACCGATCTTTGCCAACAATGGTCTCGTCCGTACCGGCTGGGACACCTTTACGTGCAATACGAACTCTCAAGTGAGCTGGGCAGCTCCCAAAGCTGCTTCAGGGATCGGCAATGCTACTGGCAATGTGGGGAGTGGTCAGCCAGGGAGAGAGTCATTGCCTGGATCGACACCACCTACTAGTGGAGGGGCAAGCTGTAACAGTAATGGCATTTGTGAAACTGGAGAAACCTGTGCTACTTGTGCTGAGTGTTGCACGGGCGGTGGAGAGGATCCCCCAGCTATCCCTAATCCAAAGTGTGGAGGTGCTCATTATGAATGTGACAATGGTACTGCATCAGACACACAAGAACTTACTGATCGCTGGGTGTGGATCTGTAAAGAGGACTATGATCAACAGTATTGTTTCGAACGCTTTAATGGCTGTGGTGATGGTAAAGTCAGTGGCGTAAATCAATATGGTAATCCGGAGACATGTGATGAGGGTGGACGGAATGGTTTTTGTGGTGAACCGGGAGTAACTTGCGATATCAATGCCTGTACGCGTTGCGATGGTTCTGGACCACCAGCACCGGTTCCTTTGAGTTGTGGACCATCCAATGGTACTTCTAGTGCTCCTGTGGCACCACTTTGTCTCGGAGATGGGGCCATTGCTTCCTCAGTCACTACCTCTGCTGTAGGGAGTGCGAGTCGCTATGATTGGACCTGTACTCAGATCGGGTTGGTTGGCTCCTTTGCGTGTGCTTCTGGTGCTATTTCCGTTGGTGGTGGAGCTACTGCTACTTGTGGAGTCGCTCAGCAACGGTCTTGGATTAATCCTCCAACCGAATCAGATGGTTTGTGTGCAACAGGCAGTCTTACTATTTATGGCGTTACTCCACTCGTGCATGCAGTAACAGGTGAACCTCTTTGGTACTGGAGTTGCCAGATAGGTACAGGGGTAGCGACGAGTTGTTATGCTCCCCGGATTGTAGCAGGTAATAATGGAGGGGTGGTTGGCAATGCAGCCTGTGGTACGGTAGTTAATCGATCTTCAGGCGTTGATTTCCCCCTCCTGTGTTCCCGAGGCACCGTTGTAGGTCCGTCACTAGACTGTAAAGGAGATAGTACGGGTACTACGATCAATTGTTCGTGGACCTGTAAAGCCAATGATTCTGAATATACGACTTCCTGTTCTGGCACTGCGCCAGTAGTTGGTGGTTGACGAAATGCCAAAAAGAGCCTATACTGCAGAAGCTTACAAGAAAGGCGGCGACGCCTTTTTTGGTTCTATCTTGATAGTATTATCTCAATTATAGTGAGGGTTAAAAATTTTCTCCCCACTGAATATCTCTATGCAGATCCGAAACATTGCCATTATTGCTCACGTTGACCATGGAAAGACAACCTTGACCGATGCTTTGATGCGCCAGACAGGAGCAGTGACAGCTGAGGGTGCTTCGATGGACTCCAATGCGCTTGAGCGAGAACGGGGTATTACGATCTATGCCAAAAATGCATCACTTACTTGGAAGGATACGAAAATCAATATCGTCGATACTCCGGGGCACGCTGACTTTGGTTCCGAGGTAGAGCGGGTACTGCGCTCTATCGACTCCGTCATTCTCGTCGTCGATGCCCAGGAGGGTCCCATGCCGCAGACTCGCTTTGTACTGAAGAAGTCGCTCGAGCTTGGTCTTCGCCCGATGGTGGTGATCAACAAAATCGATAAACCAGCTGCTCGCCCAGATGAAGTGAAGGAGCTTGTCTACGAACTCTTTCTTGACCTCGGGGCCGATGATCATCAGCTGGATTTCCCTGTGGTCTACGCTATCGCCCGTGAAGGTGTCGCGATGAAAGCGCTCTCGGATGAGAAGAAGGATCTCTCGCCCTTGCTCGACACCATCCTCGAACATGTGCCCGCCGCTCCTCATGATACCGATAAGCCGCTCCGAGCCCAGCCCTTTAATCTTGGCTACGATAATTTCGTCGGACGCTTGGCGATCGCCCGAGTTTATGATGGTAAACTCTCGGTGAATGACAATGTGATTCTTAGGAATGCTGCCGGCAAATCATCGACCGGCCGTATCGTCAAACTCTTTACCTTTCGTGGGATGGAACGAGTAGAGTCACAAACGGTGGAAGCTGGGGATATCGTGATGATCGCAGGGCTCGCCGATGTCGAGATTGGTGATACGATTTGTACCGATCACTTTGCTGAGCTGCTCCCGGCGATTGCTATCGATGAGCCGACCATCTCGCTCAACTTTATGGTCAATGACTCGCCGTTTGCTGGTCGCGAGGGGAAATTTGTGACCAATAAGCAGCTTCGCGAACGCCTCGAGAAAGAGCTCGAGATCAATGTCGGTCTCAAAATCGACTTTGCTGATGATCACTACAAGGTGTATGGCCGTGGCGAGCTCCATATTTCTATTCTTATCGAGAACATGCGTCGCGAAGGCTATGAAGTTCAGGTTTCCCAGCCGCAAGTTATTATCAAAGACGTCGATGGAGTGAAGTCGGAGCCATTTGAAGAAGTGACTGTCGAGTGCCCGATGGAAGTAACAGGATCAGTGATCGAGAAACTTGGGAAGCGAAAAGGGATCATGATGGATATGCGTGAGGGATCGGGTGGGTATCAGCGGCTTTTGTTTGAAATTCCTACACGCGGACTCCTCGGGTATCGAGGAGAATTTATGGTGGATACTCGTGGAGAAGGTACACTCTATACCCGAGTGATTGGGTTTCGACCGTATGCAGGGGAAATTGATCACAAGGACGTGGGTTCGATGATCTCGATGGAGACTGGTAAAGCTGCTGCTTTTTCGCTCGATAATCTCCAGACTCGCGGCACGCTCTATATCGGTCATGCGACCGAGGTATACGAGGGTATGGTCATCGGGAACGCTGCCAAGGGTGAAGATATGACCGTGAACCCAATCAAAGGTAAAGCCATGAGCAATATGCGCTCCTCGGGCGCTGATGAAGCTATCAAACTTACCCCGCCATGGGAGCTCTCGATCGAACGAGGACTTGAAATTATGAATGCTGACGAGTATCTCGAAGTTACGCCAGGTTCAGTCAGACTCAGAAAGCAGTTCCTGAAGGAGACTGATAGAGTCAGAGCTGCCCGGAAAAAGTAGAATATATTTATAGATCGGGCAATAGCCCGGTCTTTTTTCTTGGTATTCAGATCGAGGATTGGTATGCTGGTATGAGTATTAGTACACATCTGAGCTGGTATACCCGCTTGTTAAGGTTATTCTATGGACAAGAAAGATAGTAGTATCATTCTCGCATTTGGCCTTGTAGTAGCTGGCTGGATTGGTTGGGTTGTGATGCACTATGATCAGTTGCAGCTAGATGCACCCCAGGCGCAAACGGAAGGTATAAGTTTAGAAGAGGATTCACACCATAAAACTTCAGCTCCCGTATCTTCAGCCTCAGTCGATGTATCTCAGTCTGCCACTCACTCTCCTCTTGGTCCTGTACCAGATGGTGGCTTCCCTCTCCCTACAGTTGAGATAGTCAATGGTAGACCAGAGCGGACGATTCACATGGGTGTGCGCCAGTATGCTTGGGATCCACCTGTTATAGAGGCAAAGTACGGAGAACTCATCCGGCTGATTGTACATAATGCCGATGTTCAGCATGGACTCGTGATTCCCGACCTCAATGTTCTCAATATCGATATTCCACCTGATGGTGCAGTGATTGAATTTGAAGCCAGTAAAGTTGGCACGTTTCCATTCTTCTGTTCATACTATTGTGGGGAAGATCATAGTATAATGCGAGGAAAAATTGTGATCGAGTAGTGTAGTGCGGCTGTAAAAGCATACTCGATCGAGAGTGGTATACTAAAGCTATGCTTATCGAATGGCTCATACAATTTGGCCCGATCACGACCTTTTTTATCGCTTTTGAATGGAGCGGGCAGAACTTTTTTTTGGCAACCAATGTTCTTATGGCTTCGATTGTCCTTGCGACCGTCGCCAGTATCATTCGTGACCAGCGTGTCCCCTGGTTTCCGCTCTATGCTGCAGCCTTCACCCTCGTGTTTGGTGGTGCAACCCTCTACTGGCACAATCCAAAGTTCCTGATGGTACGCGATACGCTCTATGATGGGATTTTTGGTTTAATTATTCTCATGGCACTTTCCATGAAGAAGAATATTTTGAAAACTTTTTTCTCCCCACTCTTTGCACTTACTGACCGTGGTTGGCAAATCCTCGCTTGGCGTTGGGCGGTGTTCTTTCTTGTCGCTGCTGTGGCCAATGAACTTGCGAGGCGAACGCTCTCCATCGAAGCCTGGGTCTACTTCAAGATTATTGCTACGTTGATCTTTATCGTTTTTGGAGTGTATCAATTTACGCTGACGCGTCGCGAACGCCTGCCCGAGGAATCCAATGTTCTTGGTATGCGTCGCCGCGCTTAAATCTTATGCTGATAGAATTTTTGCACACAGTAAGTTTTATAGCTCTTCTTCTCGGAGCATTTCTCTTGGTCGTATTTGGTCTAGCGCTCTTCCTCGAGAACAATAGCATCATTGATATCGTCTACGGACCACTATTTGTTATCGCCCTCTGGAGCTTGGCACTCTTTTGGGAGCATTGGAGCGATCGGCAGTGGCTTCTTATTGTTCTCATTACCCTCTGGGGATTACGGCTAGGCCTCAGAATCCTCCGCAAGAATTGGCGTAAACCTGAAGACTTCCGCTACCATGCCTGGCGCGAAGCCTGGACCAAACGCGGGATGCTCTACTTTTTCTTTCGGAGCCTCACCCAGATTTATCTCCTTCAGGGAATGGTCGTACTGATCGTTCTTGCCCCGGTGCTCCTTACCTTCTCACAGACTCAAGTGCCACTTATGTGGCTCAATTATCTCGGGGCCGGGTTGTGGCTCATTGGCTTTTTCTTTGAAGCGGTAGGGGATTGGCAGCTCGATCGTTTTATCCAGAACTCAGCCAATCAGGGGAAGCTCATGACGAGTGGACTCTGGCGCTATACACGGCATCCCAACTATTTTGGTGAATCGACGATGTGGTGGGGGATTTTCTTTCTGGTACTCGGTCTCCCACTCTCACCACTAGCTCTTGTTTCACCACTCCTCATCACCTTTCTTCTCCTCAAAGTTTCCGGTATCCCCATGCTCGAAGCCCGCTTTGCCGGCCGACCTGACTGGGAGGAATACAAAAGGAAAACGAGCGCTTTCTTCCCCTGGTTCCCCAAAAAAATATAACAGGCATTGTATAAAAATGAACGAGCCCTGGCAGTGTTCCCGCCAGGGCTGTTGTGTCG
>CAZOFS010000015.1:0-22950 GCA_964579335.1 uncultured Bdellovibrionales bacterium
GCGGTTTTCTCAACAAAGCGATTGGCCAAAAATCAGAGCCGTTTTAGAGGACTGTGAGGGCGCTGACACGGTCGCCTGTCTGTGGCTTCATAATCCGCACCCCTTGGGTCACACGTGAGAGAGTCGGAATAGAATCAAATGGCACGCGGATAATAATCCCTTTTTCCGAAGTCACGATCATGTCCACCTCTTTGTCCTCGGGTCGAGCGATATAGGCGCCGACGAGCTTCCCGGTCTTAGGCGTCACATTCATGGTTTTGATCCCCGAACCGCCGCGCTTCTGGACTTTGTAATGTTTGAGGTCACTGCGCTTCCCGTAACCATTCTCGGAGAGAATGAGAAGTTCGCGATCTTTACCGCCTTTCTCGACGACATCCATCGCGACGACCTGATCACTCGTACCAAGTTTGATCCCACGCACACCAGCAGCACTCCGACCCATAGCCCGGACATCGGTTTCCTTGAAACGAATCGCTTGACCCTTCTCGGTCGTGATTATCACTTCACTATCACCCACCGTCGGTCGTACCCAGTTGAGTGTGTCGCCCTTGTCGAGGGTGATCGCGATGAGACCTGAACGACGAACATTGGAAAAATCTTCGATTTTGGTTTTTTTGACCGTACCGCCAGTCGTCGTCATAAAGAGATATTTGGCTTCGTCTTTTTTCCCCAATGAAATCACGGCTGTAATTTTCTCGCCCTGTGCAAGCTGGAGGAAATTGACAATCGCTTGACCCTTGGCCGTGCGCGATGATTCAGGAATATCGTAGCCAGTCGTCTGAAAGACTTTCCCAGTATCAGTAAAGAACATGAGATTATCATGCGTTTCAATTGTCACCATCTTGGCAATTTTGTCCTCCTCTTTGGTCGTGGCCCCAATCACACCTTTACCACCACGCTTCTGGACGCGGTAGGTATTGGGGTTCATGCGCTTGATATAACCATCATCGGTGAGAGTGATAATCGCCTCTTCATTGGGAATGAGATCCTCTTGGCTAAATTCACCAATGCCACCCTTGACCACCTTGGTCCGACGATCATCGCCAAATTTCTCTCGCACTTCGAGAAGCTCCGTTTTGACGAGGGCAAGAATTTTCTTACGATGCTTCAAGAGATCTTCCAGGTAAGCAATGAGCTTGAGTTTCTCAGCCAGTTCGTCCTCGATTTTTTTGCGCTCGAGTCCAGCTAGGGTCTGAAGGCGCATTTCGAGAATCGCCGTTGACTGCCGATCAGAGAGTTTGAATTTCTTCATCAAGTTGGCATGTGCCTCTTCTTTGGTCGGTGATTGCTTGATGGTCTTGATGATTTCGTCGATATGATCGAGTGCCTTCTTCAAGCCTTCCAAAATATGTGCTCGATCTTTGGCTTTCTGGAGATCAAATTCACTACGACGGATGACGACCTTCTCCCGATGGGTGATGTAGTGCTCAAGGATGGATTTGAGGTTGAGAATTTGTGGATCAACACCGTCAACAAGCGCGAGCATGTTCACGTTGAAGTTTTTCTGAAGATCGGTGAGCGAGTAGAGTTTGTTCAGTACTTTCTGCGGATAGGCGTCTTTCTTGAGCTCGATCACGAGGCGCACACCATCTTTGTCGCTCTCATCTCGGATATCGCGAATCCCCTGAATTTTGTCTTCTTTGACGAGATCAGCCATTTTCTCGATGAGGGTTGCTTTGTTGGTAGCATAGGTCATCTCGGAGACGATGATTTGAAAGGCTCCAGCTTTGGTTTCAACAATCTCGGCTTTGGCACGTGAGACGATTGGCCCGCGACCAGTCGCATAGGCTTCTTTGATATCCCGAGCACTATAAATAATTCCACCGGTTGGAAAGTCTGGGCCTTTGATGAATTGGAGGAGATCATCAAGCGTGCACTCAGGATTATCGATCTGATGACAAATAGCATCCACCAATTCATTGAGGTTGTGCGGCGGGATATTGGACGCCATACCGACAGCGATCCCGACCGTACCATTGAGGAGAAGCTGAGGAAGTTTGGATGGGAGGACCACTGGCTCCTCGTGCATACCATCGAAGTTGGGGATAAAGTCCACTGTGTCTTTGTCGATATCAACCAGCATCTCTTCGGCGATAGCCTTGAGTTTGGCTTCGGTATAACGGTACGCAGCAGCGCTATCACCATCCATCGAACCAAAGTTTCCTTGGCCCCAGATAAGTGGGTAGCGGAGCGAGAAGTCCTGCGCCATGCGGACCATGGTGTCATAGACTGCGGTGTCGCCATGTGGATGGTATTTTCCAAGCACTTCACCGACGACCGTAGCCGACTTTCGAAATTTGGCGGTGGAGCGGAGTCCCGTCGACCACATCGAGTAAAGGATACGGCGATGCACTGGCTTGAGTCCGTCGCGCACATCAGGAAGCGCCCGACCAACAATCACCGACATGGCATAGTCGAGATAGGACTGCTTGACTTCGTCGGTAATATTGCGCGGCTCAATCTTGCCACTATGGAAGGCAGTGGTGGTAGACATACGAAGAGAAATTAACGGGCTGGGTAAAAATCATTGCTATCGATTGTAGCACCCTCTTTGGTATCAGTCGTATCTGACTTGGGCACGACACCCTCTTCATCAAAGTTGGGCTGATCACGATTTTTGAGTTGCTGCTGGAAGAATGTTTCTCCCGACACTTCTTTTTTGATTTCACTAAGGCTCTTCTCACCTGAGAGAAGTGAATCGAGGGAAAAATTGGAAGCCTGCGGCAAAAGCCCCTGAGCTCCTTCGGTCACGGTACCAGCCTCATTCGAGAGAGAACGGAAGCCTTGAGAAACAGAGAGCGACCATACACCGACCACGAGAAGCATCGCCACCCCAGCACAACCCACCACATAGCGCAGGCGCACATGCTCTGGCTTCTCTTGGACACTCGCGATCCACTGTTCGAGATTGATACGCATACACGTTGGACTAAAAATGAGAACCTCTCACTAGTTAATTTTTGTCGAGAAGCACTACTTCCATATGTTTCCCTTCCAAATCCTTGGCTTTGATATTCCACTTGGAGAGGGTTTCCTTGGGGCAGTTACCGAGCGCATCACAAAACGGTTTCACATCGGGAAGCTTGGTCGTCATGCCGCTAATCTTGTAGTGCATCGGGATCACGACTTTGGGCTCAATTTTCCGTACCAACTCATCAATTTTGTCGACCGGCATGGTATCGACACCGCTCGCCGGGACAAAGAGAATATCAACACCCGAGAGCTTCTCAATCACGCTCGGTGTCGGTTCAGCACCCAAAGCCCCAAGGAAACACAAGGTCATCTCTTCGGTTTCAAAAAAGAAAATTGTATTCTGTCCTCGCTTGGCCCCAGCTTCTTCATCGCGCACGCTCGGGAAACCCAGGATAGCAATGCCCTTGGCCGAGTATTCACCTGGAGCTGTCAGTGTCACCGGATTACCCTTAATCACTGAGAGCTTGTCAGCCTCGAGCGACTGATGGGAGAGAAGTACAATATGGGCTTCACCCTGAGGAGCCCGCAACCCAGAGTCTTTGTCGGGGACATCAGTTACGAGAATAACGTCCTCCGTGGCGCGGCCACTCGGCTTAGTCGTGATCTTGAAGCAATAATCGCCGTAATACTGGATATTCATCCCGTTAGAAGCAGGTGAGGTCCCTACTTAATTAAATTCATTATTCAACAATCGTCTCTTGAACCAACTTTTCTCACTTTTCCCTCTTGCCCGTAGAGCTTCTAACGGGATTCATAGCAAAAAAATGGTCTGTTTAACCTATCGAATACAGCCATTCTAGCAGAAAAAACCCCTGCTATCAAGACCAATTTTATCAGTTTATTAGTTGACACATAATAACTTACGTGATTTGATACAGTATCGTTCTTCGACAATCCCCCAACCACAGGAGATGGTGATGCAAAGCTCTTCCCAAGAGAAAAACCCGCATCCGCAGCGCAAGCACGAACCACGCCCTCGGATCTTTGACCGCCGTCGTGACCGCTTGATCCATGTCAGGGCTGCGGACAGCCTGGATCGCCTTGACTGGCTCCGTACAGCCAAAGCGAGTGGTGGTCTGCTTGTTTTCAACCCCCTCCACCTCTAGCCAAGGAGTTGCCATGAAACACCTAAATCAACTTTCGGCAGGGGAGCTTGAGTGGCGCCTGTACTGGCTGCCAAAGGCAACCATACTGCTGACCATGGTGCTCATGTCAGGGTTCGTACTCCTGGCCATTGAACCGGCCAGCCGGGATACTCTCCACCTCGCCTGGCTCTTGATTCTCATCGGGTCATTAGCCTTCATTACCGGTTGGTACTCCTTCTGGCTGTCCGCAGAAGCAGCCCAGCGTTACAACGTCAGCATCCTAGCTGGCATCTGCCAGCTCATCAACAAGGAGGCCTCCCAATACCCCTCCTGACCATCGCCCCGACGTGCCGCGCACGCTCGGGGGCGCTTCATTTTTGGGGAGTATTGCCAAAACAAGCCTCCCCTGCTACACTGGGAGCACCTTAATTTTCGTTAAGACAACCGAATACGGGATGCTTGAATCCTGATTGATAAGCGTTACTGCTTCTCTTTTGACCTCTCGCACCCCTATTTTGTACGGGGTTTTAATTTTTTACTGAAGTCTACCCCACTTCAATATGTATACGTCTATGTCAGCTGCCCCAGAAATTAAACTCAAGAGTAACATGACCGAGCTCGAGCAGCTCTATGAAAGCCATCTCGAGACTATTCCCGAGATAGGGAGCGTCATCCCTGGTACCGTCATCCATGTCGGGTCAAGCTCGGCCTTGGTTGACCTCGGCCCCCTCGGCACCGGCGTGGTCCTCGGTAAGGAAATGAAAGATGGTCTCGGCAGCGGGAGCAAGCTCAAGGTTGGCGATGAAGTCCAAGCCACGCTCATGAGTTTCGAAAACGAAGATGGCATGATCGAACTCTCGATCCGTGAAGCGTCGCATGACAAGAGTTGGGAAGACATCGAAGCCAAACTCGAAAGCAAAGAGCCAGTCGCGACCAAGGTACTCGACGCCAACAAGGGTGGTCTCCTTATCGAAGTCAATGGCATCTCTGGCTTCCTTCCTGTCTCACAACTCTCGAGTGAACACTACCCACGTGTTGAGGATGGTGACAAAAACAAGATTCTCGATCTCCTCAAGAAACTCGTGGGTGAGAACCTGAGCGTCCGTATCCTCGATGCTGATCGTGAAAATGAGAAGCTCATCGTTTCCGAAAAAGCCGCTCAGAGTGAGAAGGAAAAGGCCCTCGTCAACCTCCTCCATGTTGGCGACACCATCCAAGGCGAAGTATCGGGTGTAGTGGACTTTGGTGCCTTCGTGAAATTTGCGCTCCCTGGCGAAGAAAACAAAGGGAAGCAACTCGAAGGACTGGTCCATATTTCCGAACTCGCTTGGCAACTCATCGATGATCCACGTGAGATCGTCAAAACGGGCGATCAGGTTTCAGCCAAAATTATCGGCATCGACGAAGCTCGCATCTCGCTTTCGATGAAAGCCCTCAAAGAAGATCCATGGGAAAAAGTCGGCGATCGCTACAAAGTAGGCGATGTCGTTTCTGGTCTCGTCGACAAGATGAATCACTTCGGCGCCTTCGTCTATCTCGACAAAGACATTCACGGTCTGGCCCATGTGTCCGAGTTCTCTGAAATTTATCCTGCTCGCAAGATGGAAGAAATCTTTGAAGTCGGCAAGAGCTATCAGTGGAAAATCCTCTCCATCGAACCACGCTCGCATCGCCTCGGTCTCATCCCCGTCAAGAAATAATCAGACTGCGCCCTACGTTCACTCGCGGGGCGCTTTCGTAACCTCTCGTCCCACCAACATGAAACACATATTCGTCATCTTCGGACCGTCTGGCTCTGGTCAGGATTCTGTCATTGAAGGACTCCAGAAATTCCTTCCTATCGAACGAGTCATTACAACTGTCAGTCGTGACATGCGTCCTGGTGAAACTCAAGGTCACCCGTACTACTTTATCTCTGCTACTGAGTTCGAAGAACTTATCCGTACCGATGCCCTTGCAGAACATCTCAAGAAATATACCGGGATTTACTATGGCGTCACTAAGAAAGAGCTTGATCGAGTCCTCAGTGGAGAAAAAGTCGGCGTTTGGAAGGTTGATTTCGCAGGGGCTATAACTATCAAAGAACGTTTTCCCCAAGCGATTGTAATCATGATCAACGCACCGCTTGATATTATCGAAAAGCGAATCCGAAACCGAGCCGATCTCCCCGAGGATGAGGTCCAAGCACGCCTCGCTCATATCCGTGAATGGCTCCCAAAAAGTATTTATGATTACCAAGTCGAAAACAAGGAAGGCAAGCTCGACGAAACAGTCGCAGAAGTCAAAGCGATCATCGAAGAGCACCTCGCATCGTAAATTGGCCACTACCCACACTGGACTCACGTTTGTTCGCCGTTTCCAAAATGTTTTGGCCAAAGGACAACTCCTCCCGCGAGGAAGCAAGATTGTGATCGCTGTCTCAGGTGGCCCCGACAGCATGGCCCTCCTCGCGCTCCTCACCCGTCTCCGAGAGAAACATGCATTTACGCTCCACGTCGTCCATATCAACTATGAACTGCGTGGCCGTGATTCTCAGCAGGACGAACTCTTGGTGCAGTCAGTGTGTGACGCTGCCACTCTTCCTCTTTCGGTTTTTTATCCCAAAGCCAAACCCAAAAACAATATTGAGGCGACGCTCCGTGAGATCCGGTATGAGCTTTTGGAACAAGTGCGCCAGGAACTCAAGTTCGATTTTATTGTGACAGCTCACACCATGAATGATCTCGCCGAGACACTCCTCATGAATCTCATCCGTGGAGCTGGACTCATTGGTTTGTCACCCTTTCAGCGTGAGCATTCTCATCTCATTCGGCCACTCCTCCATTTCACCCGTCAGGACATTGAGCGCTTTCTCAGGGCAGAAAAAGTCCCTGCTCGTATTGATCAAAGCAATTTCTCCAAAAAATTTACCAGAAATCGCATCCGCCACGAACTCCTACCGCTCCTCAAAACCTTTAACCCGAGCATCATCGAAACCCTCGCCCAAACAGCCAAAATTCTCGGACATACCATCACCCGCTCTTCGAGAAAACGCTCGAGATAGAGAGAGTTGATAGCGGCCATATTGTATGGTAGGCTAAAGCTTGCTTTTGTGGTTCTATAAAAAGAGTTCTCCTTACTTCTTGATTCATTATTCTTCATTTACTTATGGACAAATTCATGAAAAATATTGGTTTTGTTTTGTTCCTCTTCCTCCTCCTTTCGGGAATCATGATTCTTTATTCTTCACCCGAGAAGAAGCCAGCCGATATCGGTCTCTCTGACCTCGTGACCGAGATCAACGGTGGCCATGTCAAAACTATCACCGTCCAAGGCAATAAGCTCGAGATCGAAAAAACTGACGGGAGCAAGGCCAAGGCCAGCAAAGAGTCTGAAAGTTCTCTCACTGAAACCCTCGCCAACTACTCTGTCGATAAAGAAAAACTCAAGGGCGTAACCATTACCGTCAAAGAAGAGTCCGGCTTTGGCTTTTGGGCAGCAGCTATCCTCCCCTTTCTTCTCCCCTTTCTCCTCATCTCGGCTTTTATCTGGTTTATGTTTCGTCAAGCTCAGCGAGGCAATGCTCAGGCCCTCTCCTTTGGTTCGAGCCGTGCCAGGATGCTCGACCCCAAGGACAAGAAGAAGCGCGTGATGTTCAAAGACGTAGCTGGTGCGGCTGAAACCAAACAAGAATTGACCGAAGTAGTTGAATTTCTGCGTCAACCCAAGAAATTCCTCGCCATGGGAGCCAAAATCCCCAAGGGAGTACTCCTCCTCGGCCCTCCCGGGACTGGCAAGACCCTCATGGCCAAAGCCGTAGCTGGTGAAGCTGGAGTGCCATTTTTCAATATCAGCGGTTCTGAATTTGTGGAAATGTTTGTCGGGGTCGGTGCTTCACGAGTACGTGATCTCTTCAAACAAGCCAAGAAAAATGCTCCTGCTATCGTCTTTATCGATGAAATCGATGCTGTGGGCCGCCATCGTGGCGCAGGCCTCGGCGGTGGGCATGATGAGCGTGAGCAGACCCTCAACCAAATCCTGGTCGAAATGGATGGTTTTGAAACTGACCAGAGCGTAATCGTGATTGCCTCGACCAATCGCCCCGATGTCCTCGACCCAGCCCTCCTCCGACCCGGCCGCTTCGATCGTCGTGTCACTATGGATCTCCCTGATATCAATGAGCGAGAAGCTATTCTCAAGATTCATGTCAAAGGCAAACCGCTCGACACGGATGTAGTGCTACGCCGTTTGGCTGAACGTACCCCTGGCTTTTCGGGCGCTGATCTCGCCAACCTCGTCAATGAAGGCGCTATCCTTGCCACCCGCCGCAATAAGCAAAAAATCGGCCAGCAAGAATTGGCTGAATCAATCGAAAAAGTCATCCTGGGGCCAGAACGCCGAAGCCGCGCCATCAGTGACAAAGAAAAGAAGGTGGTCGCCTATCATGAAGGTGGCCATGCCTTGGTCGGCGCGAGTCTCGAGAATGCCGATCCGGTTCAGAAGGTTTCTATTATCTCGCGTGGACATGCTGGCGGCTACACGCTCGCTGTCCCCAGTGAAGATAAGACGCTTCATACCAAAAACTATTTCCTCGATGAGCTCGCGGTTTTCCTCGGTGGTTACGCTAGCGAAAAACTCATCTTTGGTGACCTCACCACCGGACCATCCAATGATCTCGAACGCGCCACTCAAATGGCCCGCAGCATGGTAACTCGCTATGGGATGAGTAGCCTCGGGGCACGAACTTTTGGGAAAAAAGAAGAACTAGTCTTCCTCGGCCGAGAAATGCATGAGAATCGTGACTATTCTGAGGAGACCGCCAGGGCTATCGATGCCGAAGTATCCAAGCTCATCGATGAGGCTTTCAAACGAGCTACCCAGATTCTGACTGAGAAACGGACTACGCTCGATGCCATTGCCACCGCCCTCCTCGAGCGTGAAATCCTCGAAAAGGATGACTTCGACAAGCTTGTCAGGGGTGAAACACTCTCTCCAGTAACCGCGCCGGTTGCCCAATAGCTGTTCTCTACTATGCGTGCTCCCGTCTCTTTCTTTGATCTCTTTCAAGAGACTCTCCGACTCATCTCGAGTGGGCGATTTGTTTATGGATTTGGAGTAGTGTTTGGAATTCTGGCTCTCCTTGCAACTGAACTCAATCAGCGAGTACTACCCTTCATTGAATCTGAGAATACTAGTCCTCACACACTTATTCGGACTATACTCGATCAGCAAGAAATATTTCTCCTTACTCTCGGAGGACTCCTCATCCTTGGATTGCTGCGCTCACTGCTCCGTGGGCCCTATTTCCTCCTCATGGAAAATATGATCATCCAAAAACTCTCTCTCGAAAAAGAGTTCGATCTAAAACCAAAAGTATTACGCCGCAGCGCATGGACGGCCCTCAGTTTCGAAATTGGCTATCTCATCACATTAGCTCTCCTTTGGGTGGTTATCGCCCTCCCACTCACCCTAGCCTTTCGTCTCAATCCAGGGGCATTTGAATTCCTCTTGCCACTTGGCCTCATCCTCCTTACTATCCTTAGTATTGTGTTTTTCTACCTCAAGGAATTCGCTCTCCTCTATAGCCTCCTCGCTCATAGTAAACCTCGCCTCTCACTCGAACTCAGTCTCAAGCTGTTTCAGAAACACACGTGGCTCATTCTCCTCTTTGGTCTTTTCCTCATGGCCATTGCCTTCCTCTTTACTTTTGTCGTAAACCTGGTTATCATCGCTAGTGACCTCATACCACTCTTATGGTTACAGGTCGGACTAAGTACCGTCGGTACTATCGTGGTCTTCGGTCTAGCTGAAGCCACCAAAGAGACACTACGCCTCCTGTTCTTTCACACTTTGGCTGCCACCCCCAAACCACCAGTACTCAAGGTGAAGTCACTGATCGAAGAGAAACATCCCGGCAGTGCCCCGACAGTATAATTCTAGGGTCTGTAGCTCAGTTGGTTAGAGCGCTACATTGACATTGTAGAGGTCTCCAGTTCGAATCTGGACAGACCCACCTCAAAACATATTAGACTCAGCTTGTCCGCCTTGGGCGGATTGACACCTGTCTGCCGGCGGGCAGGCAGTATCGTCCACACCAAAAGACCTCCCTTAGGGAGGTCTTTTGATTACCAAACGTAGCGAGTGAGCACAGTGTAACATTCGATACTGTGCTCCGAACGGAATGACGGTAAAATCAGGTGAATACCCTCTGGCTTGCCAGAGGAGTTATTGGATCCAGAGCTTGCCCTGGGGTCAATACCTGTTATTTTTTATATCCCCGCTAGCACGCCACTTGGCCATCAATGCAACTCGGTACGGTGGGGAAGTTAACCTTGGCCTGTCCACCACTGGCCGATCCACCTACTTTATAGCTATTAGTGGCTGCATTCCCAATTTGTTGGACATTATTGCGAAAGAAAGCTGCACCCGGACCAAGTTCTTTTTCAATATCTCTTCTTGCTTCGAGCACTTGTTTATCTACTTTACCTAGCTCTCGATCAACTTTCTTGGCGACACTCTCAAACCCACGCTGGATGAGATTGGTCATAACCGTATTCACAAAAGCTCCAGCCGCCGCCGAGAGAATTTCGCCCCAACCATTGGCATTAGGAATAAGGTCCATAGCTAAGGTTTGAGTCTTGGCAGTAACATCTTTAATCACTGAACCAGGGGCAGTGATAATCCCCTTCCTCTCAGTCCCGGTAAAACCCTGCCCAGCAATCGCTCTGGTTCGAGCGAGATCGGTACGCCGCTGCAAATCCTCCTGAAAAGCCCGCTTTACCTGATTGGTATAGCCAGTCGGATTATTGCACGGATTGGCAATGAGGGCGTTGAAGACTCGCCAATCCCCTTTCTGAAGTGAAGTGAGCGGATTATTGGAATACTGATCCAAGGTATATTTACAGGAGTACGATTCCTGAAGTCCTGCATTGGCTTCAGCCGCGAGGTAACTCATATAGTTGCGCCCCAGTGACTGGAGATTGCCACTAGCTGCTACATAGACGAGCCCTGAGTACTTGGCACCCAGGGTCTGCGTCATAAAATCATTGACGTATACGAGACTCTCATCGAGGGCGATACTATAGATGTAGCGTTTATAATCCGTAATAAATGATGGGCCATTCTTGTGACCATCACCAGTGAGTTTATTGGCCTGACGTACAGCGAGCTGTACTGCCAAGCTTTTTGCAATGCCCTTGAGCATGTCTTCAACAAACTTCAAAACCTTCTCAATAGCAATAGTCATGAGATCGGACAAGATCTCTTCTCCCCAAACTCCTGCTCGAGCAGTAGGGGCTGGGACTGTCATACAGAGAAAGCTCACCAGAAAAATACTTGCGATGCGTTTGCGCCAACTATTTTTGAGAAACAAATTTTTCATAAAATATAGTGGCCCTCAACTAAATATCGAGTGGAATATTTTTAATCCCCAAATCAGTCAATTTTTTCTGTGATTCATAAACAAAGTTTTGCACTTCAAGCATCGCACCCTGAATCTTGGCTAACTCAGCCATTTGACCAATGGGGTCATTGCTAAGATTGACAGATTTCATCTTCGATCCCATAGAACCAAGAAACTTTACCACTTGCATTGCCTTGAGGTGAGTGTCTACCATATTCTCTGGCACCTCAACACTTTCTATCTCCTTGAGCACTGCCGAGCTTTTGGTTCCAAGCGTATCGATCATGCTATGATCACCTGTTGCTATACTCAAAACTACTTCTTGAGCAGCTTTTTCTGTAAAACTAATCAACTCATGATCAGAGCGAATTGGGTTAGGAGCATTACTCAAAACAATGTAACTCACGGTCGTGAGGTACTCAATAGTATCTTCTTTCTTTTGAGCTTCTTTCTCCTCCTCATCCAGTTTATCTGAAACCTCCTTTACCTTAACAGTCTCTACATCTATCTCAGGCAACTCTATTTCTTCATTGGCCTGTTCCAAGACATTGGCTACTGCTGCATTAAGATCTTCATTGGTCAACTCTTGCTGAGCCTCTTGTTTTTCAGCCATAAGATTGGCTAGCTCATCGGTTGCTATTTCTGTTAAATTGACAGGCTCTGTGTCACTGTTTGGATTAGATTCTGAAGTTGTAACTGTTTCCTCGGGTGTAATCCGATCTCCTGGAGCGGGTTTGAGTGGATCATATCCACTCTCAATTTCTACTCCATCTGAGTAACTATCCCCGTCTGTATCATTATTGCTCGGATCGGTACCATACGCCTTCTCCTCATCGGTCGTAAGTCCGTCTTGATCGGTATCCTCAAGAAAGGTCGTAATGGTTTCCTGCTCATCAGCAATCGCCAAAAAACCAAAAGAAAAAACGGTAAGGAAAATGAAGACAAAAAAAGTTTTATTCCACATTTTTGTTTTGAGTGACCACAACATAAAAGAAAGCATTATCTGCTTCCTCTAGTATACAACACTCTTCTGTATTTTTTAATAACTATCAATAGCTCTATTTCATGCTTATAAATTTAAAACTTTCCACGTAGTATTTAAAAAAATTATTAGTAACCATTTCAACTATTCCAGACAAACAGCATCAAGAGTTAGAGATTACTACAACCTCCTTATTCTTCTGTACCCAAAAATCCATCCTCTTCTTACAGATAATTATCTCCTCCATGCTTTTATATACTATACAATTAATTATAACTATTGTCAATAGTATATCTACTGTAGGCCAGAACCCAACCAATAGCTAGGCTTAGCAAAACTTGCCCAGCATATATATCCCATGGGTAATGATCAAAGATTCCGACTATTCCAATAACTAGCAGTGGTCCGTAAACCAGCAAAAATGTTCCACGTGGAACATAGCCTATATATTTAATGAGGACGAAAATTATAAGGAGAAGTCCAAATATTCCTACATCTGAAATAATACTGAGATAAATATTATGGATTGGCTGTAATTGCCAATTTTCTCTATCAAAATTCTGTTGGTAAAGATTATAAATTGATTGATTTAGACCCTTCCCAATTAGCCATTCTTCATTATATATAGTATTTATTTGAACCAATTGGATTCTCTCATCTATCGATTTTATCAATTGATTCTTTCCAGGTATAAAAACAACCAGTACCAGACTTACAATTGAAAGAACTAATACTAAATGTTCCACGTGGAACATTTTTTTAGGCTTAACTTGTTCCACGTGGAACAAATATATGCCTGATAAGAGTACAAATGCAAAGAGAGCGCTTTTTGAAAATGTAAGTGCTAGAGCAATTAACCCCATTAAAATAGCTATTTTGATCAATAATTGTTCTACGTGGAACATATATGGCCTGAATTTTCGCCAAAATATACCGAGAAAAACGATACTGAAAACTAAATACCCCCCTAATATATTGGGGTGGAGGAAAGTTCCATAGGCACGTATTTGTTTATAGGTTTCAAAGTCAATTTTGGCTACACCCAGTATATTTTCAGCTATTTCACTTTCGCCCAGTAGAGATAACCCAATTGATCCATTGTGTATAAACTGTGCAATACCGATAATTGCTTGTATCGATACTGAAAAAGCAATAATAAAAGTCAGCCACTTTATATTGTTCCACGTGGAACAATCATTTTGGCTTTGATACTGTTTTAGGCTAAAAACAAAGATTGAAAGGATTGTAATTATTCGAATGAAGCCTATGGTTCCGTCCATCCATAAGAGCCAGTGCTCAGACCACAATATAGATAGGGTCAAGTAAAAAACTAATGTGAGCATTAGCCAATGTTCCACGTGGAACATTTTGAGCTTACTTAATATTGACTTATACGTTATATTATGTTTTATTATTAAAATAATTGAGGATAAGATGAGGATATCTCCTACATAGAGAGAAATATCCATATATTCATTGAATGGTCCTCCAGTCACCGAAGGGATCAGTACTTGGCGCCAAGAGAAAGGGAAGGAGAAGAGGAAGGCATACCAATAGGTCAGATAAGCCTTTTCTCCCCAGAATAGTGCCCGAATGGAGGTGTACATAGTCCCATAGTATAGCATTTTTTAGGCCATCACCCCGAGTGGCCGTTGACGGATAGACTAGAGTCTGTATGATAAGATAGTTGCGAAACTTGGGCCGTTAGCTCATTTGGTAGAGCACTTCCATGGCATGGAAGGGGTGACCGGTTCGAATCCGGTACGGTCCACACTCACATCCTCTACCCTCAGCTTTAGCTGGGATTTTTGTTTTTTGGGAGGAAAACCGTAAGATAAGGAGGGGAGGATTGATAAAAAAGCGAAAGCCTGTTAAACTCACTTCTCCCTTGAGGACTCAATATAGCCCCTGTAACTTCAGCCCGGCTTGATCCCTAGGCTCATCAGACTCGGGCTGAGATCCGCCTCGGGCGGACAATGTTTTGCCCTTGTAGCTCAATGGATAGAGCAGCTCCGTCCTAAGGAGAAAATGTAAGTTCGATTCTTACCGAGGGCACACCCTTTGATACAGGTTCCCTGCCCGCAATGCTAAAGCATAGCTTTTGCAGGCGGGGATTCCTGGTGGGGGCACATTACTCATACGCTATGCCAAACCGAATCATCAAAATCAATGAACTTATTCATTCCATCATGGGTGAGCTTTTGGAACGGGAAGTTTCCTTGAAGCAGGGCGTGTTGGCTACAATTGTCCGAGTTGATACAGCACCCAATCTACGATCGACCAAAGTCTTTGTTAGTGCTTTCCCAGAAACAGAAACTCAGTACGTTTTGAAAACGCTCGCTCATGAACGAGGAACTCTCGAACATAAACTCCACGGACGATTGGCGACACGGCCACTTCCCAAACTCGCCTTCGCGCTCGATACCACCAACCGCGGCCTGGACGAAATTGAAAAAATTTTGAAACAGATTCACTCAGAATAACTATGCGTTACTTCGGTAAAGAATTCCGTACCCTTGAATACGTAGTTGAGAATGGAACCAACTTTCTCCTCGTCGCACACAAGCGCCCTGACCCTGATACAGTGGGGGCCAATCTTGCCATGAAGTGGTTTCTCGAGTCACGTGGGAAGACGGTCGACATCGTGTGCTTTGATCCATTTCCTGAATCACTCCGCGGGCTGTTTGAAGGTGTTGATTTTTACCATCCTGACCAGATTGATTGGTCCATATACTCGACTATCATCGCCTCTGACTCGGTCGATCGCGGCTTCCATCTCCTGACCGACCGCGTGGCCGAGGATCAGGTGACCGTCCTCATCGATCATCACCCGGACATCGAACTCACCGGGGACATCGTCATGATTGATCCCAAGTATTCTTCATCGAGTGAAATTATTTATCTCTTCCTCAACCATATCCAAGCCAAGCTGAGCCGCCCCATCGCAACCGCGCTCCTCACTGGTATTCTCTTTGATACTGGCAACTTCCAGCACTCGAGCGTCTCGCCTCAGGTCATGGATATCGCCTCTCACCTCATGAAGCTCGGCGCACCACTCGCCAAAATTTCCAATACGCTCTTTACCAACAAACAAATCTCCGCTATGAAACTCTGGGGCAAGGCTTTCGAAAAAGCGAAGTTCGTACCGGAAAATGGACTCCTCGTCACCGCTGTCACCCAGTACGACATCAAGGAGTGTGAAGCGACACCCGATGATATCTATCAGGTGGCTTCTATTCTCTCTACTGTTCCAGAAGCCAAGTTTGCCCTCGTCCTTTCAGAACGCGATCAGGAAACGGTGCGTGGCAGTTTGCGTGCTTCAGAGCGCTATGGTGTCGATGTCTCGGCTATCGCTCACCAATTTGGCGGTGGGGGACACAAGATGGCCAGCGGATTTGAAGTGAAGGGGAAGATTGTGGAAAATGAATTGGGCTGGAGCATCATATAATAATTTCAAAGTTCAAAATATAAATTTTAAAAATAAGTTCTGACATTTCTTAGTTTCAATATTTATTTTGAAATTTGAAAATTAAAATTTAGCACTGTTTACATGACCAAAGCCGAGGCTCTCACCATCCTCAATACGCAAATGATTCTCGAATGTCCTTGTCGTTTGAGAGAGACTGCTATCCAAGCTGTCCCGGGCGATGGTAATCCTGACGCTGATATCATGTTTATCGGAGAAGCACCAGGCAAGAACGAAGACGAGCAAGGGAAACCCTTTGTCGGTGCAGCAGGGAAATTTCTCGCCGAAATGCTCGCGACCATCAATCTGAAACGCGAAGATATTTACATTACCAATGTCGTGAAATATCGGCCACCCGAAAACCGCGATCCCGAACCCGAAGAAATCGAGGCCTGCATGCCTTGGCTCCATGAGCAAATCAAAATCATCGAACCAAAAATTATCGTGACCCTCGGTCGGCATGCCATGGAACATTTTATTCCTGGCAAAAAGATTTCCGAAGTACATGGACAGGCCTTTCGGAGAACATTTGATGATATCGGGGAGCAAGTATTCTTTGCACTCTATCACCCCGCCGCTGCGCTCTACAACGGTGGCATGCGCCAAACACTCATTGAAGATTTCAAAAAGATTCCCAAGGTTATTAAAAAACTCCAAACATCTTCATCAAAATAAATCGAGGCCACCAGCAGAGTTGCTAGTGGCCTGGTGGCAACGACTTGAATTCATCAGCCGCGAACGATGTCGCGGATGACACTGACCGCATGTGGCCAGTCACGGACAGAGATGATACCCTGCGTTGGTGCTTGCCAAAAAGTCTCATTGCGTGGCCGTCGAAAGAGGAGTCGGTGTACACTTGTTGACATACTGAGAAGATCACTCACACTGTCATCGAGAGCTAGTGTGTGACCATCGATAAATCGGCCCTTGGGTTGGAGCGCTGTGCCAACTATCGGAAGGTGTCCAAGACCGTACTTGACCAAGAAGAGCCGGGCTGCATCAATTTCTCCAGAAACTGTACCGCGAGCCGTCAGTATGCCAACCTCAACACCCAGCGCCTCAATCGCACGCACACCTTCGATGGTGCCATCAATTGGGGGAATAACTTCAGCGAGCTCAAGCGAAGCAGTCACTGAAAAGACGATTGTGTTGCTCTCTTCGCGAGTAAATGGAGCGTGACCACCCCAGTCTTCATAGCGGTGAATGTGCGGCGGGATCGGATGCCCTGCTGCTTCGAATGCCTTCAATACATGACTTAAGGTGTCGGACATCACATCATCGAAATCAAGTGCGAGCCTGTGGACTGGCATGATTCTTCTCCTGAGAAGTTAGCTGTACATTGTTAACAATGCCCAGAAAGGACATCAGACGAGATTCGGTAGTGTATCAAAAAAGATAGTACTCGTCCATCCATTCTGGATTACTCTTTATTCTCGAGGGTAAAGACCACCACCTCGCTCTGGGTGAGGAAACGTTGGGGTGGGCCCCAGGAGCCGGCGCCACTGGTGGTATAGACCTGCAAATTCTTGTAGGGCTTCAGGCCATAATCGTAGCCACCGTAGATGAAATGCGTGATGAGACTCACTGGCCAGACCTGCCCCTGGTGGGTGTGCCCCGAAAGCATGAGATGGCCACCAGACATCTCGATCATCTCCATATGTCGCGGGATATGTTTGAGAATAATGGTAGGGAGCGTACGATCAAGCTCGAGATGCTTGAGGGTCATAGCGGTAGCCGCTTCCGTCCGGGTGGTCATGAAGTCGAGTCCGACGATCTGGAGCCCATCGAGTACTACTTTCTCATCATTGATGATACGGAAACCATTGGTCTCAAGTGATCGGAGAAACTCGGCCTTCTTGCCATACTCCTCATGGTTGCCGGAAATAAAAAAAGTTGGAATAGTTTGGGTCAGTCGACGATAGGGGAACGTGACAAGGTCTGGATCTATTGGCGGCCCATCAAAGAAGTCGCCTCCCATGAGAATAAGGTCGGGTTCCTCGGATTCAATGAGATTTACCAAACGCTCAGCGGCTTTGGCTCGGTGAATACTCCCATAGTGAGTATCAGCAAAAAACAATGCCCGTTTCCCTCGCCACCGAGAAGGAAGGTTGGGGAGGGCAACAGTATGACGCCTGACAAAAATCTGTTTGGCATGCCTGAGACTGAGATAACTAATGAGGATTGCCCCGAGATACACTCCATACGCTACCCAGGATGGAGTAGTGAGAAGAAGAAAGTCAGAACTCAGCTCAAGGAGAGCCATGACCACTGCGCCCAAAAAAAGGAAGTGGATCGTCCCAAGCCAGATGGTAGCCAGACGATACGCCAAACGACTGACTCGACTCGGGATAATCCTCGTCGCGATATTGGAGAGGAGAAACGTAAGGGAGGAGAGAAGAAACAACCAGAACACATAATACTCGGTCGCTCCAGTCAAATCAAAATAGTGGTCCACAGATCGAAAGATGATCCAGTGCACCGCGGTAATCAAGAGTTGTATAACGACAAGAAAAGCTGCTAGCCCCATAGTTTGTATGTGTATTGTAACAAACGGATAGTGTATTCCTTATGAATACAACTCTCGAGTTCTCTTGGTGGGCGAGGAGGGACTCGAACCCTCATGCTTTGTGGGCACAACATTTTAAGTGTCGCGTGTATACCATTCCACCACTCGCCCAAACTGTGAGGTCGCGTCCGGAGTTGAACCGGAGTAAAGGGTTTTGCAGACCCGTGCCTAACCGCTCGGCCACGCGACCATACTCTCATTATTCTGCAACATGTGAAGCCTAGCAAAGGGAAAGGGGAAGCGTCAACCAAAGAAAAGACCTCCCTCACGGAAGGTCTTATTCTTTAGTCCACAATCTCGGCAGTGAGGTTCTGACGACCGAAGGCAAACGCCTCCTTTTTGGTCTCAACATAAATGTCGATCTTGTTACCTTTGATCGCACCACCGCGGTCTTCACAGCGGTACTCACCCATCCCTTCGATTCGAAGCTTAGTTCCAAAAGGAAGTTCTCGTGGACAAGCCAAGGTGCGCTTTTCGGCAACTTTCAAACCAGAAGCCGTGATACCGTCGGACTTACCACATTCGTCAGCGGCCGCAGTATACGCCGAAGCATTGACTGTAAACTTCTTCCCTACCTCGAGATTGTCCCAGAGCTTAGTCTGCTTTTCCTTCCAACGGAGAAGCATCTTGTCTTCCTTAGAAAGTTCCTTGGGAACTTCTTCTTTCTTGATAGACTCAATAAAAGTCCAATCGATAAGGAAGGGGTCATCCTGAAAATCATATTTTGAAACAAGGGGGAGTTCGAGAGCTACCTCGGCTTTGGTAGCAGTAGGAAAGATAGCAATAGCCGCGATACCGATAAGCAAGAGTACTTTGGTAAGACGCATAGTTGGTCATTACACATAAGTCAGGAGAGGGAAACCATACACTTGTCTCTTCTCTCTTCTGAGCCGGCTTTTAAGCACGACTGTATATATTAGCATATTTTTAATATTATGTCAATAATTAATACCGGCTACTACGGCTCTGCGAGACTTATGAAAAAGATATCTACTTTACGGCTTAAATAAGCCATAAATAATCAATGTTATACTAGTCTATATGGCATACCATCAACTCACCCAGGAAGAAGCCCGAGTTATCCGAGATCGGGGGACTGAGGCCCCATTTCAGGGCGAATATGATAGTTTTTTTCAGGATGGCACCTATATCTGCCGCCGTTGCAATCAGCCCTTGTTTGATGCACGGGCCAAGTTTGACGCCGGTTGCGGCTGGCCAGCTTTTGACGACCATTTCCCGGGTGCGGTAAAAGAAATCCCAGACGAAGATGGTCGTCGGACTGAGATTCGCTGCGCTCACTGTGATGGCCACCTCGGCCATGTCTTTACTGGTGAAGGCCATACAGAGAAAAATACCCGTCACTGCGTAAACTCCCTCTCGGTGCGCTTTGTCAAACGAGATGATCCTCTCCCTCCTCGCTTAGATCAATAACCAAAACAAAAGAGCCCTTCGATGGGCTCTGTTTCTTGCGCCTTATTTCGTGCTCCTTACTACTAACCTTCTTATTTGATCACTTCCCGCAGTATCTTGGCTACCTTGGGCGGGGTGGTGAGGGCTTTGACAAGGTAGAAGTGGGTTTCAAATTGACCTGCTTTCTTAAAGTTTTCTTCTTCGTCTAGGTTGCTCAGGATAACTACTGGGATTTTTTTGAGTTCTGAATCCTTACCGAGCTCGGAAAGCACATCAAAACCGTTTTTCCCAGGCATTTGGAGATCAAGCAGCACGGCGTCTAGTTTCTCAGCTCGAATCACCTTGAGTCCTTCTTCACCATCACTGGCGAGCAAGACTTCGAATCCCTCACGAGTAAGCTCAATATTGTAAATTTCGCGCAAATACGCCTCGTCGTCGATGAGGAGTATACGCTTACGTTGAAATGGCTGGTCCATAGAGTTTGTTATTTGCTCTCACTATACCACATATCCACCAGTAGTCCACAAAAAGAGCGCGCCCACCGAGACTGTTGGTCAAGGTGGGCGAGAAGGGGGTTGCTGACTGGAGGACTCAAGCCGAGGCAAGTCGCAGGTTCTTCCCCCAGGGATAGAGTGGTCCGACAAAAGCGCCAAAAGCCGCAGACCAGAATAGGACCAGGGCTCCGGTGATGAACGGCCCATTCCTCACATAGAAGGATGAGTAGCTCTTCGCGAGGGTAGCTGGATCGCTTGCAAGCCCCAAGGTGCCAGCCATGAGGAGTACGTAGGCGACGAGGGAGACCCACATACCTCGCCAGACGAGATGGATCAAGTCATTTCGGGTGTAGCTGATCGCAACTGCGCCTACGATCAACCCAAGAGCTGTTGCAAGGACGCTATTGACTCCAATCAATCCTGCAATGAGTATGGTCGCCGCCAATCCAGCGAGTATGCCTACCTTGACATGTCGTGGCACAGTCTGCTCACGCTCAGGGCGAAGCACATGACCCCGAGCACTGATAGTCAGTGCTACCACGATGCCAAGGAAGCCAAAGCCAAAGAACATGCTTCCCCATGGGATGCTCGGCTGGCTGGGTCGCCAGAAATCGTAGGCATACACCCAGAAATCGAGCATGGGCCCACCGATGAGGCCGAGGCTACTCATCCAGAGCTGTGCTCGGCGAGTCTCGCGGCAAGCTGCAAACACCGCTGCCCAGAAGACCAGTGTTGCCAGCCCAAACCAAACATAAGGATAGTCCATCGACCTCTCCAGTTGTTGAGGAACGGCTTCACTCTAGCATAAACCAATGTACTGTCAACGGAAATAACATTGACGCATCTCTCTATTTGAGGTAGGCTGGACCATCGTTCGTTCACAATTGAACGCTCTTAAACCATCAACTAGGAGGTACCTCATGTCGGATTTCAAAGCCAATTGGCCCGATGTCCGCATCGAGGACATCTTCTATGCCACTGGCAATAGCTCGACTACGCTCTGGCGCTGGATAGCCCTTCATAAGGCTCGCTGGTATAAGCGGGCCACTGGCCGATTGCGGAATCTTCCAGTAGACTTCGCGCTCAGTGAAAGCTACAACCACTTCTGCGACCGGCATGGCCACGAACCAGATTGGATGCGGCACCTGTCACCAGATATGCGCTCCGACATTCGGCATCGCTGGATCACTAGTGATAACTTTGATCCACTCTGGATATTCTGGTATCAACGTGGTTTGGGTTTCTCATTCGGGATCTGGACCGATGGCTTCGTCCATGACATAGCCATAGCCTTTAATCTCTTCCGCCTAGGCTGTGTCCGCCAACTTGGCTTCCTCCATGATCCAGTGGTCAATGATTTGACCGCTGATGTGGGGATGGCTGAGAACTTTCACCATTCACGGCTCGCGCATGTGGCCAAAGTAGGGGCGGTAGCTGGACTGATAGCGAGACAAATCAAGCTCCCTCCCAAGCTCACTCGTATTGTCATCGCGGCAGGACTTACCCACGACAAGCTTACCCCAGCTGGTGGGGACTCAGTGAAGCCCATTGATCCGGCTGGTCTCGACGAGGATGCTCACTACCATGAAATCTTTGAGAACAATCCCTATTGGGAACAAGTAAGTCAGCGCCATGGACTTGATGCTGATCTCCTCATAAGAACGGTGAATGGACAAGGCCTTCTCGGCCAAATCCTCGATCTGGCTGATAAGACTACCTACGTGGCCCATGATGCCGAAGCCTACCTCAAGTGGAACCACCCGAAGAAGTTTGGCATCACTCCACCACCGGGGTTTATGGAGATAGCTGAGCTATACCGTAAGCTGCGCCAAACATCGTGCCGGCTCTGGGACTGTGTTGAGATTGTCGCAGGACAGCTAGTCATCACCAATCCCAAACGTTTAGCGGGTTTCCTCAAACTACGGGCGCTTATGTTCAAGTATCTGTATTTCAATCCGCGAGCGCGCTACCGGGAGCAAATGCTGGCCCTCCTCATCCTCGAGCCGCTCTACCATGAGGGGCACCTGACCCGTGAAATGCTCATCCGCATGACTGACTGGGAGCTCTGGGGCTGGATGACAGATTTCACCGGATGTGAAATCCGGGAGCAACTCTCTTACAGCAACAAGGCGCCAATGGTTGAGGCCTTCGCAACCGAAGAGGAAGCTCTAGCTCGTCTCCGGGTGCTTCACACTGATGATCAGACCCTGCTCTTCATGCTCGAAACCTTCCCTGAGCCGAGCCGAAAAGCTGTACAAATGCTCGTACGTGATGAGGCTGGGATGGTGCGACCATTTACTGAAGCATGTCCAGAGGAGGCAAAAGAAATCTTGGCCATCGGAAGGGACCCTGCGCCAGTCAAACTCTATATCCTGGACAGACATAAAATGCACGGGGTGTTGCCAGAGCACCTCGTAGCAAAACTCTATGCCAGGCAACGCGAGCGTTTTGGACTCGAGTAGTCCCCAGGGGGCTAGTGCAACACCATGTGCTAGCCCTCAAACATTTTCATAAACAAAAACAGCCTCTTTTGAGGCCGTTTCTGAGCTAGTGAGCGGGTAACGGGAGAATCTCACTCGCTTCGCTCTTTGAG
>CAZOFS010000016.1:0-22410 GCA_964579335.1 uncultured Bdellovibrionales bacterium
ATGCAGACCTTGAGCGCTCTCGAAACCGAAGTAGCTGAGTATCAGAAGATCCAGGAGGAATTACAGAACGTCAAAGAATTTCTCGCTCTCTCAGAGCTCACCCCCACTGATGAGCAAACGCTCGAAGCATCGCTTGCCCACATACAAACCGTCCTCGATCAATCTGAACGTGAGCTCCTCCTGGGTGGGCCCTATGATGAAGGAGCAGCTCTCCTTACGGTGAGAAGCGGTGCTGGTGGTACCGAGGCTCAGGATTGGGCCGAGATGCTCCTCCGGATGTATCTTCGCTATGCCGAGCGGACTGGGTTCAAGGCTTTCGTCCTTGATGAAACCAAAGGCAATGAAGCAGGGATCAAAAATGCCACTATCGAAATTCGAGGGCGCTATGCTTATGGCTACCTCCACCATGAGCATGGAATTCATCGGCTCATTCGTCTCTCACCATTTAATGCCAATAATCTCCGCCAGACATCTTTTGCCTCAGTCGAAGTATTGCCGGTACTCCCTGAAAGTTCCAAGGTGATTGAAATCCGTCCCGAGGATCTCAAAATCGATACCTTCCGAGCCAGTGGGGCTGGCGGCCAACACGTCAACAAAACTGAATCCGCGGTCCGTATCACCCATCTTCCATCAGGGATTGTTGTCAGTTGTCAGTCCGAGCGCTCACAGCTTCAAAATCGTGATCAGGCCATGAAAATTTTACGCTCCAAACTCCTCCAGCAGAAACTTGAGTCCGAAGAAAAAGCCAAGCTCGCCCTCAAAGGGGAGGAGCAGAGAGTGGCCTTTGGGAGTCAGATCCGTACCTATACCCTCCACCCTTACACCCTGGTCAAAGACCACCGCACGAGCACCGAAACCAGTGATGCCCTTGGGGTACTCGAGGGAAACTTGGACAAGTTTATCGAGAGTGGGTTACAATGGGAGAAGCGCCCCAACTAAGCGCTTTGGTGTTTATGAATCAAAACACAATTCCCCTCATTCGTTTCGATAACGTGACCAAAATTTACCCCGGAGGCATGAATGCCCTCGAAGGGGTCAATATTACTATTTTCCCAGGTGAGTTTATTTCACTCGTCGGTCCGAGTGGTGCTGGCAAGTCGACCTTCATGAAGCTTATCTATGCCGAAGAAGAACCGACCGAGGGTACAGTCTATTTCAAGGATCGGGCTATCAAGGATATCCCGCGTCACCTCCTCCCGTTTTATCGACGCAATATCGGCACCGTCTTCCAAGACTACAAGCTTTTGCCACAAAAAACCGTCTTCGAAAATATCGCCTATGCCCTCGAAGTCGATGGTCAGCCAGCCAAGGCCATTCGCGAAGAAGTAAGTGAGATCGTTGACATCGTCGGCCTCGGAAGCAAAGCCAACAAATTTCCACGTGAACTCTCGGGTGGGGAGCAGCAGCGCGTCGCTATCGCCCGAGCTCTCATCCATCACCCCACGGTCATCTGCGCTGATGAACCAACCGGTAACCTCGATCCCGTTTCGACCAAAGACATTACCGATCTCCTCCTCGAAATCAACTCTTACGGCACCACAGTAATCGTCGCAACCCACAAAAAAGAGGTGGTAGACGCCATCAATCGCCGAGTTATCGCTATCCAAGACGGGCATATCGCCCATGATCAAGCCAAAAGCAAATATTTTCTCTAATGTCTATGTGGCGACAACGTATTCTCAAACTCTGGCGCACCTTCAAAGAGGGGATGACCAATTTCCGGCGCAATGGCTGGTTGTCTCTTGCAACCATCTCTATTCTCTCTCTGTCGCTCTTTATCATTAGCGTCGCCTTTCTCATTAGCCTCGGGGCCAATCTTCTTGTCGAAAACTTCGAGAACCGGGTCAATATCACCGTTTCCTTTAATCCCGACATCACCGAAGAGCGCATGCTCCTCATTCAAAACAATCTCAAACGCTTCCGCGAAATTGAGTCGGTTGAGTATGTTTCACGTGATACTGCCCTCACTCAATTCCTCGACCAAAGCGGCAATGATCCTGAAATTCGCCAGGCCATCGAAGAAATCGGTGAGAACCCACTCCTCGCTTCGCTCATTATCCGAGCCAAAAATCAGGGTGATTATGAGAAAATTGCCCAGGTCCTTGCTCAGTCCGAGTACAAAGGTGACATCAGCCGCGTCAACTATGAGCGCAATAAACGCATCTTTGACCGACTCAATACCATTAGCCTCGCCGCCAAGAAGTTTGGCCTCTCGGTCGGTCTCGTCTTTGCTCTCATCGCCATGCTCATCACCTTCAATACCATCCGTATCACCATCTACTCACATAGGAGTGAATTTGAAATCATGCGCCTCGTCGGAGCCTCCAATCTCTATGTCCGCATGCCCTATATCTTTGAAGGTATGCTCTACGGTCTCTGTGCAGGCATCGTAACCCTCATTCTCCTCGCGGGGGGTACTTACGGGGTACGAAGCTTTACCCAAGGTGCTTTCCCTCAGGGCAATCTCTTCCAGGTCTTTGTCGAGTACCTCCCATGGCTCATCGCTGGAACCATCTCGCTCGGTATCCTCCTCGGGGTGATCTCAAGCTATATCGCCATCCGCCGTTACCTGCGGGTATAGGCTTGATTTTAGGACCTTTTTAGGCTAGTATTGTCTTGCGTTTTGGGTATGTGAAACCTCTTTTTTCTGGGGTTTTCTTTATTCAAAATTCAAACTTCTATCTTCTAGTTATTGGGGAGTAGCCAAGTGGTAAGGCACCGCGCTCTGGACGCGGCATTCGCAGGTTCGATCCCTGCCTCCCCAGCTATCCTTCACTATTATTCAGCCTCGTCTTCGGCGACTCCTTTAGTGGCTTTGACAGAGAGACTGGTACTCTCTTTTTTCTCGCGTAGCTTTTCAGCTTCAGCTCGTACTGAAGCGGGGAGGGCAGCGAGGACCGTCTTGAGCGCGACGCCATCTACTTTGACCACATTCTCCCATTCGCCGAGTGGCGCGAGAAGTTCCTTGAGCTTGGTCTCATCGTAGCTATAGCTCGTACGAATCGATTTTCCGATAATACCAGTCGTCCCAAAGAGGCGCTCCACCCCTTCCTGGTCCATGTAGCGCATGATGATGGCCTGGAGCTCGGCCATACGTTTCTTGTCTTCGGCTGATTTGGCCCGCAGGGTGAGAAACTCTTCTACCGCTTGCTCACCCTCATTTTCCTCAAGCTTCTTTTCCTCAGTTTTGAACTTGTGTTTCCACAAGGGACACACCGGTTGGAATCCACACCAGTCACAGAGCGGGGAGAGTATCGGATCAAACTTCTTGGCTTCAATACTTTTCACCACCTCGAGCACGATCGCATCGAGCGCGGCGAGGTCAGCTTCGGTCCGTTTGGATGAGAGTTTGACGCCGTGCTTGAGGTAGTAGAGACTCACGGTAATGTTGTCGAGGTTTTTGCGTTCAGCTGGATAGCGTTCGAGGAACGCTCGCAGATAAATTGTGAGTTGTAAATCATGATCGACTTTGTCCTGACTCGGCATCTTGCGCGCTGTTTTGTAATCAATAATTTCATAGCCATCCTCGGTCTTGTCGATACGGTCGATGATACCAGAGAGTACATGTTTGGTATCATCGCCTCCATCGATTTCGATTCCGAAGCGGCTCTCGAGTGCGATCACCCGGGCATCACTGGGCCGATTGTCAGCATAGTAGCGCTGGAGCATCCCCACGCCCTGAGAGAAAGCGGTGCGCTCCTCGAGCTCATCGGTCCAGATATCGCTATTCCAGTTTTTGGAAAAGTGATCGAGAGCCTGCTCGAGAGTGGGGGAGAGGAGGGTAGGATCATGGATAAACTTCATGGTTGAGTGAATGAGCGTCCCAAACACGGCCTCCTTGGACTTGGGCTCAGGCAACTTATCAATTTCCCGAAATTTGTATTTCAGGCCACAGGTTTGATAGGTATCAATACCCGAATAGGAAAGGCGCATATTTGATGGGGAAAATCTCGACTTAACAATGTTTCTATTGTACCCGACTTCCCTCCCTTCCGAGAGTTGACATTTTATTTACTTTGTGCTATTTTATAGTACGATCTTTAACAAAAGATAGACTTCCCATCTATGTCTCTCAGGAGAGACATCCCACTCACCTTCCCACATCTACAGGAGTCTCTCCATGAACTTCATCAAGAATCTGCGTCTCGCTTTCCTCCGGCTATTTCGGGAATTTCGTGAGCTTGAGGCTCAGGCGACCACAGACTCTCTCACGGGGCTTCTGAATCGTCGGGGTGCCCTGACCCAACTTCGGCTGCTTTTGGGGCAATCTGCCCGACAGAGCAAACAACCTCGTGATCTGACAACCTTTGTCATCGACCTCGACAACTTCAAGCTGGTTAATGACCAATTTGGTCACGAGGCTGGGGACCAGGTGTTGCGCTTTGTTGCAGAAGTGCTCCGCCGCACCTTTCGCTCGAATGACATCCTCGTCCGCCCTGGTGGAGATGAATTCATTGTCTACTTGATCGAAGCCGGTCGCCAAGGAGCCATCGCTCGAGCACGCAAGCTCATCCAAAAGCTCGACGAAGCCCCAGAGCTCCAGTTTGGTCCCATCACCGTGACTGCCTCCATCGGGGTATCGCACGGTATCTTCCGAAGCCGTGAAGGTGGGCTGCAAATCGCGGCCAAGATGGTCGAGCTTGCCGACCAAGCGATGTACGAGGCCAAGCAAACCCCCGAGGGGATGTCAGGCCTCGTCGAGGCTCCCGATGCAGTGTTTTCGGACACACATCAATCGTCGACCACAGAGTAAAACAACGCTACGAAAGGATAGCCCTATGTTTCGCCCAAAACAACATGACCATCCTCGCAATCCTAGCGAAGTGGTCTATGGTGAACGGCTCGAGGAGGCTGATGTCATCTGGCCTGACGATATCTACGCCGACTCGAGCGGCATCTGGCGCCAGTGCGGCACCAGCCTCGAGGGCCAAGCCGCAGGCATCATGTATGTGGTTCGGCCCATGCCTAGGCCTATCGAAAAGCTCTGAGACATCAATCAGGACTCAGGAAGGGAGCACACTTTCACGAAAGCCGCCTCAATGAACCAAGATTCATGGCGGCTTTTGAATTTTTATAATTATCAGGTCATGAACTTCACTGTGCTTCCAAATTTAGACGGGGAGTATCCCCTTCAAAAATTGAGAAAATAAATTAAAAAGAATTTTGATCAATCAATATTCTTTCAAAATAATTCGAAGGGAAGGTAAGAGGGTAGGCGCTAAGAAATAAAATGTAATCGGCCTAAATATACGGGTCCACCAAGACTGTAATGGGCTTATGGGTATAGGGAGAAGTACCCCATCTTCCTCTCTACAATACGTCGCATAATCCCTTATTAAGTGGCATTTTTAATGTCACTTTAATTGAAGGCTGTCAAGTTTATGCGACGGTCATTCGACTGGTTTTTTGGTGGTATACTACAGAAAAATAATGCCACCTTTATGGGTATCAGAATTGGGGGTTGGGACCCACTCAAACTTACTTTTGAAATAATGGGAAGCCTCATGAAAAAAGGGATCATTAAGTATGAAGATGCGGTTGAAATTTTAAAAAATTCTTTACCAGATGAAATGTCTCCGGAAGATAAACAAAGAATTGTAGAATCCCTCGTTGTTAAGGATGAAAAAGATAATAATACCTCGACTAGTGTTGATAAACTTGATAGTTAGATATGGGCGGAGAGAAAGAAACGACAGGCAAGCTAGATAAAAAAGCTATTGGAAGCCTGATTGAAGCTGTTCAACAACATGATGAACGTTTAAACAGCACTGACCAAAACATGCGGTTGGTGATTAATTTTCTTATAGTGATGGTAGCTGGAATGGTAATCACTAATACTCTATGGGTTATAGAAGCCTTCTTTTCAAAAGATCGGCCTCAGGAAGTCTATAACTATACGGTAGAAAATGATCCTATTAGCGAAACTGCGAAGGACAAAGAGATCGAAAGGTTGAAGAAAGAGAATATTAGACATCAATTACAAATAACTCCAATCCCCGAGAAAGATAAAGTAAAATTAGAGAAATAAAAAGGAGGGGATGGACTAGCTTTCTTTCTCTTTGTTTCTACAGTATAAGAGGACGTAAGGGGAGCATCTCCTTGTTGGCAAAATAAGAGTGGGGTGATAAAATCTAAATACCTATATGGAAGTGCTAGTGTCAGTGAAAAGAAAAATTGAATCTATTGACGGATACGACAAAAGGTGGTAACCTTTCAGGTCGTTTTTTATTCATCAAAAATGTTTTCAGAAGCATGGGCATAGGGGTGGGTCGGGCACGATCCGACATTCAGTGATTTACGAGATCACTAGGAATCCATTTCTCTTTCCACCCCAGTGTCCATGCTCCTGAAGGTATTAAAAAACCTGAAGGAATATTCTCTCAAAGCCTAGTGCAAGAGTGGATATATGATTGTTTCGCATCGCCCCCTTATCTTTCGACGGAAGAGGGGGTTTTGCTTTGTGGGTTAGTTACTGTCTTTCTTTTCTACCTTCTCTTTCACTTTCTTCTTATGCCATGGTCGACGAAGAGGAAACCTTCGCCACTTACCGCTCTTCGAATATGATGGTACGCCATTCTTTGAATAAACAAAGTTGCATACCATCCACATCCCGTCTTCGGTAGTGAAACATTGCTGTTTCTCTACCATTTCTTTCTCAACACTTTTTTGCTTTGTCACTAGTTTGGTGTACCCACACCTTGCCCTAGGCTCTGAGAGAGTATTCTATTGTAAAACGCAAAATCGCGGTACCAAATCAGGGGTCTTTTACGAGACGGCCTGAAATAATACTTCGCGATTTAAGCTTATTAGTTGTCCCCACCCAACTACTCTGCTTGAACTCTCAAACTATATTCTCAGGAAGCCTCTTTCATGGTCGGTTACTGGCTCTGATTCTTCTGTAACAACACGAAACCCCTATAGCGGACGTTCTTCGAGGATACCTGTTTCCAGAGATCCCCTAGACGTGGAAGGTTGCTAGGGTATCGCTACCCCGAGAACCGCCCGCTAAAAGGGTCTGGGCCATCCGCTGCTCTTTTAACGTTGCCTTCCACAGCAACTCGAGCAAATTTTTTTCAGTGCTGAGAGCATTATAACATACCTCAATAGTAAAATAAATTACCTGTCAAGAGATTAAAGCCACTGAGTAACTCCTCAAAAGCAGTGGCTTTCTGTAGGGGAGTATCCCCTTCAAAAATTGAAAGTATTAATTAAATAATAACTGTTATCAATTAAATTTCTTTCAAAATAATTTGAAGGAAGGTAGTGGGGCAGGAACCCAGAAATAACATTGCCTATTCAGAATGAGAGTCTACCAACATCATACACAGGGTATGGAATATAGGGAGAAGTACCCCATCTTCCTCTCTACAGTATGTCGTATAATGTAACTTATACGACATTATGCTAGGAGAAGAGGATGGCCATTCTTTAGACCTATAAAGAAGCTCGCTTCTAAGCTTTCTTTTACTGTTTAGGGCCTTGGCCCAGGTTCTGAGATCTTTGGATACTCCCTCACTCCCCCTCTGGGTTTTGAAATTATTTTTAAATATATTTTTTAGTACATTCGTATATACTTTTTGGTATTCATTTTACAATTTGATTTTTAATTTTTGATCTCATCGAGTCCTCCCCTACTTTCCCAAAAAATCGCTAGGGGAGACAAGTCATAGAAAAAAATAAGGTTAAGTGCCTCTCTTCAAAAACTTTCTTAATTCTCAACAAAAAAGAGATACATGGATGTACCCCTCATGCGCTCAAAAACGATTTAAAACGGTCGTTATTTAGCATCCAAAAACTTTTTGATTTTTTTCCACAGAAATTGGTGTTCAAATTTGACACGATGACCACCAGTCGGCTTAAGGTAATACCTGGCTCCAGTTTTTTCTGCAAATGGTACTACTGGATCCACTGGGACTACCATATCATCCTTGGCGTGTACGATAAACACTTTCTTACCCAATATTTCTTTGGTATGCGCGATAGGATTATAAAAATCAGTTTGGATAAGTTTGCTCCAGTCTTGTGTGCGTCGTGTGCGGTAGGCTCCACCATAGCCCTCGCAGGCATAGCGGACAAATTCATCAAACGGCTCATCCTCCCCGTCTACACTCCAATCAATAACAGGGGAATGAGCAATTACTTTTTTGACAATAGATAAATCGGTATTAAGAAGTACAGCTGGACCACCAAATGATCCGCCAAAAAGATGCACGTTTTTTACTCGAAGCGAGTAGGTAATACCAGTAGCCAGATCTTTAACTTGTTTCTTTTTTTCTAGCTCCACGATCACATCACGGATATCCAAGGCCGGGGATTTTTCAAGAAACCATCCATCACTCTCCCAGGTTCCTCGATAGCGCGGGTAGATTACGACATACCCTTCTCTAGCAAGGAACTTGAGGCGCTCTTTTTTGGACGATCCAGATGGGGCACCAATAGCAAGGATAGCTACCTTCCCCGTCTGACGTTCTGGAAGAGCCACTTCAGCCACGATATCTCGCGCAAAGCGGGTACGATAGATGGTGGGTTTATACCGCTTGTGGCGAGGCATAAGCAATAGGGTAAAGCTATGGTAAATACAAGGTTGGGTTAATCGTAGCACCGACAGGAATATCCTTTACACTTTTGATACTCTTGGATGGCACAACGTCAAAGGATTTCGTCGAAAACACAGTAAAGTGGAGATGTGGTCCAGTCGAGTAGCCGGTGTTCCCCGACTTAGCAATCGTATCACCTTGCTTCACCTTGTCCCCAACTTTTTTACTATAACTACTCAGGTGGCCATACATAGTTACGAGGCCATTGCCATGATCGATAGCCATCCAACGGCCATAGGCATAGCGGCCATTGTTGCCAATACCGACGACCTTGCCATCAGCTGCAGCGAGGACTTTGGTTCCACTTTTGACCCCATAATCGATCCCATTATGAAAAGTATACCAGCGCGTAAAGCTTGTCTTTCCGTACTTCTGAGTGATACGAACCTCTTCAACAGGATGATCGAGTACACCCTTTTTGTACTTGGGGATATCCTTGAGGTCGAGAGCAGCCGTCTTCCCTGATTCGATATCTTCGATTTCATTTTCGATAGCTTTGCGTTGCTCTTCGAGGTCGTCAACCAAAGCGTCATATTTCTGTGCTTCTGATTGGGTCTTGGAAAGTAGTCTTTCCTTACTGGACTTGACCTCATCGAGGTACTTCTCTCGCTCCTCGAGTTCTTGGCGCAGCTTGTCAGCCTGAACTTTTTTATCAGTAATACTTTTGCGCTCTTCAATAAGACTGGTCCGTAGCGTCCGCAGTGACCCGAGGACTTCGCGCATTTTTTGACCAGTGGCATGGGTCCACTCGCCAGCTTGGAGCGGATTAGCAAAGCGTGACGTATTGGCAATCACATCGAGCGAGAGTCCAGCTTGGTCCTCATACGAGTCTCGCAAGAGTTCGGAGAGGATCGCTTTCTGAGATACAATCACCGCTTCCTTTTGGTCAATCCGATTACTCAGGGTAGCAATATCGTCACTCAGGGCCTTGAGTTCCCGGCTATTGGCCTCGATCTCGAGCTCGAGCGAGCTCACCTGAGCCGACACCGCTTCGATTTGATCCGAGAGGGCTGCTCCCTGGCGTTGCTTGAGGTCGATAATCTGCTTATAGGCCTTGATTTTGGCTTTGATATCACTGAGCTCATCTTCTTTATCATCTACCAAGCTTTCGATACTGTCCCCATCAGCTGCCTGAGTAAGAAGTGTTCCGTGAAACAAGCCAAAACTGAGTCCCGCTATGAAGATCAGGAGCCAAAAAGCGTGTTTTGAGACAGAAAAAGACATAGTAACAGTATACCATGTCTGTCATTCACTCAATATTTAACTTTGCGCCTGTGTCAGAGCGTTTTGAATACGGGTCAAGACGGTGGCTTTACCCAACACCCAAGCCACGTCCATAGGCGAGGGCGAACGTTCGGCTCCGGTCAAAGCTACTCGCAAGGGCCAGAGAAAATCCCCTTTCTTGTCTCCTGCAGCTTCAATGAGTTTGGCATCCAGAGTTTCGCGGGTCCACTCAGCTTCGGTCAAAGCTTCAAGGAGAGTCTTGGCTCGCTGAAGTTCTTGGACTGTTTGCTCAATGGTATTCCCCTTCCAATTCAAAAGTTCAGTCGGGTAGTCGAGCGTTTCAGTAAAGAAAAATGGGTTGCTGACACCTACCTCAACCAGTGTCTTGAGTCGTTCTTGCTCGACCGTCAAAACCTTGGTGAGATGCTGATCAGCCTGGTATTCGGTCGGTGCCTTGCAGTACCAGTCGGAATGTTCGATCGCACCGAGCGCTCGCACTTGAGCCAATAGCTCAGCTACCGAAAGCTTGGCGATATATTCATGATTCATCCAGTCAAGCTTCTTACGGTCAAACATGGCTGGAGCAGCATTGAGGCTTTCAAGTGAAAAAGCTTCAGCTAATTCCCTAAGAGAGAAAATCTCCTGCGTATTGCCTTTGCCAGGATTCCAGCCAAGAAGCGCAATAAAGTTGATGAGGGCTTCACGAAGATACCCCGCTTCGACAAAGGCATCGACCGACACATCACCATCACGCTTCGAAAGTTTTTTCTTGCCATCAGATCCAAGGATAACTGAGAGGTGGACAAAGACTGGAGCTGTCCAACCAAACGCTTCGTAGAGGAGCACATGCTTAGGGAGACTCGAAAGCCACTCCTCCCCACGGAAGACATGGGTGATCTCCATCGCATGATCATCGACCGCCATCGCGAGATGATAGGTCGGGTAACCATCGGTTTTGAGGAGGACAAAATCCTCAACATCACTCGCCTTGTGACGAAGTTCACCTCGGAGGAGATCGTGACAGAGTATCTCACCCCGATCCTCAGGCACACGGAAACGCACGACGCAGGGTTTACCGTTTTGGCGTTCTTCTTTGGCGGCTTCGAGAGTCAGCGCTCGGCACAAGCCATCGTAACGCGGGGGCTGTTTGGTCCGCTCCTGGCGCTCACGGAGTTCCGCCAAGCGCTCTTCAGTGCAGAAACAATAATACGCGTGACCAGTATCAATGAGTTTTTTGACCGCTTCTTCATAGAGTGGCAGCCGCTCAGACTGGATGTAGGGGCCATACTTCCCCTTTTCGTATACACCCGGATAACGCGTTGAGAGTATACCAGGAAGTTCGTCCTTGTCGGCGAGGAAAATAGGTCCCTCATCATAGTGGAGACCAAAGTCTTTGAGAAAGCTCATGATATTCTCAACCGCTCCCGCGACAAAGCGTTTCTGATCGGTATCCTCGATACGCACGATAAACTGCCCGCCGAGTTTCTTGGCGAGGAGGTAATTGTAGAGCGCGGTCCTGAGTCCCCCAACATGCTGGAGACCGGTCGGCGACGGCGCATAGCGCACCCTAACAGGTTTGGCTGTGTCTGACATAGGTCAAATATAGCTTATTCAAGCGCTTTTTCCTAGTTGACTTTATTATAAAAATATGCTATCATAACATTTCGTACAGTATTGAAAAAGTTCCTTCCACCACCCAGGCCGAGTCCGGCCACAACTCGCTCGAAAGGAGCAAGTATGGCATTTCAAGCTATGATCATCCCTCCGACAAAGGAGTCCGAGTCCAAGCTCTGGGAGCTTCTGATTGCCCCCGAGCATCGGCCGTCTCAGGACAACAAGATGGCCACATTCGAAAAGATCTCACACTTCATCAGGATCAGCCTGTGCATGGGCTACACCGGGGCCTTTCCGGAGATCACGGAGTCGGAGGCTGGCATCCGCGTCAAGTTCGAGGGTGGCCACGACAACTTCGCGACCTTGCAGAGGGTGCTCGAGTGGCTCGAGAACCCAAGACCCTACTTCTGCTGAACAGCAGTAACAGCACAAGCCATACTAAGCTGGCCCAAGACCAGCAACAACCGACGGCAGCAACCGAAAAGGAAGCTGCCGTTGAACTTTTTGACATGTTTTCCATGTCACCCTGAGCAAAGTCGAAGGGTCATTTCTGACTAAGAACTTTTACTGGGAAAACGATAACAGCGTTCCAAATACGGTTGAAACGGCTGGGTTGTTGATACAAACGCCAGAGCCACTCGAGGCCGATACTCTGCATCCACTTGGGAGCACGAGACCTGACTCCCGTCATAAAATCAAAAGCACCACCGACACCTATGGCAAGGCGAATACCGGTGTTTTTCTCGCGCAGACTTTCGAGATAGAGTTCCTGAAGTGGGGCGCCATAATTCGAAAGAAGTAGATGATAGATGATAGGTGATAGGTTATAGCTGATAGGTGTTGAGTGATAGGTTTCAGAATACAAACTGCAATGGAGTTTGGGATACTGTTCTTTGAGGACGGCGAGGATTTGGAGAGGCGAACTGAGACCATGGTCGTGGAGGGCGAGACCGACGGTATAGCCCTTTTCCTCAGCTAGCCTCAGGACTTCTGTGAGGAGATCAGCCCCTGGGAAACGCTCTATAAGGTGCTCCCCTCTGAGCCAAAAGGGAAGGTTGATTCCCACACCATCAGCCAAGCGGAGATCCGCTGCGAGGAGTGACTGCCTGAAGTTGGGATTATCCTTTGCTAGCAAGAGAAACTCCGGGTTGACAGTCGCAATCCGTTTGAAAGCATCACCCTTGAGCCAGGTCTCGACCTGCTTCAGTACATCGGCTCGAGAGACATTGTCGATCGGGACACCGAAGACTTCCATAGATCAAACAGTAAAAATCAAATATCAAAGATATGTACTATTAGGTCTTCTGTTTTTGCTCATTACTTGCTGTTCATTGGCCCAGTGGAAACTCGGCGAGTGGAAGGAAGACACGTTTACCATTTTCGGTCGTACTCTCATACAGGGTAACTGTAGAAACTGGCTCGACAAGATTCACTTTTTTATCAAAATTTGGCTTTTCGCTGAGCGCTTCAAATTTGCCCCGCCGAACTTTGCCGAGGGTCACATGTGGCCGAAAACTTTTTTTATCGGGCACGAGATAGCCGAGTTCATGATCGAGATTTTGACGCAATTTGAGAAGCATTGGATTTTCCTCTCCATAGAGAAATATAGCTGTAGGGTGAGTAGTATCGGGAAAATAGCCGATATGATCAAAGTGGAGTTCAAACGGATCAATATCTGTGACCGCCATTTCGATACTCGGAAGTATCTCAGCCAGGTTTTCTTCAGCTACAAAACCTAAGAAAAGCACGGTCACATGCAAATTTTGCTTTCTCGTCGGAATAATCGGCCATGGTTCAAACACTCCCATCTCGCGCTCGAGACGTTTGGCCAAGACTGATGAGAGACTGATTCCGACAAAAAGACGTTTGGTTTGCATCAAAATAACTTACGACTTACAACAAACAACTTACGATCGATACCTGGAACGGATAAACAGGAATTACGAGTACAAAAGTGCTAACCATCTCAAGTCAAATTCACCTTACTATAGAGGGAAAACAGGCTTTTGGCAATGCTCGTGAAACCCTAATCCTTGCTAGTGCCGTTACAAGTTACAGTATGTTATAACATATATGCAAAAGTCCTAAGAGCTGGAGTAATTTCAAGTTTACCTGTAGTGTGAATTAACTTGTAACGGTACTAGAATAGAGTCATGTCCAAACCTTCACTGTATCGACTCGATATCGCTCCCTTGACCCCGCTCCCCTTGACCCGGTCGCCCCTCTTTAGCTATCGTCACGACGAAGCACTCCCCCTTGGTACCCTGATCCAGATTCCCTTTGGAAGACGATCACTGCGAGGTATTGTGGTAACTGCGGAGGTGCTTCCTGGCCGCGCCCCACTCTGGCTCAAACCAATCGAACGAGTTATCTATCTCGCCTGGCTCAACCCAGAGCAAGTGGCTATAGCCCAAGCTCTTAGTGAGCGCTATGTGTCTTCACTCGGGAATACCCTCAAACACTTTGTCTTCCCGCTCCCAAAAAAAATCCCTGCTCAGCCGATTGTAAAGCCATCACAAAGAAAAAACTTGCGAAAAAAACAAGTAAAAACCTTGTGTATTGAAGCCAAAACCGATACCGAGCTCCATACTCTTCTCGAGCAAAAAATAAAGGCTGGGCTAGAACACCCGGGATCACTGCTCATCCTCGGACCTGATCTCCTTTTGACCACCCTTCTCAAACATAAATTTGAAGCTTTGGCTCCAGAGAAGACAGTGCTCCTCACCAGTCAGCTCACCGGGAAGCAACTCTTCGAAACATGGGAGAAGATCCGCTCAGGCCAGGCCAAAATTATTTTTGGTACGCGCCAAGCCCTCTTTGCTCCGCTCACCAAACTCGCTCATATCATTGTCCTCTTTCCCGAAGAACGACTCTCGTACAAGCAGTGGGATATGACCCCGCACTATGAGGCTGAGTGGGTAGCGAGCGAATGGGCCCGAGAGACTGGAGCAACCCTTACGCACCTTACAACCGCCCTCGGCCTCACTCACTGGCAACACTTTCCTCGATCCCTCCATCCTCATCTCAAAGCACCGACCATTATCAATCGACGTATGGATGGCAAGGGAGCGCGAGCGAGAGTCCTGGCCAAAGAGCTAGAAAAGGCTTTGAAAGCATTACCTATTGGGAGCAAAGTACTCTCTATCGCCAAAGAACGTGGCGTGGCCGGGGTGCTCATCTGCCAACACTGTCGGACGGTGGCCCGCTGCCCCAAGTGCGAACACCTCCTTGGTGAAGCTGCTTCTGGCCACTTCCGTTGCCCCAAATGCCAGTATGAGAGTCCCCTCTTCCCCAAGTGTCGTGTCTGCGGCCACATGACCTTCAAAAGTTTTGGTTTTGGTACCGTGCGAGTCGAACGTGAACTCGAACAACTCCTCCCCACGCTCCGCATCCTCCGTCTCGATCGTGACACACTCGCCTCTCGCTCAGTTTGGAAAAATATTCTCGCACAATTAGAGCGGGCTGACTTTGATATCCTCATTACTACCCAAGAAATTGGCGCTCTCATTCCCTTGCCACCACTTGATTTGATTGTTATGCTAGAGGGCGATCATAGCCTCGCATTTGCCCACTTTGATAGCGAAGAGCGACTCTTCCTCCAGGTAAAGCGTCTCACCGCCAAGCTCAAGCCCACAGGAGGATTCATGGCGCAAACCTTTGCTCCCGAAGAAAGAGTATGGCGCATGAGTCTCGCTGGCGATACCAAAGCGTATATGCAGGAACTCTTGGATGAGCGAACACTCTTGGGCTACCCGCCGGTGACTGCTATGATACAAATAACCTCCATCAAAGGAGTAACGTTAACTCCCCGTGACCGAGAGCGGCTGAGAGAACGGCTTGAGGGAGTGATACAGGCGTTACCCGGCTTCACCCTCAGTCCTTTCTTTGAGAAAAAAACTGGGAGGCAAGACAAGAGCCACCATCTCCTTATCAAGTATCCAGCGGGCACCCCTCTCCCCGAAGCTCTCATGACATTCTTCAGACGAGAAAGTCAGCACCTCCATATCGATATTCATCCCTTTCATACCTAAAATAGCCATTCAACCATGCCTACTCCTCTTGCTCATCCCGACATCGTCACCGGGGCTACCAATGTGACCTTGCACACACCAACAACCAAGGTCAAAGATCCTCTTGATCCAGCGATCCAAAATCTCCTCCCGGAGATGCTCCGGATCATGCGCGAAGCCAATGGTATCGGTCTTGCCGCTCCTCAGATCGGGCTTAACCTCCGCTTGTGCGTGATTGAAATTGATGGGGTCATCCGTTACCTCATCAACCCCAAAATTACGTCTACTTCGCGAGAGAAAGTTTTGTTTGAGGAAGGCTGTCTCAGCCTCCCAGGTGACTACTACTCTATCGAACGCTTTGCCAAAGTCACTGTTCGCTATCACAATGAAAAAGGTGAGGATACGAAACTGCGAGCCCATGGACTTCTCGCCATTTGTATCCAGCATGAGCTCGACCATCTCGATGGTAAACTCATCTATGATCGGTATCACGAACAAAAGTAAAGGGTGCCCACCCCTTGTTACCATCACTCCGTTTGGTACTAATCTCCAATCTATGTCTAAAGAAACAAAAATTCCTATCACTATTGCTCCCGGATCTACTCCCCAGGTTCGCGTCGTCTTTATGGGGACGCCAAAATTTGGCGCAGCTATACTCTCGGGTCTCATCGAAGCCAAGTACCATATCGTTGGTGTCGTGACCCGACCTGATCGACCCGTTGGACGCGATCAAACCACCGAAAAGAGCCCAGTCAAACTCCTCGCTGAGACACATGAACTCCCTCTGATTCAACCCGAACGACTCGACGCCGAAGCGCTCAAACAGCTCAAAAACTGGAAGCCCGATCTCATCGTCGTAGCTGCCTATGGGCGCATCCTCCCCGAGAGTCTCCTCGAACTTCCTGGCTTTGGTTGCGTCAATGTCCACACTTCGCTCCTCCCCCGTTGGCGAGGGGCCTCTCCAATTCAAAACGCTCTTCTCGCTGGCGATACCGAAACTGGGGTAACCATCATGCTCCTTGATAAAGGGATGGACACGGGTGATATCATCGCCAAGCGTTCTCTCTCTATTGATCCGCATGAGCGAGCTGACACCCTGACCGAAAAACTGACTGATCTCGGGACGACGCTCCTCCTTGAAACCCTCCCCTTGTGGGTCAAGCGCAAAGTTACAGCTACACCACAACCAAACGAGGGTGTGACGCTCTGTCAACTCATCGAACGCGAAGATGGCCGGGTGTTTTGGGATATGAGCGCTACTGAAATTTATAATCGCTTTCGTGGCCTCTACCCATGGCCAGGACTATTTACCTTTTGGCAGCGAGGCGAGGACGATTTGGTCCGCATCAAACTTCATGATATAGAGTTCCAAAAACTCAATCCTGGAAGTGAACGCAAAATTGGAGAGGTCTTTGAGATCGGAGAAGATATCGGGGTCCAGACTGGGGAAGGCGTCATCCTTCTCAAAACCGTCCAGCTCGAAGGGAAAACTGCTACCCCTATTCGGCAATTGCTCCAAGGCAATCCTACCTTTATCGGCAGTCTCCTCGTATCGTAAGGCTCTTGTTCACTTATAAACCCTATGCAAATGCAGGGCAATCAGTCACGTAAAAATCGTCGCGTTGTCTTGATCGGCTTCCTCGCTATTCTTGCCGTTGTAGCTTGGTATGTAGGACGCACATGGTATGAAAAACATCAAGACGCTGATGCCCAGCCGAGTGAGGCTGGCGATGAAATCAATCTCACCGATCTCAAATTTCTTTCTCCCAAAGAGGTCTTGGTCCGCTTGGATCGTAAGGAAAATATTCTCCTCATTGATATCCGTCCTAGGGAAAGTTATGACCTCGAGCACATTGTCGACGCCGTGTCAGTCCCAGCCACCACGCTCAACACGTTTACCCCAGGGAGTGGCCAACTCGTGATCGTAATTTCTGGCCCCGAACTTCCCAATGATATCTTGAAAGGCGTGCACCTCCTCTTCAAAGAACGAAAATTTCAGTTTGCTTTCCTCCAGGGATCAATTGTTGACTGGCGCCTGGCTGGTGGCTCGACTATTTCTTCGGGTGATCCAGACTCCTCACTCGACTACTCGAAAGTCATTTTTATCGAGAATGATCAGGTGTTGTCCCTCGCTGAAAGTTTGGTTAGCCCACTCTTTCTCGATGTCCGCTCACAAGAAGCATACGCACAGTCCCATCTCCCTGGAGCCATCAATATTCCTCTCTCTGAGCTCGAGAAACGACGGGCTGATATTCCTCGTCAGAAATCTCTCTTTGTCTATGGCAACAATGATTATACCAGTTATCAGGGCGGGGTACGTCTCTTCGATCTCGGGTTTTTTGGTGCTCGGGTTATCCGCGGTGGATACGAACTCTGGGTAGAGAAAAATCTCCCTATTGAAACTCCAGAAAAGACTCCTTCTGGTACTTCTACTCCACCACGGCCATAACCACAAAAATACAAGTTAACAAAAAGAACCCCCGTGAGGGTTCTTTTGAATTTTAACAATAGCTTGATATGCTAATTCTCAATTACCGCGAGAATATCTTTGTAATTGACAAGCATATAGGCTTCACCAGCCACATCAATTTCTTCGCTTGATCCGTAGCGTTTAAACACCACTCTCTCACCTTTTTTGACAGCGATGTCCTTGCTCGTGCCCAAAGCTATGACTTTCCCCTCCTGACGACGCTCTTCACTCGCATTATCTGGGAGATAAATCCCAGTTGCAGTTTTTTTCTCGGGTTTGGTAGGTTGAATAAGCACATTTTCACCCAAAGGACGGACATTGATTTTGGCCATACAGGTAACATTTATACTGATTATTGCACTCCATAGTATACTGCCTGTTTAGCAGTCATGTCAAGCGAGTGCTAACCACTCTTTAATGAGCAGTTTCAGCCCACAGTTGATCTAACTCTCGGAAGGCTTGCTCTCGGTCTTGAACAAAAAGCTGGAGAAAATACTCTCTTTTTTCCTTGTAACACTTGCGTGCGAAACCATTCTCCATAACTAGCCACCATCTCGATCATCCGGTCATTAGATGCTTCATCAGCTACACGGGCATCAGTATTCCCTTGTCCCTCTAAAGAGAGGGTACTCGCATGCTCAATCCAAGAAAATTGAAGTTCTTTTTCTCTATCTTCCCACTCTACATCAGGACGATGTGACTGCTGCACAGGAATAGTTGACTCAATACTTTCTAATGGATTCATACGCTCGTAGTAACTTTATTGAATCAGTTTCCGTATTTCTTCCATGGCGCGATCAAGCTGATTATCTTTCTCAGGATTGTCTTTATCTCGCTCGAGTGCTACTTCAATATCTGGCGCGATACCCACATTGTTGATAGCGCTCCCCTTAGGGGTCAGCCAATGGGCTACGGTAATCTTGACCGAGGTATCTGATGAAACAGGGATGAGCTCTTGGACCGAGCCTTTACCAAAAGACTTCTTACCTACGAGTATCACTTCTCCCCGATTATCTTTGAGCGCTCCAGCGAGAATTTCCGAGGCACTAGCACTTCCTTCATTGATAAGGACGACAATAGGCAAAGTCTGTAACTTTCCATTGCCACTGGTTTTGAGTTCTTTTCGGGTTTTGTCGGCATGTTCCTCAATCACCGCAACACTCCCTGATGGAAGGAAGTGTCCAGCCAAGTCGATAGCTGTCCCCAGAAACCCACCAGGGTTATTACGCAGATCGAGTACTACTCCACGAGCGTTTTGCTCCACGGCTTGACGTACTGCTCCAGAAAATTCACTACTCGTATCATCCCCGAAGCGACTGAGACGAATGAGAGCTACCCCATTACGCATTTCAAATTTCACGCTCTTTACGATAATGGTATCTCGCTCGACGGTAATCTCACGAATTTCTTCTTCACCATTACGAAAGATAGAAAGGATGACTTTGGTTCCTTTGGGCCCGCGAATTTTATCCACTGCTTCCTCAATATCAAGATTACCTGTCGATTCACCATTAATTTTGAGCACCCGGTCACCAGCCTGTATCCCTGCTCGAGCGGCGGGCGAATCATCGAGCGGCGCAATTACTGTTAGGATATCATTCTTGATCCCCATTTCAGCTCCAATTCCATCAAAGCTCCCTGAGAGATCCTCTTTGAACTCACGGTTTTCCTTGGGACTAAAGAAGGTTGTATAGGGGTCCCCAGTTGCCGCGAGCATCCCATCAATCGCTCCGTAGAAGAGCGTCTTAGCATCGAGCGTGTCATGGTCAATGTATTTCTCTTTCAGCAAATCCCATACTCGCCAAAAAAGCGAGAAGTCTATTTCTCGGTCAGTCCCAGTACTTGTATTGAGAAAAATTGCTTCTTGGGGTGCGACACTCGTCTCAGTCATGGTGGCCCCGTAGCGCCCCTTCTGATAGCCAGCGTAGAACACAAAAACAAACAGTCCAATCAATACTCCAGCGAGCACTATACGCCGCGACTGAGTTGAACGACTAGGAGCTGCAGGTTGGGCTGTAGCCGACAAAGGTTCATCCATAAAAAAACTATTCCACCTGAGGCAATGACTTACCTCGGTATTTCAAAAAGTATTTTAGTGCACTCTCAATATGATACCACGTGAGTCGATTCATCAGGAGCGAAAAAAGGAATCCCCCTCGGGCACTGCCTTTGACATGGTAGTGATAGACCACGGCCTCCGGATAATAAACTACCTTGAGTCCAGTTTCCCAAAACCGCCGGCACCAATCCACATCTTCCATGTACATAAAAAATCTCCCATCCATCAATCCAACCTGTTTGGCATGGACTTTGGAGAAAAAGAGTGCTGAGCCGAGCACCCAGTCGACTGGTTTGGGAGTCAATCGATCATAGTCCTGCATGGTAAACCACTCGAGATGACGTTTACCCAAAGCGAGTTTTCCGAGCCACGTTCGGCGATAGAGAATCGTCTCTGGACGATAGAAATGATAACAACTTTCTTGGATCGCCCCATTGAAGTTGAGTTGTTTGGGGCCGATGAGACCAATCTCAGGATGGGCTACAGCATAAGAGAGAAGTTTGGGCAGTGTATCGGACTCAACAATGATATCGGCATTGATGCAAAAGAGGTACTCTCCACGAGCTTCATTGATAGAGCGGTTGATGAGGCGCCCAAAACCAACATTGGCGACATGCGGGAAAAAGCGAACGGTAGGAAACTCCTCTCGCATGAGCATTTCCGTCACCTCTTCGGTAGCACTGTCGACTACAAGAATTTCATAGGTAAAATCAGCCGTCGCCAAGTGTTTAAGAAGCGCCTTCAAAGCGAGTCGCAAGAGCTCGGGACTGCGATAACTATTGATGGCGATAGAAAGCCGTGGTTCGGACATGTGAGTTAGAAGAAGGTACTCAAACTACACTCCTACGGGAGTGACTGAAACAAGGCTCGGATACGATCATAGTTGTCACCCCGAGGAAGGAGGATGTACCCGGCCTCTTTGGTTTCAGTTGGAGCGTACAAGAGCCCTTCTTCAGAATTTTCAAGCACTTTGTGTGTTATCGTCGCCTGACTATTGGTCTGATAGAGCTCAAAGAGTCGCTTGAGTTCCCAGGTTTCGAAATTAATAAGGACATTATTGCCCAAACTATCCATGAGCGCATTGATCTTACCAAAATCCGCGAGAGTTCCTACCGAAAGCGCCTTAGCTTTGATAGCATCAATCACAATTTGCTGACGTCTGGCCCGCTCAAAATCATTGGATGTTGCTCGAGAACGCGCATAACAGAGGGCTTTCTCACCATCAAGCTGATTATCACCGGCTGGTAGCTTGAAGTTACCGCCACACTCCATGGTTTCTGGGTTGACTTTGGCATAACACAGTTGATACCGTTTGGGATTGGCATAGTACGTACCGTTTTTGCGTTGCACCCGCTTGACTTCATAGTTACCTGAGGGAATGGTGTATTTGACTCCATCACAACGTTGCTCGAGACCGAGAAACTGCACCGTCTCAGTAAACGGTTCTTGAAGCGTAACGGTGATTCCTCCCAAAGCATCGACGAGATCTTTGAAACCAGCAAAGTTAATCACCGCTCCATACGGGATATTGAGACCAGTAATTTCACCAACAATCGTGCGCATGTCTTTGAGCCCCTCGCCTCGACCCCGTTCTTCGCCAAGCGCATAGACAGCATTGATTTTACGCTGTTCATTGCGCCCAGGCACTTTGACATAGAGGTCGCGAGGGATAGAGACCATCGAAGCCCGGGTAGTGTCGTTGGGATTCTTCTCGTCTTTGGGATGAAGTGATACCACCATGATGGTATCCGCCAATAATCCTCCACCGACGATGCCCTCACCACGCATCCCCAAGAGGAGTACATTAACCCTCCCCTCATCCTCACCCTTGAGTTCGTCTTTGGCTCCAGGTAAAGTCTTGGTCAGATTTTTGAGCAAGCCATCTTCACCAAGAGAAATTTTGTTAAACACAAAACCAGCCTTGACGAGAAAGGCTCCGCCAGCAATGAGGACCAGCACACCAACAAAGGCCAGGATACGCCAAAAGCGTTTCCGATTGGGATGAGGGGTAACGGTTGGGGTTTGAGAAAGATTCATGAAGAAAAATTAATCACTAAATGGTTGAAGGAAAACAGAGTTTTCGATAGAGCACCGACAATCTATCGGCGCTTTGAGACCAAGAGAAAGCGGGCAAACGCTCGCAACCAAGGTTAGCCAAACGTTCCTGTTTGGCCTCATCAACAAAGAGACTATACAAGATTTCTTGGGCTTCGGCAAGACTCGTGGGATCAAAGGAAGCAAAAGCCTCCCCTCCTACCTCATGGAAAGGTGGGATATCAGAAGCCCACACTGGCGTACCCACAGCAAAGGCTTCTAAGAGAGGGATACCAAAGCCCTCATAGAGCGACGGGAAGGCTAGGACTTCCGCCTCCGCCATGAGCGCTCGCAACTCAGCTGTCGGTACATAGCCAGTAAACACAATGCCCTCAGTTGAAA
>CAZOFS010000017.1:0-21545 GCA_964579335.1 uncultured Bdellovibrionales bacterium
CAGGTAACGAGTCGTGAGTGGGAAGTATAGGACAGCGGTTTTCTTTTCCCTATTTCTTTTGCCGCCAAAAGAAATAGGGGCCAACCGGCAAGGGAAAGTGGAAGACATGATGAGCAAAGGGAAAGGCCCCTTCCACCGGCTGGCGGAGGGGCCTGAGTAAATAAGGGGGAAGTTAGGCTTTCTTCTGATCGATATTTTCGAGCCCCAATTTCTTAACGCCGAAGTACACCACAGCCGCTACCACCATAAAGTCAATGAGGACGCTGATGAAGTTCCCCAGCATAATTTCAGCTGAGCCCAGTGAGATGGTCATCGATTTGATCCCATCAACTGATCCAAGTATTACCCCAAGCACTGGGTTAACGATATCCGTCACAACCGATGATACTACTTTAGACACGGCACCACCAAGGATAAATCCAACCGCGAGTCCCACCACTCCCTGCGTCCGCACGAATTCGAGAAAACCTTGCATAATCATTAGCTAAGATTTACTTACTCTAGTATATACTCTCAATTATACTTACGCATTTTCAAATCTTACCTTATTGTCAGTCATCCACTTCACTTGGTTTTCTTTGGTTTTACTTGGATCATTCATCACATCAGCATGAGCCTCCATATAGTGAGGCATCAGATTTTGCATCCACACTTCAAATGTTTCACCTTCTGCCACTGCTTCACACAAATCACACTTTAATGTTTTCATAGATTTACTTTTTATTAGTTAAAGTCAGCAATAATAATCTTTTTCATCGTCATCATTTTTTCGAACGCTTCTGGGTTTTCGGCTAGTTTTTTATCAAAACCCTCAGGAGCCACCTGCCAACTCAAGCCGTATTTGTCTTTGAGCCAGCCACACACGCTCTCTTCTCCGCCGTCCTTGGTAAGGGCCTCCCAGTAGTAGTCAATCTCTGTCTGGTCTTTACACGTTATAGCAAACGAGACTGATTCGTTGAACGTAAACTCATTTCCAGCGTTGATAGCCACAAACCGTTGTCCAAGCAGTTCAAACTCTATCGTTAGTACTTTGCCAGCAAAATCCTTTTGGAAGTCAGCCAGTCCTTCTGTTGGATAATAAGCTGTTGTAATTTTCTTTCCATCGGGAAAAACTGCGAGATAAAAATCTACCGCCTCTTCGGCATTACCCTTGAACCACAAATTGGGAATAATGTTTGGCATAGTATAACAATGAATATTGCTTCATCACTACTATACGCTGACGGTCACAAGAGTACAATTTTCCCTCGGACCATATCTCCTTCGCGTATACCTTCCTTGTGGCGCACGAGAGCTTTGATGACGAGGAGGTACACGCCCTCCTTGGCCTGTGGCCACAAGCCTGTTTGCCAACTCGTGTTACCAATAGTCGCTCGTACTTTCACATAGCCCCATGGTCTTTTCTCGGTAATGGATTTTCGAATCTGACCTGAAACTTTTTTGGGAAGCGACACAAAATGCCATCCACCAGCTTGCCCTGTCCTCGACTCTGAGGCTCGGACTCGAAGAGAGCTCGTCGAATGGGGTCCTGGGTAAATCCACACTTTGCCCGAGAGAGAAAAGCTTGTTTCTTGAACCATATCAACAGAGAAAAATTGCAGTATACACCGCAGTTTAGACAATATACTCCCAGCCTGGCTTCCAGCTTTTGGTCTTCCGCCAATCCTCTGCCAACGCTTGTTGCCATGTTTTACCGAGGAGCAAGACATCAAGAGCGAGCTGTGGGGCTTTATGCGCTACTATTGCAACACTTTTGCCATCGTAATTCTTTTTGAGAAATTCCAGGAAATCTGCCACTCTTGCTTTCACATCTTCATAGCTTTCGCCTTCAGGAAACCTATTCGCGATGCACTCATCTTCTTGCATTGGTTCTACAATATCAGACGACGCGCCGTTCAACTGACCGTAGTTACACTCGCGCAGCCGTTCGTCAGGAATGATTTCGTACACATTCTCCCAAGTCAGTTTGGCCGAGTCATGAGCGCGTTTGAGATCCGAACAGAAAACCACGTCAAACTTTTTGTCTTTCGTCTTTTCTTTCAAATCAATTGATTGCTGTACCCCAAGTTCGGACAACTCCGCATCTTTCCAGCCAGAAGAGATATGCTGTTCATTATCGGTCGTGGTCCCATGAACAAAGTAGGTGATGCGAATAGACATAGGGTTATTTGAGAATCAACTTTGTCATTTAACACCTTATGCGGAAAGGGAGAGATTCGAACTCTCGATACCCTTTCGGGTATGCCGCTTTTCGAGAGCGGTGCCTTCAACCACTCGGCCACCTTTCCAATACAAATTTCCCACGCGAGTACTGTATCAGCTTCGGCTCTTTTTGGAAAGACGGAATTACTTTATTGGCTCATCCGGGATAAACCGGAGCGCCAGGCCATTGATGCAGTAGCGCTTGCCCGTGGGAGCGGGGCCGTCATCAAAGACGTGACCCAGGTGGCCGCCAGCGGTCGAGAGGACTTCGGTCCGCTCTCCGAGGAAGCCAAAGTCAGACTGGAGTTTGACCGCATCGGGCGTGATCGGCGCGGTAAAGCTCGGCCAGCCTGTACCTGAGTCGAACTTTTGCTCTGAGCGAAACACTGGTTCGCCCGTGTCGGCTGCCACATAGGTACCGGGGCGCTTCTCGTCATTCAAGGGACTGCTAAATGGTCGTTCGGTACCTTTCCTGACAATGATTTCATACACCGCTGGATCAAGTGCTTTATGAAGAGTATCACGAGTAGAAGTTGAGACACTATCAGAAAGCGGGTCTGAACGTCGAGTCTCGACTTGCCACCACCAAAACCCAGCGATGATGGCAAAGCCGAGGCCAATGAGGACATAGATTTTGGATGAGAGAGAAAGCATATTGGTACTTCCACTGTAACACGAAGAAAACAAAGGTGCCCCCAAGTAGAGGGCACCCGCATAGGCTTCAATCTTGAGCTCGGCCCTAGTTCTTGTAGAGTTCTTTGATCTGGAAGAGGAGATACCAGCCAATCACTCCCCCGATCACCGCTCCGATGAGATTAAAGGAGAGGATACTCCCAGCAAATGACACCAGCGTCGCGTAGAAGACCAGCCGCCACGAGGCATTGGTTCGCTTGAAGAGTCCTGGCACGGCCCAAGCTTCGAGCGCGACCGTCGCTATACCCGATACGAGTGAGACGAGAGAAATATAGCCCCAGCCAGCATAACCAGCCATCATCCCCGCCCCACCCATCATGACACCGAGACCAAGGAGAGCCGGGATGGAGATCACAAAGAGCACTACACCGATAATAATGAGGTACGGGGCAATGGTCGCAAGAAATTCCTTCCCGCCCATGGGGATCTGAAATGGTGCCTTGGTAACCATATACATATTGAGCCAGGCTTCAAACTGAGCGATAAGCCCAAGCGCCTTAGCCTTGCTATCACCAGTTGACCCACCATCATTCGACGGAGTTGGAGTAGGTGCCACTGGCGGAGTTTGATTCTCTCCCATTGGTGCCCCTCCCTGCATTGGAGTATCCATACTATTGCAATGATTCAAAAATTATCTTGATTCCAGTATACACCTGATTGGCTCGGGAATAAAAAGTCGGCTAGCGGATCACCCGTACCCCGACGAGCTTCATCGAGTTTGCCTCGGGAGTCCGGCCATAGAATACCGTCGTCTTGTCACCCGAAATGAGCTTCCCTTCCTGGGTCAATCGCTCTACCAAGCGTTCGACTAGGGTATCAAGATCTCGATCGCCCTGGAAGAGATAGGGCTGTACACCCCAGACAAGTGCGAGCTCACGCCAGGTCACAACACTGTTGGTTGCGACATACATAGTAGCTTCGGGTCGGAAATGTGAGAGGAGCCGCGCGGTAAAGCCGCTCATCGAAAGGAGAAGGATCGCTTTGGTATCGAAACTCCGCGAGAGTTCATAGACACTCCGCATCATCACAGCATAGTCGGTATGGGTATTGAGGTCGAGTGTTCGGTAGAGATCATCATATGGGGACTCTTCCGTCTTCTCGATAATTTCGCGCATGGTCGCGATGGTTTCGACAGGATACTTACCATTGGCAGATTCCTCGGAGAGCATCACGGCATCGGTGTGGTCAATGACGGCATTGGAAACATCACTCACTTCGGCCCGCGTTGGTCTCGGGTTCGAGACCATCGACTGCATCATCTGGGTCGCTACGATCACCGGCCGCATAGCTTTGAGGCTCTCGGCAATAATTTGTTTCTGAAGGAGTGCAATCTCACTTTCGGGCATCTCGATTCCAAGGTCCCCGCGCGCCACCATCACCGCATCACTGACTTCGATAATCGCGGACAAGTGTTTGAGCGCGGCTTTACGTTCGATTTTGGAACAAAGTTTCGGTAATGGTCTTGCCGCTAGGCCCTGAGTCTTATCGAAGGGTCTCAGGGTCTCCATTTTCTTTCGCACCATGTCGATATCCTCCACCGACCCGACAAATGAGAGACCAACATACTCCACCCCAATCTCGAGCATAAAAGCGAGATCAGCTTCATCCTTCTCAGAAAGAATCGGGAGGTCTACGGCGGTCTCGGGAAGAATCACCCCTTTTCTGGGCTTGATCGTACCATCGTTTTTGGCAATCGCCTTAACGCGTTTACCATGATTCTCGGTCACTACGAGCTCTATTAGTCCATCATCGATGAGAATGCGCTCATCAACTGCAAGCTTCTCGACGAGGCCTGGTGTATCAAGAAACACCACTGGTTCATTGAGATCAAAATGGCTGCGCTCCGAGAGCTCTGCAACCGTTAGGACAAAGCCCTGTTTGATATCAATCGGAAAGTTGGCTTCCGTACGAATCCGCGGCCCCTGGAGATCCCCAAGGATCGCGATCGGGACACCGAGTTCATCGGAAAGCTCGCGGATATTTTTTACCACCTGCCGACACCAATCATACTTGGCATGCGAGAAATTGAGCCGAGCCACATTCATCCCAGCAAGTATCATCTCGCGCAAAATATCTTTTTTCTCCGACGCCGGTCCCAGTGTCGCAACAATTTTTGTTTGTTTCATTTTTTGAAGAATATTGGATTTTGAATAGAGACTGATTTTCGGAAGCTCTCTTTCTATTCTACTCTACATTCTACATTCCATATTCAACATTCTCCAAAAAGAAATGAAGAAGCGGTCGCCGGGAATTTCCCAGTAACCGCTTCCGTTGTGGCCCCATCGGGGCCGAGTCTATCACTTGCGCCACGAACCAGTGGTGTGTTCGGTGCAGACTCGTGTCTGCTTACCGTGTTTCTCTTCCCACCAGCACTGCGGGTCAGCGAATCGCCGCTCCTTGGTGATCTCGCGTTCGAGGAACGCGACTTCGTTGACGACCTTCTGGCATTCCCAGCTCGGCCAACGTTGGTCAGGCGATGCAGCGTAAGCGCAGTGCCGGTTGTTGATGAGTTCGATCTCGGTGAGCTTGAGCTTGAGCTGATTCAAGCTGTAGCGCGAGCGCTCGAGGCCAGCACCAGGGATGATGCTTCCATTCGCCGACGGCGCACAGGGCACCGCAACGATGAAGCGAATCGCCGAGTCGTAGCGGGTGGTAGTGCATCCGCCGCCCACCGACGAACGGTGCCCGTAGTTTCCGGCCTCCATGTGCCAGTACTGGATGTACTGATACGGCCTGTCGTAGGGGACATGTACCGTCGGGCGCGATGCGCAGCCGCCGAGTGCAAGCGTGGCCACCGCAAGGAGGCCGGCAAAGAAACGAGAAACGAAACGCGTGGTGTTCATATGGCCTCCTAGCCGGTTGAACAGGTTGTGGGAAGAACTTGAGACTCTTAGGATTTGAATGATTTAACTCATTCGCCTCCAGTCGAGGGGAGATGCTGTTATCGTTGTAATTGCATCCCCCGACCCGTTCTAGCGAACCATCATGCGGCGGCTGGTGCGGCGGCCAGACGCATACTCGATGATGTAATTGGCTGATATCCAGCCAATGGCTTGTGCTACCATGCCGCACAGGACCAGCATTCCCACCACGAGTATGACGTTTTCGCCCGAGCTCCTGTCGAGCGCTTGGATCTTCTCGAGCGTCCAGTAGAGACCCAGGCTCGAGTAGAGACCGCAAGCGGTCAACTCGACCAGGAACCAGAAGCCGAGCTTCTTTGGCCAGTGACTCTTTCGCCCCTGGAGGCAGCTCGGCAGGAACTTGCCCTGGTTCACGTTGGCGATGATGGCAGTTGTGAAGACTGCTCCGAAGATGAACATGGCGATGGCCAGGATAGTGAAGTAGACTTGCACGATCGGCATGGTGATACCCCTTTCGTGGGTGGTGAGTGGGCGAAATGCCCGGTTGCTGAAAAAAGCCAAGGAACTACTGAATACGTATTATACTCCAAAGTAGTTTAAAAGTCAACCCTGGAAGGTCGACTTTATGGCTTAAAAAAGCCAAAATAAAAGGCTTATTTAAGCCCTATCCGCCTTTATGGCGGGCTTTTCTCATCACTATTGTTACTTTTTGGCTTATCTAAGCCATTTCATCATCCTGGTCCACTCGATTGGTGATTTCTCGGAGAATATCAGCTGGGATGGGGTCACGTTTGGGACTGACTCCTGGATAGCGCCAAGCCGAAATGATTTTGAGCTCTGATTGGTTCATGATTTGAGCCAATGTAGACTTCGAGAGTTTGGATTCGGAATTTACCCGATACATCACCCAGAGCTCTTGAGTCCAGGTCTCTTTGCCATTTACTTGTTTGGTTGAGGCCGGTTGCATCACGGCAATCGTATTCTCGACGATACCCGTTTCGGTACGCTTGGGACTCCTGATGATGCGGATGACACGTTGGCGTGACAAATGATACTCACGCATTTTGTATTCAGAGTGAAGTGTGAAATAGTAACGGCCAGTTTTGCCCGCTTTGAGCATGACTGATTTTTTCTTCCCCCAAGACGAGCGAGATAACATAATTTCAAAATCTAAATTTCAAATGTCAAAAGAATATTAAAAAATTTGAAACATTGAAACCTTCTTTTTGAAATTTATATTTTGAAACCTGCCCATCCGGCAGGCAGGTTTGAAATTGTTAGTGAAGGTCCATGTCCCGCAGTGCCGCGACACGCTCTTCGACTGGTGGGTGGGTCATAAAGAGTTTGGAGAGATGTCGGCCCTTGAACGGATTGGAGATATAGAGATGAGCAGTGGCGTCACTCGCGGTAGCAACAGGCTGTGGATCACCACTGATTTTCTCGAGAGCACTGGCGAGCCCCTCGGGGTAACGTGTCATGAGCGCACCCGAAGCATCGGCCAGGAGTTCGCGCTTCCGACTAATCGCCATACGAATGAGGAGGGCGGCAATCGGCGCGAGGATAGCTAGGACGAGACCGACGATAATGAGGGCACCGCCTTTGTTGTCATTGTCACGACTGCGGAAAAGAAATGAATGCTGAAACATATCCGCAAGAATCGTGATAAAGCCCGCAAGGATCACCACAACGGTCGAGACGAGTGTATCGCGATTCTTGATATGCGACAGTTCATGCGCAGCCACACCTTCGAGCTCAGCGCGATTGAGTCGAGCGAGGATACCCGTGGTAAAGCAAATGACCCCGTGCTCCGGATTACGCCCAGTGGCAAAAGCATTGAGCGCTCCGTCCTCAGCAATATAAATTTTGGGGACCGGCATCCCTGTGGTAATGGCGAGATTCTCGACGAGGCTGTAGAGCTCGGGGTTGGTTTCACGCTCAACTGGTTTGGCATTGGCCATTGAAAGGACGATCCGGTCACTCCACCAGTAGCTGACAAAGCTCGTAAGAGTAGAGAAGAGAACCACTCCATAGAGAATCGCGCTATTGCCATAAATCTGGGCAAAGAGATAGCCAAGTCCAATCACGACTACCAAAAAGACCGAGAGGTAGAGCCAGGTGAGTCCGACATTTTTACTGGAGTGAGTGTAAGCAGTGGCCATAGATTCAATAAAGAATAAAGAATTATGAATCAAGCATGGGAAAGACCATTATACAAAATAACTGGTAAAACGTAAACAGCAAGGACTGCCTGTCCTTGCTGCTGTCGTCCCTACATAACTTTCCTGTATCTGAATTCCTAAAACTGTACTTTCACTGGCTCCTTGGCAGCTTCTTCGGTCAGTTCAAAGAAGGCACGCTTGGCGAACTTGAACATATTGGCAATGATATTGGACGGGAAAGAATCTACAGCGGTATTGAGTTCCATCACATTGCCATTGTAGAAACGGCGAGCCGCTTGGATCTTGTTTTCGGTATCTGACAGTTCGCGCTGCAGTTCGAGGAAATTGGTATTAGCCTTGAGGTCAGGATAGTTTTCAGCTACCGCAAACAAACTCTTGAGTGTACCAGCAAGCATGTTCTCAGCAGCGGCATGATCCTCGACAGAGCCGGCCTGCATAGCCTGGGTCCGAGCCTTCGTCACATTTTCCAAGAGTTGTTTTTCATGCGCGGCATATCCCTGCACAGTTGAAACAAGGTTTGGAATAAGGTCATAGCGCCGTTTGAGCTGCACATCAATATCGCTCCAGGCTTCGTCGGTGCGCGCGGCGAGTCTAACAAATTTGTTGTAGTACACCACACCCATGAGAAGCACAAGGACTACGAGACCCAAAAGAATAAAGCCGATCATATATGTACGTATTAAGAAGTGATTATCGAGTAAGAGCAGGTTCAGTATACCAAAAATAGCCGCTTGTTCAAGTAAAACCACCCAACAAAATTCTCCCTGCGTCAAATAGCCGAATCGGCCAAAACAGCCTATACTGAAACACTATGCTCCGCCGCCTCGACCATATCTTTACCTGCATCGAAAACACTCCACTAACCCTTGGTCTGTGGGCGATGGCTCTCATGGCTATCATTGGAGTACGCGTAGCGATCGAACTCTTTTTTGAAAACATTACCTTTCGATACGCTGACCATTTCTTTTATCAATTTTCGCATCACTACCTCACTTTTACTTGTATCTACCTTGCAGCCCTCCCCGTCGTCGTCTGGTTTGCGCGAGTCAATGTCCGAAAGGCGGCGCTCATTCTCCTCTTTGGTTTCATGATCATTTGGACACCACCAATCGTCGATGAAATTATTTCACGTGGTGCCGGCTTTTGGAGTTTTTATTCTTTTGATAGTCTCCGAGGTCTCGGTGAACGCTACCTGACCTTCTTTGGTGATAAGCCCGATGTCGGCATCACGTACGGGGTACGCTTTGAAATTGGGACTGTGCTCATCCTGATGGCGCTCTACACTTGGGTGCGTACCCGAAACTTCTGGCGGACAGTACTTGGAACACTGACTCTCTATACCGTGCTCTTTATTATTGGTGTCTTGCCATCGCTCATTACCTTCGCCCTCCTCGCACCAGAGAAGGGTCTCCTCGCTGTCACCGAGCTCGATGTCGCGCGTGTTATGCTCTCACCTGAACCACTCTTTATCCTTAACCCCCCAGCTGTGAGCGCAGTCCTCGCTGTCAAAATGGGGCTCGCCTACACTCTCCTCCTCCCACTCCTTATTTTCGGGTTACTGATGCTCTTTTTCCGCCCTATCCTCCGAGCTCTGTGGGCCAATATTCGCCTCCCCCAAACGCTCTACCACCTTGGACTCTTTCTCATCGGTGCTGGTCTCGTTTTCCTCTACGAAGGCAAGTCAGCGTTTGTTCTGAATTGGCTTCACTGGGCAGGCCTCATCAGTATGCTTATGGCCGTAGTCCTCGCCTGGGTCACGTCAGTAATTATCAATGACCTTCATGATACTCGTATCGATGCAGTGACCAATCCCCATCGACCACTCATTACCGGGACTATCGATCGTGCTACGTACGGTACTATCGGCCTCCTCACGTTTGCCTTTTCTATTTTTTGTTCAGCCTATGTTTCCACCCAACTCGCTTTTCTTCTCATTCTCTACCAAGGAATCGCCTGGATATATTCAGCGCCACCGCTCCGCCTCAAGCGTTTCCCTGGTATAGCTACGCTTCTCGCTTCGAGTGCTAGCCTCCTCATCTTCTTTGGGGGTTTCATCGTTTTTTCTCTCAACAAAAACATCGAGAGTCTCCCCTGGCCCGTGGCACTCCTCCTCTTCTTAGCCTACCTCGCCCTCCTTCCTATCAAAGACTTCAAAGATATTGCCGGTGACAAGCAGGATGGAGTCCAGACACTCCCTATTATCTGGGGCGAGATACGCGCCAAACGCCTCATCGGAGCGGCAGCCTTCTCGTGTTTTATCTTAAGTGTCTTTGTTTTTGATGTTCGCCACTTCTTTCCCCTCGCTTTTTTCTTTGGCTCACTCAGCTACTGGATACTTCAGATCAGCTCAGCCGATCATCGCTACTTCAGTTACCACAAACTCGCCGGCTGGTACATTCTTCTTGTCACCGGCTATGTCTTTTTCCTTGCCCTTCACTTCCTCTCTCGGTAAAAGTCTGATCGGAAAATTAGGCCACCAAAGCCTCTCTCAAATACTCCCAATCTGAAACTGAGAGAGCCTGGGCTCGAATATCGAGACGCAACCCTCGCTCAGTAAGTTTTTGTTCAATCAAATTTCGCTCCAAACCAAGGCTCGAACTTAGATTATTGACCAGGGTTTTGCGCCGCGCGGCAAACCCAGCCCGAGCGATGCGAAAGAGTGTCCGGTCTTGCTCGCTATCAAAGGCCCGTTTGGGTGCGAGTTGGACCACAGCACTCTCGACCGCTGGAACGGGATCAAATGCTTCTTTCGGAACATCAAGCACTACCGCCGCATCACTATAGTACTGCACCATGAGAGAGAGGAGGCTCATCTCGCCTGGCTTCGCCGTCATCCGCTCGGCTACTTCTTTTTGGACCATGAGGGTGAGATTCTTGGGCTGCAGCTTGAGCGAAAGGAGGGTACGAATAATTGGGGCAGTAATGTAGTACGGGATATTGGCGATCACTTTATACTGTCCATCTTGGCAACCGGCATGAGCGAGGACCTCATTCAGATTCATATCCAAAACATTGCCTTCGAGAATCGAGATGCCTTTACTTGCCTCAAAGTGTCTCTCCAAACGAGTCACGAGTTCATGATCGAGCTCAACCGCAAACACATGTGCCACCTTTCCCACGAGCTTCTCAGTGAGTGCTCCCGTTCCTGGTCCAATTTCAAACACATGGTCCTCTGGCCCGATTTCTGCCACATGCAAAATCGCCTCAATAATGTTTTCATCCTTGAGAAAGTTTTGCCCGAGAGATTTCTTGGCTTTTATGCTCTCCTGTTTCATGTTATTGGTTAACTGTTAATTCACTATTTCCTCCATCTTTACATTGATCACTCCGGCGCCAATAGAAGCGATTTCCGCAAAAGCCACTTTGTCGAGATCGATAATCCGCCCTGGGACAAAGGGTCCGCGATCATTGATGACAACGATCACACTTTTGCCGTTATCGACATTGGTCACCTTTACATAACTCCCCTTGGGAAGCCACGGATTAGCTGCAGCCATCGTTCCCGTCCAAGCATACCACGATGCCGCCCCCGTATGCTTTTTCCCAAGTTTCACATACGTCCCCTGTGTCACTACTTCGGTCACTGGTTCTTTGATAACTTCAGTCTTCATGACTTTGCGATTCACTTCTTTACCATCATGATAACTTACTCGATAGGTAGTGCGCTTTACTCCTTTTTCACCTTGTTGGGTTACCTTTTTGGTCCGCCACGATAGCTCTGGGTCCTCATTGGTCTTGGTCGCAAAGTTAATACTCGTGTCTTTATGTTCTTCACGAATTTCAACCCGTATCACTTCAATCACCCCGCCCCGCCCTACCACAACTTCACGTGCTGGTTCAAGTAAATCATCTTCATCAAGAGTAATCTTTTGTTCTTCCAAAATAGCGAGAACTGTATCAGCCGTCGTCTGTACGGTATCACGCTTCCCATCTACTTCAATCGTAACTGGCCGGGCCTGATCGAGCGTAATCGTCATGCCCGAAGAAAGGAGTGTATCACCCGCTGGCCACACTCGGTCCCGCTCGTTGAGAATGATGTTTTGGGAACGGAGAAACTCGCTCACGGTTGTGGCTTTCGTCAGAAAGGTACCAAGAAATTGTTGATTGAGGCTGAGAGTCACACTGTGGGCTGGTCCGACCACCAATTGCTCGCGTGGATCCTCATGACGATTGATCGCAAGCCAAGAGAGCCACGCCAAGCCCAACAATACTCCCACCCAAACAAAGAAACGCATGGTGATACTCTATGAACGCAAACGATAGTGCAGGGCCTCGGATACATGGGCTTCGCTCAGTTTGTCTGCTCCCGCAAGATCAGCGATCGTGCGCGCCACCTTCAAGATCCGGGTGTAGGCCCGTGGTGATAGTTTATAGAAGGAGACCGCTTCACGCAAAAGGTCCTGACAGACTGGATCGAGTTCACAATGTGCTTCGAGAAGCTTCACATCAAATTCCGCATTGGTAAACCGTTTGGTATGTTTGAGTCGCTCACGCTGTATCGCTCTAGCCTGTTCTACCCGGAGGCGAATATCAGCACTTCTTTCTCCGGCATGGCGCTCTTGCAAGGTATCAAATTTGAGTCGCGGGACTTCGATATGGAGGTCGATACGGTCGAGAATTGGTCCCGATACTTTTTGGCGATACTTCTCCCGACTGTACGGGCTACAGCCACAAACTCGCTCTGGATCGCCAAAGTGGCCACAAGGGCACGGATTCATAGCGGCGACGAGCATAAAGCGGGCTGGAAAGGTCAGTGTTCCTTTGGCACGCGCTACAACTACAGTCCCATCTTCGAGTGGCTGACGCAAACTCTCGAGCGCATTCCTCGGAAACTCGGCAAATTCATCGAGAAAGAGTACTCCACGGTGAGCGAGACTGATCTCACCAGGCTTAGGGAGTGTCCCACCACCAATAAGTGAGATAGTGCTCGCACTATGATGTGGTGAACGAAACGGTCGCTCAGCGATAAGGGCAAGTTCACGTGGCAGCTGCCCAGCCACCGAGAAAATCTGGGTGATTTCGAGACATTCCTCGAAGGTGAGACTAGGAAGAATCGATGGCAACGTCTTGGCCAAGAGTGTCTTCCCCGACCCTGGCGGCCCGATCATGAGGATGTTGTGTCCTCCCGCAGCGGCAATCTCGAGGGCGCGCTTCACATGCTCCTGACCCTTGATATCACCCATATCACTCCCGAGGAAATGTGTCTCGCGCTCAGGGACAGTCGCCACTTCTGGGGTAATGAGCTTCTTCCCTTCCAGATGATCGGTAATATCCCGTAAACGTTCACCAGCGAGAATGACCATGTCTGGGACAAGTGCAGCCTCTCGGGCATTCTCTCGTGGCACAAAGATTTCACGAAACCCAGCCCCTTTGGCAAAGAGGACGAGGGGCAAGACGCCATGCACTCGACGCAAGCGGCCATCAAGGGCGAGTTCACCGATAAAAAATTTCCCTTCAGGACGAAAACCGATTTGTTTGGTGGCCGAGAGAAAAGCCAAGGCCATGCCAAGATCATACGTCGAGGAACTTTTTGGAAGATCGGCTGGCGCGAGGTTAATCGTTACTCGCCCGCTCATGTGAGGTGGCTTGAAACCGGTATTTTTGATCGCAGCACTCACTCGGTCCCGCGCTTCTTTAACTGCAGCGTCCGGAAGTCCAACCACGCTAAACTGATGCAATCCTTTGGTAAGCACGTCAGCTTCAATCTCGACCTGTACCCCATCGAGACCGAGTGTTGCCCCCGAAAAAACCTTGGCTGGCATAGAGAATAGTTAATAGCGTTTCAGTCGAATCCCTCCCAATCCAAAAAGACCGAGAAAAATCAGCATATCAGCTCTCTGTAAATTTGCAAAGCTTACTAAAAAATGTTTCCCCCTGGCCGCCGCGATGGACTTCCAGGGGGGACTCGAGGTGTCAGCGGATGACCTTGCCGATCACCTCGACCAGCTTGGCAGGATCGAAAGGCTTGACCAGCCAGCCAGTGGCCCCAGCGGCGCGGCCAGCCTGCTTCATCTGGTCGCTCGACTCGATGGTCAGGATCAGGATCGGCGTGGTCCTGAATCGCGGGTCCTCGCGCAGCTTCTTGGTCAGGCTGATGCCGTCCATGCGCGGCATGTTCTGGTCGGTCAGCACGAGGTCGATGGGGTGAAAAGCCCCACTCTGTGCCTTCTCCCAAGCATCTTGGCCATCCACGGCTTCGATGACATGGAAGCCAGCGTTCTTGAGGGTGAACGACACCATCTGGCGCATCGAAGCGGAATCGTCGACGGCGAGGATTGTATGCATATAGCATCTCCGGGGAACCCTCAAACGCACCCTGCATTCGAGTATGGAGCTACCGTACAGAGTTTATCCCACCCTGTCAAGAGTCAGCTAATGTTGTTTTGGCCGGGCAATCGAAAAATTGAGTAGCTAATCAGACAGGATACTCCCAAAAGAATTAGGCTGTCTCCTATATTAAAGTGAGGGAAAATACTTTCAAACATCCATGGCCAGGAGAGGTAATCGAGCACACAGCCATAAGCGAAGCGGTCTACGAGGTTCACACTCCCACCGAGGAGTACCATGAGGAACAAAGTACGCATCACCAGGTCTTTCGTCCGACTCCACAGAAAGATGAAATAACCAAGGATTGCTATGGTCCCAATAAGAATAACTCCACTTGGGAACGGCAAGCCCCACCATATGCCGCTATTGCAAGTGAAGTGACTACGCTCAAGCCAGAGGAAGCGAAGACCAAGGTCCAAAAGCGCGAATAAAACAAAACCAGAGCCAATCAATGAAGCTCTGGTGAGACAAAACATAGGAAAGATCTTAGGCGCCCACTTTGGTCCGCGCGGCTGGGTAAGCCTGGAGTCGCTCAAGAGGGATTTCCTCACCAGTTTTCTCACACACTCCGTAGGTTCCCATATCCATCTTGACCAAGGCATCGCGCACATCCTTGAGTTGACCCTCGAGATTGTCTTCTACACCAATATTGTCGACATATTCCTCCACTTCGCTAGCGTTTTCATCTGGATCATCCCCAAGATCAGTGGAAAACTGGGTAGCGTAATCACCTTCCACCCCAGTAGACTTGCCCATACGAGCAAGATCAGCTTCCAAACGAGCCTTTTCGGCCAAAAGTTTTTCTTTGAGCTCCGCAAGTGTGGTCGTGTCGATGGTCATAGGAGGAATATGAAAAGTAAAGTGCTTCTAGTATAACGGTTTCTGAGTAAGGCGTCTAGAGAAAAGCGTACTCGATATGACGAATCTCAGGCTCGGCCCCATCTCGCAAAGTCACCGCAATCACGTCGAAGCGGTACTCTCGGTCCTGAAGCCCCGTACTCCGGAGATAATAAGCTGCGATACGCTCGAGTTTGACGAGTTTAGAGCGAGTAACCTGATGTTCTGGTAAATATTCCTCAGGACCAGAGTGTCCAACCAAGGTTTTTACCTCCACAAAGACGATTTCACCCTTTATTTGAGCCACAATATCAATTTCTCCCAGGCGTTTCCCCTGAGGATTAGCAATATTGCGACCTGAAATTTTATAACCTTTCTTCCTCAGATAGGCTTCGGCGAGATCCTCTCCCTCTCTACCAATATCCAAATGATGGGGCATAGAGTATATTTGTGGCTAGCATAAGCCAAAAAAGACATACTGACAATACTGTTAATAGCTACTCCCTGGTCTAGCAAAACCAATAATCCCATCACTTTCTTGCCTTAATTTGTACTCAAAAGAAAGACTCTTGACCCTGAACCGACTACGTCTCGCTGCAAGAAAAAACTAAACACCCTTCGACTTGGCTCAGGGTTGTTGTTTCTAGCGACTCAAGGCTTCGTCGAGAAACAACAAAAAAAACGGCCCATCTTGGCCATTCGTTCTCCTTTCTTCTTACTGCCCCTCCCGACTCCAAACTCCTTTCTTCTCAATCAAGGTGTTGGTGCCGGGCTCTCGCCCGTGACGCCGAATAAATAATATATATGGCCGTAGCAAGAGCCCGACGTGCGTGTGCCCAACATATCTCTGGGAAACTATAGCCCGGGTGAGAGGCAAGTTCTGTTTCACGCGGAGAGGTATGTATTTTGTAGCAAACGCGAATTGGGTGTAGATTTCTGGTTATCTACGATCTTCTACCGCTTTTTGGCTTACGCCGACAAACTTGTGAAAGAACTGATTTTTGGTTTTTTATTTTTGTTTTAAACCTTTTTCCAGGGATAGTATTATTTTTCCTGGTTTGTGTGTTTGTTTTGGCTACCGGCTCTCTGTTCCAGAATAGAGAGCAGCTTGGATGCATTGATCCGAGCGGTTAAGCAGCAGAAGATATCTTCTCTTGAACGTAAAACTCAAGAAGAGAGGTCTTCTGCTCCTAGAAGATCAAATTGTCAAAGAAATATTCACTGCAACAAACCCATTATAGCAGAAAAAAACACTCGAGTCAACTTTATTATGTATCATCACGCATCCATCACCATATTAAATGGGCACCACAGTATTTTTTCTCTCCTAAAACAGCTTTTGTCCAAGCCTTTTTGTCTTGTATCGCATCTTGCAAGGCTTTCAATCAATCACTCTCATTCAATTGACAAAAAATTTTGCTTTCAATATTCATCACACAACCTGTTTTTATTCCCGTCTGAAAAAAGTCAACGACTTTCCTCTTCTTCAGCCGTTCTCCCCAGGCTTTTTTTACACCACTTATCCCCAAAATATACCTTAAGGACGGTCCAAGAGAGCCCGCAAGGTATTCTGACTGGTGCCGATAAGCCATTCATTGCCTCGAACAGCCGAATCAATCGATATATTGGCAACCTGATCGATATTAGCGTAGCGCACTGGCTGCTCTCGATACAGCCCCGAACGGAAGGTGAGGCCTGTTTTGGGAGCAGTAGTCATATCCAAGAAGAGTGGCTCAAGGGCTTTGGGTAATGACTGCTCATCTCGGCTGAGGGCCACGAGAAATGGCTCGCTATTTTTGATAGTCAAGATGAGACCCGTCCGCACACGTTCCCCATCAAGCAGGAAAAAGAGAGAGAAGTCCTCATCGAGGTTAGCAATAATCTCTGGAGTGAGACCGAGACCGAGAAGATAGGCAAAACGTGAGAAGGCAAGTGGGTTATAGTTCTGATCTCGAATGAGAAACTTGACCGGCCCCTGGAGATTATCCTGCTTCACTGAGAGAGCAATTTTGAGGAATTCGGTCTTCATCGCCTCAGCCGTCACGGTCTCTGTATCAAAGGAGATGAGATTAGGCTGTGTAGTTACATAATGTACCGCTTCAGGCTTTGGTTCTGGGGTGGGTGTAGGAAGAGGCATGGGCTTCTCGACAGTTCCCTCAGAAATAACTGGTTCCGTCATGGGAGTACGAGCGAGCCACCACCATACGCCTCCACCGAGTGCTCCAAGTACAACGATTCCCAAAAGAGAGCCAAGAAGTCCTCGTTTATGCATTCGCGACCACTCCTTAAGATCAAATGGCTTGCCTGATGGACTAAGAGCCACTTCATCCTGATTGATGGCTACATTTCCCTGGTCAGGCGTATTGATGAGTTCAAGTACATTCTCCGTTTCAGGGGGAGTGGAGGGTACTGACTGATCTGGAGCGGGAGTATCTACAAGAAATGGGCTGTTCAACTGAGTATTTACTCCCTCCGATGGGGATTGTTCACTAGAAGCTGGGGTGAGAATACTCGGATCGGCATAAAAAGGAGCTCCTTGAGTAGCTCCTGTCGGCTCGAAAGCAACTAAGGGCTCACTGGAAGTAACTGGTACTGCTTCACCTCTGAGGTCGTTTTCCATAGTATGAATACCCCGCAGAACTTCCGGTGGGTACTGCGAGCGAGGAGTGAGTCGTGGTTTTTTGTCAAACCAAGCAGCCATACATTTCTTGTTTGAATCAAGCGAACAAAAAGCAATACTGAGAAGGCATTAACCTTCCCAGTATATCACTTCAATCAAAAGAGAAACAATCAAAGTCTCGCCCCGCAACATTCTTGGAACAAACCTCTTTTAACTTAGACTAGAGATGAAGTCGACACTGCGTGTCAGGCCCTACTTCGTCTTCAGGCTTTCATAGAGAATGGTGCGGGGTCAGGGAGAAAAAAGTTGCTGCTTTTGAAACTTCACTATTTGTCCAAAACCATGCTCTCTACTGCCCAAGCTCTTCGCGTACCAGCTTAGCCTTGGCGAGTTTGTGGGAGAGGTTGATGCGGCCCTGAGCGTCGATTTCCTTGACGATGACTGGTACCATATCGCCTACTTTGACGATATCCTCCACCTTCTCGACTCGATAATCAGCCAATTCTGAGATGTGAATGAGGCCCTCTTGGTTGGGCAGCACTTCGGCAAAGGCCCCGAAGTTCATAATCCGCGTAATCCGCCCCTGGAAGAGCTCACCAGCCACCACTTCACGAGTGATATTTTTGATCCAATCAATAGCTTTCTTGGCACTCACTTCGTCTACCGAGGTGACAAAGACTGAACCATCGTCCTCGATATCGATCGAGACACCGGTTTCATCGATAATTTGGTTAATCATCTTGCCTCCAGGGCCGATGACGTCGCGAATCTTCTCAGGATTGATATGGAGGGTAATAATCCGTGGTGCGTAGGGTGACATAACCTTCCTCGGCTCAGGGATAGCCGCGAGCATCACCTTCATAATTTCAAGCCGAGCCTCTTTGGCCTGTTTAATAGCGAGTCCAAGCATATCAGGGGTCAGTCCATCGATCTTCACATCCATTTGCATCGCGGTGATCCCATCTGCTGTCCCCGCTACCTTGAAATCCATATCACCGTAGTGATCTTCGAGTCCTTGAATGTCGGTGAGGACCTTGAAACTCCCATCTTTACCGGTTATGACACCCATCGCAATGCCCGACACTGGCTTCTTGATCGGGACACCCGCATCCATGAGGGAGAGGGTTGAGCCGCAGACCGACGCCTGCGATGACGAGCCATTGGACGAGAGTACTTCGGAAACAAGGAGGATGGTGTACGGGAACTCTTCTTTGCTCGGAAGCACTGGAATGAGAGCCTTCTCTGCAAGGGCGCCATGACCCACTTCACGCCGACCAGGGCCGCGCATCGGCTTGATTTCTCCTACTGAGTACGCAGGGAAATTGTAGAAATGCATGTAGCGCTTCTTTTCGTCAGTTTCCATAGTGTCGACCACCATTTCGTCACCAGGTGCACCGAGAGTAGTTACGGTCAACACCTGTGTCTCACCACGAGTAAAGAGTCCGGTACCATGGGTACGCGGCAAAACTCCCACCTGCGAAGCAAGCGGGCGAAGTTCAGTCAACTTGCGACCATCAGGACGGGCATCATGCTCGAGAATCTGGGTGTGGAGCGCTTCATCCGAGAGTTCCTCAGTGATAAGCGAGAGCACTTCACCCTGATTGGGTTCATCGGGAAAGTTGTCTCTGGCATACTCGGCGGCTTTGGCTTCGATCTCAGCCACTTTCTCGGTCATCGCGGCCTTGGGACGGAGGTAAAGCGCCTCGGCGAGGCCGAGAGAAGTAATATACTCTTTCATTTTGGCCTCAAACTCGGGAGTACCGACGAGGAGGGCGGCAGGGCGCTTCTCACGACCAACTTCTTGCTTGATTGAATCGATAAAACCGGTGATTTTTTGGATAGCTTCATGAGCAAATCGGAAAGCTTCGGTCATTTTTTCCTCGGTAATCTCGCTTGCACCACACTCGATCATGTTGATCTTGGCCGTGGTACCAGAAACGAGGAGATCGAGCTCACTCGTGCGCCGCTCTTCACTTGAAGGATTGAGGACAAAGTCACCACCATTGATAATACCAACGCGCACCGCTCCAATCGGCCCAGCCCACGGAATATCGGAGAGGGTAAGCGCAGCTGAAGCCGCAATCATCGCTACGAGATCTGGATCATTTTCGCCATCATACGAGAGAACGGTCGTCACTACCTGGACTTCGTTCCGCATCCGGCTATTAAAGAGTGGGCGAATCGTCCGATCCACTGCTCGGCCTGAGAGGATAGCGTCGTCCGATGGTCGGCCTTCACGTTTGATAAAGCGCGAACCTTTGATCTTGCCCGCGGCATAGTAGCGCTCCTCAAAATCCACCATGAGAGGGAAATACCCGGTGATTTTGGACATCGACTTACTCATGACAGCGGTCGCGAGGACGACTGTGTCACCATACTGCACCGTCACCGCCCCATTGGCCTGCCCGGCCAAGAGCCCATGAGCAATGCTTAATTCACGCCCACCAAGCTGGAGAGACCATTTTTTGGCTCCTTGCATAGAAGTTTGGGCCGCGAGCAGCTCATAAACACGCGACTCTTGCCGACTAACAACTGACAACCAACGACTGACGACAAAGAATTTTCAACTCTGAAAATGCACCATCGTCGTAAGTTGTATGTCGTACGTCGTAAGTCAGCCGGGATCGTGTACCTATAAACCGCCTTTCGGCCAAATAACAATTACGCTCGCACTCTAGCTCGTTTTCCCCAAAATGTCAAAGAAAAACTCTGCGTAGCAGTCAATACTACTCATCAGAACATTGTTTGATATAACCTTCTGCTTCTATCTTTCCTAAAAATTTTCCCACCTGTACATTCTTCCCTGGTATATGGTCGAAAACGTGAGAAACAAACTCCGTTAGGTTTTTCTGAGTCTGTCCATCAATCACAGACTCTTCACCACCAAGTTTTGCGAGTACATTATGATCTTCTTCATTGTCTTCAATTTGCTCCATTAATCCTACTGGCTCGCACTCTACTATCTGTCCTTGTGTGAGTTTTTGATCCGTAATTATGAAACAATCCAGGTTGTCACTATCACCGCTCGTTGTATCAATAATAAATCCATATGGATACGGGTACGGACGAGACACCGTATACGTTTTCTTATATTCCAACGTCTTCTCGTTGTAGATATTTTTCTGGTTCAGACCAGCTTCGTTCTCAATGAAAACTTGCATAGATAAATTATTTTTTCAAATCAATATAGTCCATTACCACTTGAGCGACACCTCGAGGTGAGGCGTCTGATGTCTCAATTATCTTACAACCACGTTCTTCACAGCTCTTTCGTAAGATGGAAGACACATAGATGTTATCGGCAAGAAATTTTTCCACTGTTTTCCCAGTCGTTCTCTCGAGTTCTTTTAAAGACTCATCTGTTTGATAACGTCCTCTTAATCTTTTCCCCAAGGAGTTTTCATTCACATCAAGCAATATAATTTCAGCTCGCTCACCTATTTCTTCAGGTTTCGAAAACCCACAAATAATGGTGGAGAGGCTTTTTTTCTTATTTTCTTCTCCAAGATTCATCCAATGATTCGTTTCACTGATGCGCCAACTCTTATCGGCGTTGTCAGGAACTCCCCTTTCATCAAAGTCATGTAAATCAAAAGAATCTCTCGGTAGAAGAGGTACAAGCTCAGAAAGAAGAGTGGTTTTACCTACTCCATTTACTCCAATAACAAAATAGATCTTTGGTAACATAACGTATCTCAGTATATCAAATACTCACCATCGCTATAGGTAACAAAAACGAGGCTACAGCCCCGCTTTTGAAGGGTTCACCTTTAGATAAGAAACCGTTTTTTGTTCTCAGAAAGATTCATGAAGTCATCGGCTTTT
>CAZOFS010000018.1:0-16656 GCA_964579335.1 uncultured Bdellovibrionales bacterium
ACCACCGACCCCAGCAATGTGAATGCTGTGCTCTAACCAACTGAGCTAATTGTCCCGATTTTCTAGCTCTCCCGTTGTACCTTACTTTGTATTGGAAGGCAAATTTTTCACGGGTGGGAAAATAACCGTCTCACGAATAGAGCGATCCATGAGGATGGCGAAGAGGCGCTCACTCATGCCGAAGCCAAAAGCGGGTGGCATACCATACTCGAGGGCTTCGAGAAAATCTTCGTCGATCATCTGAGCTTCATTGTCCCCCGCTTCCCGCAGCTTCATCTGAACTTCAAATCGTGCTCGTTGATCGATCGGGTCATTAAGTTCAGCAAAACCATTTCCCAGTTCGCTCTTACCCGCGATCGGCTGCATGCGAAGCGTCCGACGAGGGTTCTTTGGATCAAGCTTGGCCAATGGCGAAACCTCAACCGGATGACCCACCAAAATACATGGCTGGATGAGTTTCTGGCGTACGGTTTTCTTGTAGATAGTGTCGATGAGGCGGCCTTTCCCGGCGGTTGGCTCATATTTAATCTTGAGCTCATCTGCCTTGGCCTGTAATGTCTCAACACTAATATCTCCCGAAAGATCAATCCCTGTTTCGCGCTTGAATTCAGTAAAATAATCTACGCGTGGGAAGGGTTGACTCCAGTCAATTTCATTACCTTCAAACGTAGTTTTGAGCGTTTCCCCAGCTACAGCTCGCACCACACTGCGATACAAATCCTCTACCATGGTGCAACCAGTCTCGAAATCAGTATAAGCACTATAAAACTCCATGTGATCAAATTCCTGAAGATGTTCACGATCAATGCCTTCGTTGCGGAACACGCGACCAATTTCAAACACCCGCTCATACCCACCCACGAGAAGCCGTTTGAGGGGAAGCTCAAGTGAGATACGCAGGTAGAAATCTTGGTCGAGTGCCTTGTGATGTGTCACAAAAGGCTCTGCTTCGGCTCCACCCGGAATATGCTCGAGCACTGGTGTCTGGACTTCAAGGAATTCCTTGCCTGAGAGAAACTGTCGTACCGTCTGCCAAAAAATATTTTTCTTCCGGAAGAGTTCACGCGTTTCTCCATTCATCGCAAGATCGAGGTAGCGCTTACGAAGGAGCTGTTCTTCATCTTTTAATCCATAAAACTCCGTTGGGAGAGGTAAAAGAGATTTAGAAAGCATTTGCCATGCTTCGACTCGCACACTGCGCTCATTTTGTTTGGTGAGAAAAACCGTACCGGTAATGGAAAGGAAGTCACCAATTTCTATAGTTTCTTTAAAAAGAGCAAACGAACTTTTATCCTCCGGTTTATCAACAGGTGCAAGCATCTCTTCAGAAAAAAATCCCTGCATTTTCCCCGTCCCATCCTCGAGATGAGCAAAGGCAATCTTGCCCATCACTCGAAGCGATCGCACCCGTCCCACAATCGACACTTTTTTATCAGTACCATTGAGACTCTCAAACTGCTCCAATACCTTTGCTACCGTATGCGTACGCTCCGCTTTTTCAGGATAAGCCGTGCCAAACTGAGCGCTCAATGTAGCGAGTTTTTCACGTTTCGTTTCAAGAATATCTTCACGCATAGTTTACATACATATGACCTCACTTTATCGGTTTTTTGGCTCCACTGCAAGCAAAACCCCGCTTCAAGGCGGGGCGAGCTCACTCAATAGTTCTAACCAGGCTTATTTCACTGAGAGAATTTCGTACTTGACCGTACCCGCAGGCGCAGCGACAGAAACCGTGTCACCTTTGCCTTTGCCCATAAATTCCTTGCCCAGCGGTGATTCACTCGAGATGAGGCCGCGGCTTGGGTCTACTTCATTGGAACCAACAATTTCGAAATCCATTTCTTTGCCGTGGACTTTGACGGTAAGTTTGGAGCCAACCTGAACGGTTGAGGATTTCTTGACTGGTGCTGCCACGACTGATTCCTTGAGTAAAGCTTCGAGCTCGGCGATGCGCATTTCATTTTCATTCTGGCGTCGCTTGGCCTCACTGTACTCAGCATTTTCGGAGAGGTCACCCTGCTCCTTAGCTTCTTTGATGGCTTCAGCAATTTCTTGACGCACAGCGCTTTTGCGCTCCTCAAGTTCGGTGATGAGTTTCTTCAAGCCTTCTTCGGTAAAAACTTTGGACATGATGCTTAGATTACAAAGTTAGGGACTTGTGTTTTTTTGAGCTTTGCTTCATTTCGTTAGTCTGAAGCAAAAATCGAAGACACGATGCCACCAATCCTACTAAAAGCGTGGCGCTCTGTCAATGGGGAGATTGAGAGGTAAATTTATGGCTTATTCTCGGTATTTTTCTCTCGATCAAAGTACCATTGATAGAGCGCTTTGGTAATGGGGACGGCGTGATACGTAGCATTCTCAGCCTGATCTTCAACCAGGACCACCACGGCAAGCTCTGGGTTTTCATAGGGAGCAAAGGAAGTAAACCAACCATGAGTTTGTTTGGCCCCACCAAATTGGGCTGTCCCCGTTTTCCCTGCAACCTCGACCGAAAGATCCTGCAATGATTGGGCCGTCCCTTCAGTCACAGTTTCGCGCATACCTTCGCGCACTACTTGGAGTATCCAGTCAGGTAATACTTTCTGATTCACTACTTTGGTTGGCTCTGGAATAGTGGCTCCATTTATGGTGACTGCTTTTTCAAAAAGCTGTGGCTGATAGAGCGTCCCACCATTGGCAATGGCCGCAGTCGCATTGAGCACCTGAAGTGGGGTAGTGGTCACATACCCCTGGCCAATAGATGAGTTGTAGTCATCACCGACATACCAGCGCTCCTTAAAACGTTCTTCTTTCCAGACTGGCGTCGGAAGAAATCCATTTTGCTCCCCCGGAAGATCGATCCCGGTTGGCTTCCCCCACCCAAAACGTTCTTCATAAGCTTTCATCCGCTCCATCCCGAGCCCCCGGATACCACCATACCCACCACCAATTGAATAGAAGTACACATCACTCGAGACAGCAATCGCTCGCCTAAGATCCGTAAAGCCATGAGCCTTCCAGTCACCAAAGAAAAAACGTCCAACCTGAATCCCACCCCGACTCTCGATCGTCGTCTCGGGAGTGATCAAGCCCTCAGCCAGCGCTGCCCCAGCAAGAAGTGGTTTGATGGTCGAACCAGGCGGATACTCACCAGCGATAGCTCGATTAAAGAGTGGTTTATTGGGATCATCGGCAAGCGTCCTATATTCAGTACTCGAAATACCACCCGAAAAGAGATTGTTGTCATAACTTGGAAAACTCACCAGGGCTCGAATCGATCCGTTCCTTGGATCCATGGCAATCAGTGCTCCTTTGCTCAGTTTGGCTTGACTCAACACCTCACTCATAACACGGTGAGCCTCTCGTTGCAACCCGGCATCAATCGAGAGATAGAGGTCATTCCCTTTCTGAGGTGGGATAATCCCGAGCTCTTGCTTGATCGCTCCGAGGGCATCTACCTCGATCAACTCTTGGCCATGTACACCCCGGAGCAGTCGCTCATAACTCTTCTCAATCCCCTGTTTCCCGATCGAATCAGTGAGAATATAGCCACTTTCCTTGAGCTCTTGATATTCCTCTGAACGAATTTTGCCCTCATAGCCTAACACATGACCAAATATAGACCCGTCAACATAGCGACGTTCGGCAGTTTTAATCAAGGTCACTCCTGGAAATCGCGTACGCTCGGTGAGAAAACGGATCACGAGACTTTGACTTAGGTTTGGAGCAAGGAGAAGGGGCTCATCGATGGTCCCTCGTTTGAGACGATCCACAAGTGAGGTCCAAGTATCTTCATCCGGTTCAAAGAACGTTTTGGCTTCCGAGAGTACCTTCGCTCGAGCCTCCTCGGTTTCTGGCAAATCACTAGGGATAATCACGGCATCGAGACTTGGTTCATTGTGCACCAAGGCTTCACCCGAGCGATCATAAATAATACCGCGTGGAGCAAGGAGGACCAGAGAGCGCAAGCTGTTGCGCTTAGCCATGGCCTGATACTCGTCTCCCTTAATGATATTGAGGTATGCCAGTCGCCCAGCAAAAATACCCAAAACCAGAATACTGCCAATAAGAAAGAGTGTGCTCGGGAGTCGCCCCAGTGGCCATTCGATACGAGCTGCATCTTCCTCGGTTAGGGTCAAAACCGCATCATCAATTTCGTGTGGGGTAGATTGGAAGGGGTGCTTTAGGCGAAACATAAGTATAACTAGATATCCTAACTATGACGCAGACCACGGAATTCGGATAGCGATGTAAACGCGAGCCATGTATCGAGCTTGTGGACTGAAGCCAAGACGATGAGGAATACCGGTATCGCTATCAGCATATCGAGAAACCGCGGCCAAGTGAAAAAAGGAGAGATGCTTCCATATACCGCCACTGCAACAACCATAAGCAGGGTGAGCAATAAACGGCTGGTATGTCCTCCACCGAAAGTAAGTCGTCGTGAGAGAAAGCTGGTCACATACGCGAGTACCACCATCCACACCGTCAAAAGCGTCAACTCTCCCGAGCGTAAAAGATCAAACGTTATACTACTACCAACCGACCACCAAAAGCCCCGAGGAAAATCGAGTACTGCCACCAAGGCAATCACGAGTGCCAAAAGAAAGAGGGGGGCCACTACATCAGGGAAGAGAAGCTCCAAGAAACTCAACTCAAAGAGTATCCAGAATCCGACTAAGAGACAGAACCAGCCAAAGAAACGCATATACTCTTCTTGAAATTAAAAACGTGTGATAACACTCATGAATCTGAGGGTATCAGCCCGCACTGGAGGAATCAGGATAGCCTGTTGAAACAATTGATCTCCAGAGAGTCGAGTCGAGTCAATGGTACCAATAAAGAGGCCACTTGGGAGACCATCATTGAGTCCGGCTGTAGCCACCACCGCTCCTGATGCAATCTTTTCATTGGGCCGAGCGAGGTCAAGCAAAAGCCCCACCCCATGATCCCCTCGCACCAAGGCCTCCCCACTCACACCCTCAACCATGGCTGCCACGAGACTGTCGCTATGTGAAAGGAGGCGTATTTCCGAGGTAAACGGGGTGACACTCTCGATCCGTCCGATGAGTACACTCCCTCCAGATACTACTGGCATACCCGGGGCCACCCCCTGCTCACTCCCTCGATTTAATCGAAGTGATGTAACCGATGATCCACTCTGATGCCGAGCAATCACTTCGCCCGTGACCACAGTGCGTTCCGCCGAACGTGGGAGTACTACTTCCCGACGTAGGTCCTCATTCTCCTGCTTGAGACTCACGACGAGAGCTCGGTCAGCCTGTAAACCAAGGAGGGTTTGATTGAGCCGCTCATTGTCGCTCTTAAGTGTCCCGAGGTTCCTCCAAAAATCCATACCCTCCCGTACTTCAAAAGCAGTCCACGCAAAGAGGTTTTCGAAAGGGAGTGTAATCGTTATCAACACCGTCTGGAGGGGACGAAAAAAGTTGACTGGCAAAAAATATATCCCACCCGCGAGGATCACCACCGTGAGACCAAAGAGAGTGCTTCGTTTTTGGAAGAAACGTCGCTCACGCATATCACCCATTCTCTATAGAAAAATTATACCAATGGCTTCCCCTGTTCATCTTCGATCAGTACTTCACGGAGAGTCTCCATATCATCAAGTACAATCCCCGTCCCGCGCACCACAGCAGTAAGAGGGTCATCGATAGTCCGTACTGGGATACCAGTCTGGTTAGCGAGAAGCTTGTCAAAACCCCGAATAAGACTTCCACCACCCGAGAGCACGATACCACGCTGCATTACATCTGAGAGGAGTTCTGGCGGAGTCTCTTCGATCACCGTTTTGACATTGTTAACGATAATACGGATAGAACGCGACAAGGCTTCACGCACATGCGTATCAGTGAGCATCACTTCTTTGGGAAGTCCTGAGACGAGGTCGCGACCGCGTACGGCATAGCGGAGCTCCTCTTTGATAGGAAAGGCACTCCCGATAGAGATTTTGACATCCTCAGCTGTACGTTCTCCGACGAGAAGGTTAAATTCATCCCGGCAATAGCGCACGATGTCTTCATTCATCTCATCGCCCGCAATCCGAAGACTACGCGCGATCACCACTCCTCCGAGCGAAATAACGGCGATTTCAGTCGTCCCACCACCAATATCGACTACCATATTGCCCGCGGCATCGATTACCGGAAGACGGCCACCGATAGCTGCGGCCATTGGTTCATCGATGAGGAAGGCTTGGCGCGCGCCAGCATTCATCGCTGCCTCGATCACAGCGCGCTTCTCCACTTCGGTCACTCCCGATGGGATACCGATGAGTACGCGTGGGCGACGCAAAAATTTGAAACTCCCTTCCGTCACTTTGGCAATAAAGTAGCGGAGCATTTGTTGTGTAATTTCGAAATCCGAAACCACTCCATCCACCAGAGGCCGTGTGGCGACGATATGCCCCGGAGTTTTCCCCACCATTTTTTTAGCTTCCCGACCGATAGCGAGGATTTGTCCCGTCCGCGTATTGACCGCCACCACTGAGGGCTCATTAATAACAATCCCTCTCCCCTTCACGTACACCAGTGTATTGGCCGTACCCAAATCTACCCCAATGTCTTGGGTTAAATGGCCGAAAAAACGGCTTTCAAGTTGTTTCCACAGGGACGCCAAAGAAAACGCCATAGGGTTGGGGTATTCCTCATAGTACCGGAAAACCGCCCTCCCCTCAAGTCAGCCAAAAAACTATTTCAAACGGCGGAGTTTTTGGGTTGCCAGGCGCGTGGCTTTGGTCTGATAGTCTTGGAAAGTAGCGACAGGCCGCAAGCTCTGATCTTCGAGGACATAGTATTCATCGACATTCATCCGCGAGAGAAACGCTTCATCATGGGTAACAAGGAGGAGCGTCCCATGATAGAGGGCCAGGGCTTCTTCGAGCGCTTCGATAGCCTCGACATCGAGATGATTGGTCGGTTCATCGAGGATGAGTACATTGGCTCCACGCGCAGCGAGCGTCGCGAGGAGGAAGCGTACCCGCTCACCCGGACTCAAATAACTAATCTTTTCTCGCGCCACATCGGGTGAAAACTGAAAACGAGCGAGGAGCAAGAGCACTGCCTGCTGATCAAATACATGCAGTTTTTTGGCAAAGTACTGAAGTGGAGTAAGTGAGAGCGGCAAAAGATGATGCTCCTGCATGAGATCCCCAAAGAGTGCACTTTTCCCCACGATCACTTTGCCCGTAAGCGGCGCGAGTTCACCGGTAATGGTTTTGAGAAGGGTTGATTTGCCACTGCCATTAAGGCCGAGGAAATGCACCCGCTTCCCATACGGGATACGGAGGCTTACTTTTTTGGCCACCGGTGCTTTTTTGGTATAGCCAATCGAAACATTGGTAAGCGTAATCGTCGGTGGCCGGAGTTTGGCTTCTTTGGAAAGAGAAAAAGTGAGTGGGGTACGTTCAAACGGTTTCTCAAAGTCGGTCAGTCGTTCACGGCGAGCCGAGAGGGCTTTGGACGCTCCGGTAAATTTCTTGATGGCACGTTCTTTTTTGTAGTTAGCAGCGAGCTTGTCGCGATCGGGTCCACGCTTGGCTTTGGTGTGTTTCACCCATTCGAGTTTTTCTGTGGACGAAGTTTCCAAGCGTTCACGCTCGGCTTCCTGTCCACGATACTGTTCTTTGGCCCGCCTGAGAGCATGCGCCCGTACTTCGGCTGCGGTTGACCAGTTGCCATTCATCATGGTGAGGGTGTGCTTTTCAGTATCGATCACGAGCACTTTACTCACCACCCGATCGAGGAAGGCTCGGTCATGCGACGCCACGATAAGCGTCCCTGCAAAACGCTTGAGATACGCTTCGAGCCAGAGGAGGGCTGGGAGATCGAGATTATTGGTCGGCTCATCAAGGAGAAGGAGATCAACACCACGGAGGAGCACCCCAGCGAGAGCAATTTTGCGTTTTTCACCACCTGAAAGCGTCATGAGGGAACGCTCGAGGAGTGTAGTAGGGAGTGCTAGACCACTCAAAACCGAAGCGGCCCGATCGAGGAAAGCAAAGCCACCGAGTTTGCGATACTCCTCTTGCAAGACTTCGTACTGGAGCAATGTCTTTTCGTCGGTCAAGCGTGATTCAAGTGACTGCATAGCTCGTTCGATTACCTCCAATCCCGCCGCCTGACGTAGAAAGGCAAAGGTCGTGATATCCCCCTCAGCAATGGTTTCCTGCGGGAGATAACCAACGAGAGCATTTTTGGCGAGCTGCATTTCTCCTCGATCAAACGGCTCGAGTCCAGCGAGCATCTTGAGGAGGGTAGACTTACCACTACCATTGGGCCCGATAAGGGCCACCCGCTGCCCGCGACCCACCGAAAAACCAGCGTTCCACAAGAGACGCTTGGTACCAAAGGTTTTGCGAATTTTGGTAACGGTGAGCATAGGTATGACTGGTCATTGCGAGAGAGAACGGGTGCGGCAATCTCTTCCAATTGCCCAACTACTCAAAAACATACTCAAGAAAGCTATTATGCTACAAAATCAAAATTTTGTACAGTCAAGCTGCTCATCATCACCTATTTGACTTTTTTTATTAATTCTGCTACTATATTAATTCCGTATTTTGGACATTTCTTTACCAACCCGTGGGAGTAGCCAACCCCACCCAACAACTCGAAAGGAGTCTGCGATGGCAACCAACTTGCTGAGCTTCTACGAAGCCATCGAACAGGCCAGCGCTGACATGCTGGCCGCTGCCCGTAACGGCAACTGGGAGGAGGTGGTCAAGCTCGAAGGCGCCTGTGTGCTCCTGATCAGTCAGCTCAAAGCCGCGGTACGTGAGAGGCCACTTACCGAGGATGAGACTCGGGCCAAGTTCGAGATCATGCAGCGTATCCTCGTCAACGACGCCGAGATCCGTCGCCTTGCAGAGCCCTGGCTCCAGGATCTGGACTCAACGATGAGTAGTCACCAGACCCTCCAGTGACGGTCGCGACCGTCACACACAAGCCGCGCAACAGAGGAACTCCTCAACCGCGCGGCTTTTGCATTTCTAAATAACTAAGCCTTAAAAAAACTCTACGTAGGGCCTATTTATACTTGGGTTAAAAAAGTTTCAGTTTGAACGATCAGATTTTTTGCATTGTCGAAGGTGGCTTTCTTGACGGCCTCCGCATACGGGAGCCAGACAAAACCAGTGTGCTCATGTGAAATCGTCACTGTGGCATCGGGGGCGACACGGGCTGGATAAAAATGTACTTGTTTGAAAATCCAGGTTCCCCTCCCCGCCGCGCGCCGTTTCTCGGCTTCATTGCCCTTGGCGACATAGAAATACTCGATACTCATACGTGTATCGATTATTTCAAGCGAACTGAGGCCCGTCTCCTCGACCGTCTCACGCCGGAGTGTCATTTCCTCGGTCTCGCCCTCTTCGACATGACCTTTGGCAAAGTCAAAGTGGCCGCTCGGGTACTGGAGGAGCAGATACTCCCGGACGCCAGTTGGCAATTCACGGAAGACCACGGAGCCAACCGAAATTTCCCAGGCCGTTGGGATGCTGAGCCAGGTGAGGAGTCGATAGAGCGTGCGATTGACGGGCAGTTGCATAGCTGGAATCCGAGAAGAAAGAAGAATGCAGTAAGGAGAATAAGAAAAACAGCTAGTCTCCATTAATTAGCTTACATGGGAATGAGGCCATTGACAAAAGATGGGAAAGACGGGAACCTGTGGATTGCGCTACACTACACATATGTCACTCCTCTCTCCAATTAAGTTTCTCATTCGCCAAGGTGCCTGGCTCGTGCTCATCCTCTCGCTCGGGCTTACTATGGGTGGACTTGCTATCTACTATTTTGACGCGGCTGATTCACTCGATCTCGCTCGTCACCCACTCAAGGAAACCTCGGTCATCTACGATCGTACTGGAGAGACCGTCCTCTACCAAATTCACGGCGAAGAAAACCGTCATGTCATCGAGCATGAGGCGATGCCAGAGGCCGTGCGCTATGCGACCGTCGCAGCCGAAGACGCTCACTTCTTCTCTCACCCCGGTATCGATGTCTTGGCCATCGTCCGCGCCGGCATCGCCAACTTCCGTCAGGGTGAGATCGAGCAGGGTGCTTCGACTATTACGCAGCAGCTCGCTCGAGCTCTCTTTCTCACCCGCGAAAAAACCTGGGTTCGCAAAGCCCGGGAAGCTATCCTCGCGATCAAAATCGAACGACAATTTTCCAAAGACGAAATCCTCGACCTCTATCTCAATGCCGTCCCCTATGGTTCCAATGCGTATGGCATCGAAGCGGCCGCTCGGACCTTTTTCGGCAAGAGCACCCCAGAGCTCAGTCTCGATGAAAGTGCTCTCCTCGCTGCCCTCCCCAATGCTCCCTCACTCCTCTCTCCGTATGGCAAAAATACTGCTGAGTTGATCAAGCGAAAAAACACTATCCTCGGCCGAATGCTCGAGCTTGATTTCATCACCCAGGAAGCATACGAGAACGCTCTCAATACCAAAACGCTTGAAAAAATTACACCGCTTGAGCGCCGCATCGTGGCCCCTCATTTCACCTTTTATGTCATCGAACGACTCGAGGCTCTCTATGGCAAGGAACGTCTCCAGGAAGAAGGTCTCAAGATTGTTACCACCATTGATCTCGAGTTACAGCGAGAAGCTGAGGCTGTGGTCAAAAAAGGTGTTGAGAAAAACAAGAGCGCCAATGCGAGTAATGCTGCTCTCGTCGCCATCGATCCGACCAAAGGTGAAGTACTCGCCATGGTCGGGAGTCGGGATTATTTTGATACCGCCATCGACGGCCAGGTCAATGTCGCGATCGAAAAGCGCCAGCCAGGATCGACGTTCAAACCCTTTGCCTATGCCACGGCTTTTACCGAAGGCTTCGAACCCGAAACTCCCATCTATGATGTCCCCATCAACTTTGGTCCCGATGGTTCGGGTAGCAACTATCAGCCCAACAACTACGATGGGAAATTTCGTGGCCGCATGACCATGCGCGAAGCCCTCTCACAGTCCTTGAATATCCCCGCTGTCTCAACCCTCTACCTCGCTGGAGTACTCGATACGATCAATACTGCTACTCGCATGGGGATCACTACCCTCACCAATCCAGAGCGCTATGGTCTCGCCCTCGTCCTCGGTGGAGCCGAAGTGCGCCTCCTCGATATTACCGGCGCCTTTGGTGTCTTTGGCCAAGAAGGACGACGTGTCCCTGTCGATGGCATCCAAACCGTGACGGATCGCGATAGCAAAGAGCTCTACTTCAAGACCACACCTGAAGAAGTGATCCAACCCGAAGTAGCTCGCAAAATTAACTCCATCCTCTCAGATAATGTCGCCCGCACTCCGACCTTTGGACCGAGGAGCCCCCTCGCTTTTCCTCCGAACACAATAGTTGCAGCCAAAACCGGTACCACCCAAAACTTCCGCGATGCCTGGACCATCGGCTACACGCCCCGTGTCGCGCTCGGAGTCTGGACTGGCAACAATGACAATACTCCAATGAAACCCGGTTCTGATGGCATCTATGTCGCTGCCCCCATGTGGCGCGAATATATGAATTTTCTCCTCACCAAATTTCCTGAGACAGGTTTTACGGATTATGTGCATCAACCATCTGATGTCACTCCCCGTTTTGGTGGCGGTGAATCAAAAACTATTTACATCAATAAAAAGACTGGCAAGGAAATTTCAGAAAGTAAGGCCAAGAAAAAAGATGCAGAGGATGTAGAAACTCGTATTATTGCTGGCGGCGCTACACTCAACTACTCACCTGATGGTGAAAACAAGGGTACCCCAGCTACTCTCGAAGATCTCCGCCGGATCTATTTTCCAAATTGATTCACTACTTCACATTGTCAACTGGCATTATGTGAAACACATCTTTTGTGTTCCTTACCTATGGACGCAGGATTATTCCCCTTTACGGAGGGCTTCCATGGGTGAGAGACGAGCGGCTCGATAGGCTGGAGCGAGACCAAAGATAACACCCGTCAAAATGGAAAAAGTCGCTCCGAGAAGAAGGGCCTGCGGCGTAAGGGTAAGCGTAATCCCTACTCCGAGGAAAGCGAAGAGGGCCGAGAGTCCAAAGGAGAGCAAGAGGCCGAGAGTAATACCCGCCACCCCACCAAAAGCTGTGATAAGGAGTGCCTCAAAGAGGAATTGGGAGAGGATATTTCCCTCTGTTGCACCCAAAGCTTTCCGCAGCCCAATCTCAGAAACACGTTCCGTCACCGAAACATACATCACATTCATAATTCCTACCCCACCTACGAGGAGTGAGATGGAGGTAAGTGCAAGCAAGAGTACCGTGACCGAACCCAACACATCTTCGATTGCCGCCAAAGCCTCTTTGGTCGATGTCACCGCAAAATCATCTTGACTCGGATGATCGATATCATGACGTTTGCGGAGAAGAGCCGTGATATCAGCCACAGTCTCACGCTCTCGACTAATGTCATCCATTTTCACAGCAATCATCTGAACATAATTCACACCAAGAATTTTTTTCTTGAGTGTCTCAACTGGTACATAGGTAAACGTATCGAGATTGATAAAGCCAGCCGCTCCACGCGGAGCCAAGACACCAATCACTCGGTACTTCTCACCCTTAATAGTAATCGCTTCTCCCACCGCCTGCCCGTTGCCAAAAAAAGTTTGCTTGGTATCTTGTCCAAGAACAACCACTCGAGCTAAATTACCATCCTCTTCCTCAGTAAAGAAACGTCCTTCGGTTAATCGAATATTGCCATCAACCAAAGGAGCTTCGGCACCAGTACCAAAGAGGAGAATCCGTTTCCCTACAGACCCCACTACAGCTCGCTCCTGACCAATCGTCCCGGCATAAGCTGCGGCGACATTGGGAAGGTCTCGAAGGGCATCACGGTCTTTGGTGGTAAGCGTCGTAATCTGAGCTCCTTGGGCACGCGAGGTTGCGTTTTCACTCGACATTTTTCCAGTCGTTGGTACCTTGACCTCGATTTGGATCGTGTTGGACCCGAAGCTTTCTCCTTGGCTCACGACAAATCCCTTGACGCCTTCACCCAGGAGCATCACGACGACGACCGACAGCACCCCGATCATCACTCCCAAGAGCGAAAGCAAGGTACGGGCTGGATGAGCCAGTGTCGTCTGCCATGCGAGCCGCAGTCCTAGCCACATTTTTTTGAAATACCACTTACTCATAACGCAAAGCTTCCATAGGTGAAATACGAGCCGCTTTGAGAGCGGGATAAAGACCAAAGACAATACCGATAATCAAAGAAACCGAAAAACCAATAGCAATCGATATGGGTGGCACGAGGAATTCCCACTCATATCCGAGACGCGGGATGATGAGTGCAGCGATAAAGGCAATTGCCACACCAAAGGCAATACCGATAATCCCACCTAGAAGCGTGATAAAAGCTGACTCGATAAGAAACTGATTAATGATATGCACTGGCCGCGCTCCGACTGCCTTGCGCAATCCAATCTCTCGCACCCGCTGCGAGACGGCGATGAGCATCGAATTCATAATCCCAATCCCCCCGACCAAGAGCGAAAGTGATGCAATAGCAATGAGAAAATACCGCAGTGCATTGGTAATTCCCGTGAGCAGCGAGAGTGCTGCCGCCGTGCTCCGGACAGAGAAATCAGACTCTTCACCCTCTTCAATGTCGTGCCGATCACGAAGAAGGGTCGTAATATCAGCTCGAGTCCGTTCGATATTCTCGGGCTTATCTACCTTGCCCCGGCCGAAATTGAGGTAGTCAATACCGAGAAGAATTTTCTGGGCCGTCACCACCGGTACATAAATAAGTGTATCCGGACTCGAAAAAGCCGCACTCCCCCGTTCTTCCAAAACACCCACCACACGGAAAGGATTGTCTTTAATCTTAATCGTCTCACCGATCGGACTCCCATATGGGAAAAGCTCCTTGGCTCGAGTGGCTCCGAGGACTGCCACACGCGAGAGGTCAGTTTCCTCTTCAGAAAAGAAAAACCGGCCCTCACTCACTCGCATAGCTTCAATCGATACCATTGAAGGCGAGACCCCTTGGAAGCTCGACTCAAACGATTCACTGCGTGACTCGACCGTGCCCGTACCAGTCACATAACCCGAAAACTCTTCTAGATGGGGGACATTGCGTTTCTCTCGAAGAGCTCGTACATCATCGAGCGTAAAACTCGTCGTAATAATCCCAAGGGCTTGAGCTGGTGGTCCGTTTTCTTCGGAAGCGCCCGGAAGGACGGCTACGAGATTGGTCCCGACTTTTTGGATCTGTGAGAGGACGAGGGCTTGGGCACTGGCTCCAATAGCCATCACCATGATAACCGCTGCCACCCCAATTACAACCCCCAAGACCGTCAAAAGAAACCTTGTTTTCGAGGCAATAAGTGATCGATAGGCGATACGGATAGGTTCAGAGAGTTTCATTGGGGTAATCGATTGAACACTGTAGGAGCAATGTCACGCTGATTCAGTCTGTCACCGCTCGGTACTCGAAGCTTTTGAACTACTAAGATGTCAGCTATCACTACTTGAGCGTGTCACCGATATCCTTGGCAAACTTACGATTGGTAATGGGGCTGTCCTCAACAATCCGACCATCCATCATGCGGAGCATACGTTTGCCATGCTCAGCGGTCGTGGTTTCGTGGGTGACGAGAATGACTGTGCGACCCATATCATTGAGCTGCTGAAGGAGAGCCATCACCTGAAGACCTGAACGTGAGTCAAGGTTCCCGGTTGGCTCATCGGCAAAGATAATATCTGGATCATTGACGAGCGCTCGGGCGATGGCTACCCGCTGTTTCTCGCCACCTGAGAGTTGGTTAGAAAAAAAGTCCTTGCGATGGAGCATATTCACCGCCTCAAGAGCTCCATTCACTTGAGCCTGATGATCAAGAGCTGAATCAGTACCATAGAGGAGTGGCAACTCGACGTTTTCGTACACTGTAGTTTTGGGCAACAAATTGAAGGATTGAAAAACAAAGCCAATTTTGGCATTGCGGAGACGAGACAAATCATCATCAGGAAGCTCAGCTACATTTTGTCCATCCAAAAGGTATTGACCACTGGTTGGACGATCTAAAAGTCCCAAGACATGCATGAGAGTGGATTTCCCGGAACCTGACGGTCCCATGATTGATACAAACTCACCCTTGTCAACAACAAAAGTGGCTTCACGCAAAGCCACTGTCTCTACTCCTTCATTGGCATAGACTTTACCGAGGCCAGTAGCGGCCATGAGCGGTGGCATAGGCATTATTCACTCTTGGTCGACAATTTGACCTTGTCCCCCTCGCGTACGCCAGAGAGTATCTCGACCTCACCTGCGTCTCCTTCAAGACCAATGGTCACCTTTTGTTTGGTAAAGGTCTCACCCGACTGCACTTCGACCATATAGTCCCCCGTTTCACGCACGAGCGCTCGGAACGGGAGGATGAGGACATGGTCTCGGTGTCCCGTTTCGATATCCACATTGGCCGTCATGCCATCCCGGAGACGCGTATCTGGAGTGGCGACTAGCTCAAAGGTCGCTCGATACGAAACAACATCCTGGACAATCGTGGCGCTGGTTTCAATCGCTTTGACCGTGGCCTCAAACACCTCATCATTGGTAAAAGCATCAAAGGTCACCTGAGCTACCATACCCACTTTGACTTTGGCAACATCGGACTCAGGGATCTGTGCCTCAATCATAACTGCTTTACCAGAAGCAACTGCATCCATCCCCACCAGACGAACCACTGTTTCACCAGCACTCACTGTCTCCCCGACACGAGCCGGTACTTGGGTCACAAGCCCATCAAACGGAGCTCTGATCACCCGTTCAGCCATCTGGGTTTGAAGGGTCGCCACATCCGCTCTCGCCTTTTCACTGGCCAGCATCTTGGCCCGACGTTCTTCTGGCTTCAAACCATCCCAATCGCGACGAGCCAGTTTTTCATTCTCCTCTGCAATCGAGAGTGTAGCCTGGGCTGCTTTGAGCTGATCCGAGAGACTACCTGGGTCCAAACGAGAGAGCGGGTCACCAGCCTTGACCATTTCCCCTTCTTTGACCCATATGGCCTCGAGTTGACCGATACTCTTGAATGAAAGATCAGCATACTGAGCCGGAACAAGCTCACCAGTCACTGAAATAGTCTCACTCACTGTCCCGCGCGTGACGGTCTCAGTAGGAATCACTTCGGGCGATCGTGAGCTCTGCCACCACCAATACCCACCGCCAACAATGACGAGTCCTGTACCAATGATGATGAGTTTTCTCTTGAGCGTCATAGTTACAACAGTTGACTCTTTATATTCTGAGCAGCGTGATCCATCGCCCGATTGGCCTCGGCATCAGCTACCGTGTTTTGCTCACGTGGCACATGGACAAATTTCACTTCTTTAAAATCAAGCATCAGATTCCACACTTGGAAAAAGAGTGGCTGGAGCTTCTCGTTCTCGATCTTGTATATATGATTGAGCTGCCGACAGGCGAGCTCACTATCCATGCGACACTCCACCACCATCTTCTTCGCTTGTTCCTTACCGATGAGAGACTTGATTTTCTTGAGGCCGGCTACGATCGCACTATACTCGGCTTCATTATTGGTTTTGGTCCCGAGGAATTCGCCAAAACGCTTATCGAGCGTTTCGATATACACACCCAAAGCTGCTGGCCCCGGATTCCCCCGCGACCCCCCATCACTGTACATGACAATTTTTTCCATGT
>CAZOFS010000019.1:0-16623 GCA_964579335.1 uncultured Bdellovibrionales bacterium
ATTGCAGGAGTTGGGAGAGGAGCAGGTGAGGTCGATGCCTCCTCCGCCATCACCACCGCCACCCCCATCACCACCGCCATCACCGGGGGGATCTGGAGTGCCATTCACCGAAACCCGAACAGTCTGAATAGCAATACCCAATCGAGAACCTCGAGTACAGGCAAAGCCGTAGTCCTTAGTCGTCGTTGGGCTAACCACAAAACTGGTAGTGCTCTTAGGATCTCCAGACCAGAGTTGATCACTAAAAACCACTGGTAAACCATCAGATACCCGAAGAAAGGTGGCCGCTCCTAAACCAGTATTCAATCTTACTGGTTCTTTGAAGAGAAAACAAGACCCAGCCCAAGTTGGACTCGTAGTTACAGTCCACTGGATAGTGCTGGATTCCCCAGAAGAGATCCGCGGTGGATCAGCCGAGACAGCAATAGAAGGGATATCATCTACAATAACAGTTACTGTGGAAGTACAAAGACTGTAGGTGTATGAGCCTAAAGTATTTTGTCCCGCTGCATCACTTGGCACAAAGGTAACGCTTCCTCCTCTCTCCAATTCATCTTTTTCCATCCGTCCCTCCCAACCAACCAAGGGTGAATTGGGAACACTTCGCCTATCGCAACCCCCACCATCAGGTATTCCAGTAGCTGACCAACGAAGCGTGACGCTTTCACCTAGCCTGGGACGATTATTATCAACATAAAAACCAATACTACTACCACTTCCACCTCCACCATCGCTAACTGGTACGCACCTAAAAGTACTATCTGCTCCTGAAGGTCGCCACTCAGAACCAGAACCACAATGAAACTCACAAGCTCGTGAGGTATTGGTAGCGGAGTATTGCCAACGAACACCGTCAGTCGGAGCTACCTCTTCACCTGGATACACTTCCACAGTACCACCACCTCCAGTAAAGAGATGAGGCTCTGGCCCGGTACAGAGAAAACCTACCTCGCACACTGGATTCTGCACCGAGATACTCCCTGCATTGCAACGGAGTAGAGCGCTGCCACTATACCCCGGATTAGCAACTGGATCATTGTACACCGTTTGCGCTCCACCATTACCAATAAAGCCAGACCAATTGGAGAAACAAGACCGCCCCGCCTGAGTCCACGTAGTACGTCCAGAAACATCACAAGAACCAGCTGCGCCCGTAAAGGTAATGGTCGCACTACCGGAACCATTTCTAGAGCCCCCGGTGATAAGACAAGTGACGGTATACGTTGTCGTGCTCGAAGGAGCAACTTCGGCACTCCCTGAGGGACCAACCGCAGTCCCACTCCAATTTCTGCAACTATCTCCATCAGAAGACCAAGTGACCGTAGCTATCTGACCGGTAGTGCTCGTACTGGTCGTCGGGTCAATACTGACTGTAACTCTCGGAATCACAGCAACTCTCGTATAAGCAGAACTCACCTCCCCGGCACTGTCTTCACATGAAATACTATACTGGGTATCGCGCCGAGGATGGACCACCGAGGAGCCATTTGTAGTACTACCCTCACTCCCACTCCCTGGTGACTCAGCAAAAAAACAACTCGCAGCTCCAGAAATAGTCCAGGTCAATGTGCTCGATTCACCAATGTATATCACATCTGGGGAGGCTGAAATGGAAACTTGTGGGGCTGCTTCTGATAGTGCAGGAAAAAAACTACAGCCACCAAGCAAAGCGAACAAAAAGAAAAAGAGTTTTGTTTTGGAAAGCATGAGTGATATTTTTGTATTCATTGTACCAGAAAAGGAGAGGTCAAAGGAGGCTTTTGTCAAGGAATACTGTTCTCCTTAGGAGGTTTTTAAGCTCAGTAGTTGTGAAAACTTTCATCAAAGACTTCGATTCGTCTATCTTTTCTTTTTGATATTTAATTTTTCATTTGATTTCACCAATCCCCTTGCTCAGGGTGATCCTGAGTAAGAGCCACTGTCTCTGGTCGGCGCAAGACTCGACAGAGGATGAAGCGTCTCACATCAAAATATTCTGGCAAACGATACCACGCCGAAAGAGCGAGGTAGGTACCGAGACCAATGACGAGACCAAGCGAGAGTTTGACAAAGACTTCAACGAACGTATCCACCCTATCCACCGTGAGAGCAAAAAGGCTCTTGGAGAGTTGGGCCACGATTGAAGCCGCAAAGGCCACAAGCATGATTTTGATAAGCGGGGTCAGTATGGCTCGGTCACGAAACCCAGGAATGCGCCGACGCAAAAGACCATAGAGCAACATGAGCTGAAATATGACCCCCAGTGAAAAGGCTATCGCGAGGCCCAATACCTCAAAGCGAGGGAGGAGGAAAGGAATACTCCCAAGATGAACCACTTCGCCAAGAAGAGCTGAGAAGAGCGGTAGTCGCGTATCTTGGAGGGCAAAGAAAGCTCGGACAAAGATAGGGATGAGGCACTGGGCCAAGAGCGAGACCGAGAGAAGTCCCAGTACTTGAAAGGTGAGAATGGTATCCTCCCAATTGAAGGCTCCGGTACCGAGTACCACGCGGACAATTTCGGCTCGAAACACGATCATAAAGCAGGCCAGTGGGATAACAAAATAAGCAATCCTCCGCACCGTACGAACCAGCGTGGCAAAGAAATCCTGATAAGCTTCTTTGGCTGCGAGGCTCGACAAAACTGGAAAGGCTGCCACTGCAAATGAAATTCCAAATAATCCTAATGGCACACTTTGGATATTGGTAGCGAGATTGATCACAGCCAAACTCCCCGATACCAAAGTCGAGGCAAAAATAGTGACAATCAAGAGACTCACCTGATTAACCGCCATGGCCATAGAGCGCGGAATCATGAGTCGAATCACTTGGCGAGTTGGAGCATCGAGCCAGTGTTTCAAGCGAAAACCCTGAAACCGATACCCTGCTTCACGGATAGCCGGATACTGGATCGCGACATGAAAGAGCGCTCCCAAAACCACTCCCCAGGCTAGCCCTATCGTTCCCAGGACTGGTACAAGGAGGATAATCCCGATAATAATCCCGACATTGTAAAAGATCGGAGCGAGTGAATACGCGAGAAAACGCTTGACGGAGATAAGCACTCCTCCAAACACTGCCGAAACAGCAAGGAGAATCGGCGAAAGGAGCATGATCCGCGTGAGACTTGCCACGAGAGCCTGTTTCTCGGGTGGAAAGCCAGGAGCAATTAATGTAGCCACCCACGGAGCGAGAAGTATCCCAAGGAGTGCCACACCACCAAGCGTTAGGAGCAAGAGATACAAAATATTATGCATCAACTGCCAAGCAGCTCGATCCTCATGTTTACTCAGTAGTCCAGTAAATACTGGGACAAAAGCCGCTGAGAGCGCTCCTAAAACCAAGAGTCCATAAATAAAGTCTGGGAGACGAAAGGCGGCGTAATAGGCATCGAGTGTATCACCAGCTCCAAAAGAGGAGGCCAGAAGACGGTCGCGTACAAAGCCAAGCAGACGACTCAACACGCCGGCCAACGCAATAATAAAAGCTGCTCCACCGAGAGAAACGGTAGGTTTACTACTCTGCCGAAACCAACGTAACAGAAATGTCTTCACAAAAAACTATTTTTTGATTGATTGGAAAACGGCACCAAGAAACGTATTAGAATCGAGGGAAGTATCGAGTGTGAGGGTTCGCCCGTACGGTACCAAATTTTCTGAGCTCTGCCAAATAGGTGTCAACCCTTCTGGATACGCTATGTTGGAATGGAGCTTTACTTGCTTGGTCCCCGCCTGTTTCTGATAGAGAATCGAAAAAGGGACCGTTTGATCAGTATCAGTAACAGCCAGCCGAAAAGGCAAACGATAACGATAGGTGACTGTCACTGACTCCCCTGGACTCACATAGACCCAGTTACCAAACACGGTTTTGCCGAATTCTTCACCAATGCGCGTGCCACTTGCTTCATCGATACGAATTTTTAATTCCTCTTCGACTACTTCGGCATCACGCCGAAAGGCAAGTGCTTCATAATCAAGGGGTGGCGTAGGGAACTCACGCGTCATCCCCTCAGCTGAGAGGAGCTCAGAACCGAGGGGTACATATACCCGCATATAATTGGCATTGACCTTGTTCCACCATTCATGAGGCGTATTGCCCCCTGTATGTGTACGAGTGACCTTGACGGTGTCGAGGAGAGTACCATCAGGCTGGACACTCACTGTATGTTCAATACTATCTTTAATCACCCCATCGGTTTTAAAGCCATTGATATTGGTATGAATCACTGAAAGATAATCATACGGGGTCGAAAGCATCGCCCCTGACCAGCCAGAAGCCTGAATGAGAGATTGGGCCTGAGTGTCCCGCGCAAAGAGAAGTATATGCCGCTCATTTAAGAGCCCTACTATACTGTCAGCTAACTGCCACAAGAGTATCGGGTCGGGCTTCTTCGTCAATCGCTCGAGAATAACACCGGTTAAATCACCGAGAATTTTCTTAGGGTTATTTTCTTCTTTGTCATAATGAAGCTCCACTTCTTCCTGAAGGAGAGGGAGGAAATTCTCTGCATCGACAGTAATGCCATACTCAGGCAAATCAATTGGACCAATAATCTTAAGCACGCGTTCCAATACCTCAGGAGTCAGGGCGATAACCCCGTCCGTCGTTGGCCCACCGGTCTTTTCGTAGAAGAAGCGGGCTTTCTCAGCTGAGGTCGGAAAATCAGGGAACCAATTACTATCATGCAAACTCCATCCCGCACTGATTTTTTGAATGGGAGCTGGTGGAACAATATTTTCTTTGAGCTGCCCATCAGGATTAAAAATACCGTCCACAAAAAAACGACGGATGTGACCCTGGTAAATATCGAGGAGGGCATAACTCCCGATAAAACCTCCGGTTGGTCGTAATTCATGGTTGTTCTGAAAGAGAAAGAGGTAGAGCCGTGGACCGTTGCCCCCGAGGAGTTCAGTAAGAATATCAAAATGCTCAAGTGAAAGATTCAAACCTTCGGTGAGCACTGGCAACAAACGTTCTCCGCGTTGAAAAGGGGCCTGTTTATCCTCGGGTAAACTTTCTGGACGAACATACCGAAGCGAAATGAGGGCCGCCTGAAGCTCTTGTTTCCCCTCCGTAAGGGCTGCCTCACTTCCTGTGAGGAGATCGAGAAGTGAGGGATTGGTTGACTTGGACTCAAGTTCACGAAGTGCCTGATCAATCAAAGCAGTGAATGACTGGGCCCCACGCGTGAAGTGTCCACCTGCCTCCATCAAGGCTATCCCACTCACTCCCCGACCCAAGCCAGGTATATACTGAAGCGCCGGCAACAGGTACTGCATCCCAAAGAGAAATGTTGTACCTCGCCTGAAAGCGTGCTCAGCCTCTTGGAAGGCTTGCTTAGCCGCTACCGTATCTCGTACTTTGAGTGCCTGTGCTCCTTTCTCAAGTGCCGCATAACCCCGCTCTCCCTCATGTTCGAGAAGTTTGACCCACTGATGACCCAAGAGTCCTCCTCCAACAAGAAATATAATGAGTGCGATAGAGACTCCCCATCGCCGAGGATGAGTGGGAATCAATTGAGTACGAGAAGCTCGTGACTGAGACAAAAAAAGTTCCCTCCCTTGAGCTGGGAATGGCGTTGAGACAAAAGCAACAGGGCTTTTAGACTGAGGGATTGGAATTGGTCTTGGTGGGAGAGACTGCTCTCGAGGTCGAATGTCGCGCATAGGGAATACTTTCATAATACTCTTTCAGGGTAGCGCGAGCCATACGCCCCCAGGAGAATTGACTCACTCGAGCATAACCTCGGGCGATCAGCTGCTTCCGTCCTTCTGTATCTTCACCTAACTCTCGGATGGCTTGAGTCACAAGGGTTACATCACTGACATCAAAGAAACGGCCAGCTTCCCCGAGAATCTCTGGCAAGGCTCCTGCTCGTAGCGCGAGTACGGGCGTGCCATACGCACAGGCTTCAAGTGCTGGTAAACCAAAACCTTCATAGAGCGACGGAAAGAAGTAACTCTCAGCTTCACGGTAGAGCACCGAAAGCAACGGATCAGGGACAAAGCCGATAAAGCACACATTACTTAGTTTACGCTCGATAGCCTCACGTTTGATCCGTTGATAAAAAAAATCAGCTCGGCCAACACAGACAAAGAGTTTCTCTGGTACATGTTCCGCCACCGCGAGCAGCAGCTCAAGGTTTTTATGCGGATAGGCATTACCTACATAGAGGATATAGGGCTGGCCTCTCCCTCTCGGATTGAGTCCATGAGTCTTGAGGTATGCTTCACCAGCACTCGCCTCTATCCAAAAACAGCTCTGCTCCGCTGCTTCATAGGTCACCCGAATTTTGGATTTGGCGTTTGGGTAAGCTCGCGCTACATCGTCGGCGGTAAACTGAGAGACAGCAAAGACACGTTTGGCGCGCCAAACAGCCAGGGCAATCACGATACGATATATCCGATACTTGACCCAGTAGAGGAGTGGGGAAAGTTCAGAAGCTTTGACCGTCGGGTAATGAAAGAGAATAAGATCATGAATCGTCACAACAAGCGGCCGCCAATAGAGAATCGGCACATTGAAATGAGGGAAATGCATGAGATCGAGTCGATACCGTAAGAGGAGGAGCGGAAAGAGGAGTTGTTCTTGCCAACCATACCAGGGAAAATCCGCAAGTACCTTGGTAAAACGTTTGTTCTGTGGCGTGTACTCAGCAAAGTTTTCTTGGCGGAGAAAAATATAAAACCTATCCTCCCCAGTGAGTTTTTCGAGCTCTTGGATAAGTTTTTCTGTGTAACGGCCGAGTCCCTTACCCAAAGTTCCGTAGAAACGAGCATCAATACCAATACGCATAGCCGAACTATTGGAGATCAAGCATGGAGGGCGTATGTGCTTTCCGCAAGGAGAAGAGGAGGAGTGCGTGCGTCACAAGAATCTGAAACACTCCCATCTCCTCCACTCGATTCTTAACCGAGCGAAAGACAAGAAAGGCAGCTACTCCCAGTGATTCTTCATTGGAACGCACAAATGAAAATCCATCCTCTTGCCACCAGTACTTCTTGGCTCCGAGGAGCGCCTCGCCTGAAAGTTTAGCAAAAGCCGGATCAGTTTTGTCTCTTTGGTAGCATCCAAGTATCGCTCCCGTCTCCTTGGCGACAAAGATGAGCGCCACGCCATCGGACTGCGAAAGGAGAAGCGCCGCATCAAACACTGGTTCATATACCCGCTCTTGATCTCTGTCGAGTAGATCGTGGGCTGTGTGCGGACTCTCGACAATCATATTCTTGAGAATATCGAGATGACGATTCATCTCACCGATGTAGGTATATGACTGAGCCAAGTCTTTGCGAATTTTGTTGGACTCCTGCTGGAGTGAGAGTTTCTCACGCAAAGTCCGCATGAGTGCCGATTCTTTGACGAGATAGAGTAAGAGTCCAATGAGGCCCAAACCAAAGATAATCAATGACTCAAGATCTTCCTCACCAAAGAAGAAAACTCCACTCGACACCACTTCGGGTGTAAAGATCATGCACACGAAGAGAAGGAGGTAGATCCAATACATGCGTGAATTTACAGAGATAATCCTTTCAAATGTTGCCGCAGACGCTCACCTACTTCTGGATGCTTGAGCCCTAGCTGGATGGTAGCCTTGAGAAAGTTAAATTTGTCTCCCGTATCGAGCCATTCACCCGAAAGCTTCTTGCCGTACAAAGGTTGACTGTTTTGAAGCATCATATCAAAAGCATCCGCTAGACGGATTTCACCACTCTTTCCCTCCTTCATAGAGGCGAGTACCTGAAACACCTCACTCGTAATAATATATTTACCAACAGCGACCAAGTTCGATGGCGCTTCTTCTGGTTTTGGTTTCTCCACCATACCCTTCACTTCATAGGTCATTTCATCTAGCGCAACCCCATCAATCACCCCAAACTTAGAAACTTCTGCCCGATCAACTTCAGAAAGTCCAATCACTGGATCATGGTACTTATCATAGGTTTCCATCAATTGTTTGGCAGCCGGAACCTCAGAATCATAAATACAATCGCCAAAAATAACGAGCACTGCCTCATCATCATCTACCAGATGAGCAGCTTGAAGAAGGGCATGTCCATCACCAAGTGGCACTGGTTGCCGTACATATGAAAACCGAGCTAGTCCAGAAATCCTTTGGACTGCCTCAAGCAAATCATGTTTATTCTTTTCTACGAGCGTATCTTCCAATTCATATGAAACATCAAAGTGGTCCTCAATCGCTCTTTTGCCACGGCCCGTCACGAAGATGATTTCTTCAATACCGGAAGCGACAGCTTCTTCAACCAAGTACTGAACCACCGGCTTATCCACGACCGGAAGCATTTCTTTCGGCTGAGCCTTGGTGGCTGGCAAGAAACGAGTCCCAAAACCAGCCACAGGAAAAATTGCTTTACGAATAGGTTGATGAGGAGTACCCATAGAAAAAAGTATTATCTAGTTAAGTGAAACAAGCCGTTTGAATTCGAGCTTAAACTCTTCAAGCGCTTCCGTCAATGGGGGGTAAAACGCTTCATGTAACTTATGAGTTCTCACATAGAGGCTCGCATCGAGGAGTGAGTCATGGGTTCCGACATCAAACCAAGCTCCCTCAATCACTCGTACATCTAGCTTTGCTTTTCGGAGATAGTGATTGTGGAGATCAACAATTTCAAGCTCTCCACGAGCCGACGGTGTGAGTGCTTTAGCTACTTCAACGACCTCAGCATCATAAATATAGAGCCCTGGAATAGCAAAGTGACTTTCAGGCTGCTTGGGCTTTTCTTCGATAGAACGCACGGCTTTGGTCTTCGTATCAAAGGATACGACACCAAACCGCTCTGGATCCGGTACCTCTTTGGCAAAAATTCTTCCGCCCTGCTCAAAGCTTTGAATCGCTTCACTAAAGTCTCCTTCAAAGAGATTATCTCCTAGTATCATGGTGCAGGGCTCACGATCGATAAAATCCTCACCGAGGATAAAGGCTTCCGCCAAACCACGCGGTTCTTTCTGGACAACAAAGGAGATATTGATCCCTTTGCTACGAAGGAGTGAGCCCAAGAGATTGAGGTAATGCCCCGAGTGCTCTGGCGATACGATGATAAGCACATCCTTGATCCCCGCCATAAGAAGGGTGTTGAGGGGATAGAAAATCATCGGCCGATCATAGAGCGGCAAGAGTTGTTTCGATGCGATCGCTGTCGATGGAAGGAGTCGTGTCCCCGTCCCGCCAGCGAGAATAATGCCTTTCATGCCTTTGTTGTCTTCGAGTCTGCGAGAAGCTGCAACCAAGAGCATCCCGCATGACTTTAGCTTATCAATTAACTCCTGACTCTCATGAGCCGAAGGCGTTACCGTGAATGAAACAACCGCTCAATACTTACCCTGCTTCGAAAGTTGTACAGGATAGCCCACCTACGCCGGTCGCTAGTGGTTACAAGTTATTGTTTAGCGATATACCGGAAACTTCTTACACAGCTTTTTTACCTCGCTCCGCAACCGAGCTAGTTCTTTGGCATTACCCTTGGCCCGAAGCGCTGCATCAATCCAACCTGCAACAAGCTTAACTTCGCGTTCTTTCATGCCCCGTGTAGTGAGCGCTGGCACACCGATGCGCAGGCCCGATGGATCAAGTGGTCCGCGTGGATCATCGGGGATAACGTTTTTGTTGACGGTAATTCCGATTGCATCCAGGAGCTCTTCTCCTTCTTTTCCGGCTATTCCATGACTTTTTACCACATCCACTACCACCATATGATTTTCTGTCTTACCGAAAACAATTTCAAAGCCAAGTTTACGCAATGTCTCTTCCAATACTTTAGCGTTTTTCAAGATCTGCTTGGCATAACTCTTGAAGCTTGGGTGGAGGGCCTCACCAAAGGCAACTGCCTTGGCCGCCACTACCTGCATATGCGGGCCACCCTGGGTGCCAGGAAACACCGCCTTATCGACAGCTTTGGCATACTGGGCAGTCGAGAGGATAAGTCCACCTCGTGGGCCCCGAAGACTTTTGTGCGTCGTCGCCGTCACAACATCGAAGTACGGCACCGGGCTGGGCAATGCTTTCCCCGCGACGAGTCCAGCGATATGGGCCATATCCATCATCGAGAGAGCTCCTACTTTTTTGGCAATCGCTGTAAATTTTTCATAATCAATTTGCCGGGTATAGGATGAGAATCCAGCGAGCATGAGTTTGGGTTTCTCTTTCTTGGCCAGCGCCTCCAAAGCTTTGTAGTCAATCGTCCCGTCTTTTTCTGTCTTATACCGCACAAAGCGATAGACTTTGGCCGGCAGTGTCACAGGGTGACCATGGGTGAGATGCCCGCCATGCGAGAGATCCATCCCAAGCACCGTATCCCCCGGTTCGAGGAGCGCTGCATAGACCGCGAGGTTGGCCTGCGCCCCAGAGTGAGCCTGCACATTGGCATGCTCGGCCCCAAAGAGTTTCCTAGCCCGTTCGATGGCAAGTGTCTCTACTTCATCCGTAAACGTTTGGCCGCCATAGTAACGCCGGCCGGGGTAGCCTTCAGAATATTTGTTGGTAAAAACTGTTCCAAGCGTTTCGAGCACGGCTTTGGAGACATAATTTTCTGAGGCAATCATCTCGAGCCCCTCTTCCTGACGCTTTTCTTCGCCCGCGAGAGCCCGCATGACCGATGGATCAGCTTTTTTTAAATGTGGATGAATCATAGGTATGACAATTTCAAATTCTAAATTTTAAATTTCAAAATAATATTCAATCCTCTCAAGTGTTTAAACCTCTAAAAAATTCAAGGTTTATTTTAACATTTGAAATTTGTATTTTGAAATTCTACAGCATAACTCTCTATTCTTTACTACTCGCTCTTCAAATATTCTTCCAGCGCTTCACGATACTCCCGTAATTTCGGCCGTTTGGTATTGAGGAGGATTGAAGTAGCTGGTCGTTTGGCTGGCCGAGGGAAGGCCTCACTCGTCACCGGAGTCACTTTGGTCTCAATATGCGCCAACCGATAGAGCTCCTGGACCGCTTCATACCACGTCACTCCGCCTTCATTCGGGAGATGATAGATCCCGTACGGTACCTGGTCTTCGATAAGTGCCTTGGTAGCCTCCGCAAGATCGGGTGCGTAGGTAAAGCAGCTCCGCTCATCATCCACTACCCTTACCTCATCGGTCGAACGACCCTTTTCGAGCATCACATCAAAGAAACTGCGCTTCCCCGCTGCTGAACTAGCCGGTTTCCCAAAAAGCTTGGAGAGGCGGATAACATACGCTCGTGCCCCGCTCTTGAGGACCTCTTCCTCCCCGCCCCGCTTGGTTTCCCCATAACGCGAAAGTGGCTGCGGCTGGGCTTCCTCATCATACCCTGATTCTTGGCTTCCATCAAAGACATAGTCAGTGGAGTAATGTACAATGGTAGCTCTAATTTCTTGGCTTATTTGAGCCAATTTTCTTGGAACTTCGACATTGAGAATCCTCGCCTTGGCATACTCGGCGTCATCCGTTTCACAGAGGTCCACGGCATTATAAGCCACTGCATTGAGAATAATATCCGGCCCTAACTCCTTAGTCCTTGCTTCCAACTCATCAAAATTGGTCACATTGATTTCCTCTCGGTCCCAAGCCGTCACAGCATACTGATCATCACGCGAAAAAACTCGGACCAATTCCTGCCCGAGCATGCCTCTTGCCCCCAGTACCAACACTTTTAATCTCTCTAGCATGTATCTATGTTAGCAAAGGTCGTCCCACCAGCGAATCCGTGAGCATGGCTCCCATATGGGATACCATAAACCCGTCCCCACGGATCAACTTCGACTTTTCTCCCATCAGCAAGCTCCACTGTTAGGTACTGATGGGGTGAAAAAAGCCAGATTTGTGTCCAATGAGCCACAATAGCATCATTTTGAAACTTACCACTCGCTACCAAGAGAGTTCGAAGGAGATAGTTGAGATGATGGCAGTGAAGAAAACCGCTCCGTTCCCAGAGTGTCGAGAGGTTATGGATGAAGAGGCAGTCCAATCGAAGAGCAGTCAGTATTCGATACCCGCGATACTTTTTTCCCAACGCATCATACGCATACCGCAGCGCCGCTTCTTGGTTTGGTGTCTGACCAATCTCTCTAGCCAAGGTTTGCATCGACTCAGGCAATACTTCAAGCAATAGCACTCTCGGTCTTACAAACCACGGGTCAATAATACGAAACTGATTTCGTTTCTTCATACTTTAAAAAAAGATCGTAGTACTTGATCAAAGCCCGGAAGCATTTTGAGCTGCATCACCTCCTTGGGAGAAAGCCAGCGATAGTTCTGTGCCTCCCAGTCCAAAGTCACCTGATCCGTATCGACCTCGACCAAAACCGGATGAACAATCCAGGTTTTTTTGTATTTTGGTGCTTCCTGCTGAAATATTTGGCCCAGACGAATAGAAAGGATGTGCTTCCTCGTGATACCCAATTCTTCTCCGACTTCATCCCGTACTTTTTCCTCCAAACTCCGCTGGTCATCAAGAAAACCAGAAATACCATTCCAATACCCAGGGTAGAGCCGCATACCCGAGCTCCGCTGTACCACAAGAACTTTGCGGCCATACTTCACCACGCAATTAATCACCGGACAATAGCGAATATGCGTAAAGTCTACTTGCCCTGGTTTTGGTGTAAATTTTAGTTGCTTTTTCATAGACTAACAATCAACCAAGCCGCCGATATAACTCGCCTCATAGACACATTTCTTGTCACAATAGATCTTTTCGGTACCATGAAAATTTTCCACCTCACCTTTGAGAGTATTTTCATAACTCCAATTCTCTCTTTCAAACACCTTTGGCCCACGATAGGGAGCCTCTACCGTTGTGTTGCGGAGAGCCTCCATAAGGAAACCATATACCTCGGCATTGCTAGTCTCAGTATGAACGAAACCGTAGTACACCATCATCCAGACGGCTTTACCCTGGTAAAACACCACCTCCCGACCACCATAGGGTTCGCCGCCAAAGTAATTATCATGAAACTTGAAGTCTCCTGCCATGAATTCAATCGTTGTCGAACCATCCGACTGTTTCACCTTGATCGACTCATCGCCCGAGGCATATGTCGCCCGGCTCGCATTGTAGATAAATTGCTTCAAATCCTCAGTTCGAAAATTATTTCCCATATTGCTTCTTATAATATTCCTGATACTCCCCGCTCTTCACTCGCTTCCACCAAGCTTCATTAGCTTTGAACCATGCGACAGTCTTGGCCAGCCCTTCTTCAAGCGTCACCGATGGCTCCCAGCTGAGCTCGGTGTGGAGCTTGGTAAAATTGATAGCGTAGCGCCGGTCATGACCCGGGCGATCCTGTACGTATTCAAACATACTTTCATCTTGCCCGAGAAGCGCGAGAATTTGTTTCACAATCCAGCCATTCTCTCGCTCACTATTTCCCCCAACACAATATGTCTCGCCGATTTTCCCCTGGCGCAGGATGAGATCGATAGCTCGGCAGTGATCCTCCACATAGAGCCAGTCACGTACCTGGCGGCCATCACCGTAGATTGGCACTTTTTTTCCTTCGAGGAGGTTGGTGATCGCTAACGGAATGAGTTTCTCGGGAAAATGATAGGGCCCGTAGTTGTTGGAGCAGTTGGATATCGTCACCGGAAGACCATAGGTATGGTGGTATGCTCGGACGAGATGGTCCGAGGCTGCCTTGGACGCACTGTAAGGACTTCTGGGATCATAGGACGTTGATTCATCAAAGGCTGGATCACTTGATTCCAAAGCTCCAAACACCTCGTCAGTTGAGACATGATGAAAGCGCTTTCCATGTTTCCGAGCAGCTTCGAGCAGGGTAAACGTCCCGAGTACATTGGTCCGGACAAAGGCCTCGGGTCCAACGATAGAACGATCAACATGCGACTCAGCCGCGAAATGCACTACCGCATCGCACTCGGCTACGAGTATATCGACGGCAGCTGCGTCGGTAATATCTCCTTTCACGAAGCGATAGTGCGCATTACGTTCAGCTTCTTTCAAATTCTCGAGATTCCCCGCATAGGTCAGGGCGTCCAAAATCACCACCTCATCTTCGGGATGCTCATGCAAGATATAGTGAACGAAGTTGCTCCCGATAAACCCCGCGCCTCCAGTGATCAACAATCTCATAACGTAAAACTTAAAGCTCGTAACCTACACGCCGCTCTACTTGACTTTTAACTTTTGGATCGTACCCCACAACATACCACCAATATCCTCACAAACCAATCAAAGTCTCATATTCTTTTTTGACGAGATATTTTTCACGGTAAGCAAAAAATAATAAGTATTTTGACTCCTTCAAAGAACCATAGGCTATTTGTAAGAAATGTTTGTATTCCTTACTACCTACCCGGGCATATCCTTCAATATAGTTGAGGATAACTGATAAGGCTGCTCTGCGTAATTGTGAGGTCAAGCCATACAACTCTTCTTTTGGGAAACTCTTCGATACTCGATACACCCCGTAAGCAAAGCTATCAGCCTTTTCTTTTAAGGTTGAATGAAAATCAGACTGGTGAGTAGGCATAGACTTCGTGAGAAACTTGCGTTCCAAGATTAATGCTATAAGTTATAAGCTTCACGTTTCAAGTCTTTGAGGAGCGGGTGTTGCTTGTCTTTTTCTGAAACAATCGGCTCAGCCACGCCCCAATCGATTCCAATTACTGGATCATTCCACAGTACTCCCCGATCATGTTCGCGCGAATATACATTAGTACATTTGTAAGCAAAGATTGTATCGTCCTCGAGTGCGACGAAGCCATGTGCAAAGCCTGGTGGGATCCAAAGCTGCTGGTGATTGTCAGCCGAGAGCTCTACCGAGACGTACTGTCCAAACGTGGGTGAACCATGACGAATATCGACCGCCACATCGCGCACTCGGCCTCGCAGGACTGAAACCAGCTTGCCTTGGGCAAATGGTGGAGCTTGATAGTGAAGGCCGCGCAGCACACCTTTCTTGGAAAAGGAAAGATTGTCTTGAACAAAGTGAATGTCACCGCCCAAAATTTCCTGATAGCGCCGCTCCTGAAAACTTTCCATGAAAAATCCCCGCTCATCTGAAAAAACATCCGGGATAATAATCATGAGACCAGCAATGGAGGTGGATTCAGTTTGCATAATAGCTCAAGTCTAGCCTATTTTCAGCCAACCAAAAAGCGCCCTCAGCAAAGTCGAAGGGCGCTTTTCAAAGCAACAGACTATATCTTGATATCGTTCATCACGTCCTCGAAAGTACGTGGGGTATTGGCTGGAGCTGGGGTAGGGGTAGCATCCACAGCCGGTGCAGCTTCAACAGGAGCGGCGGCAGGGGCCGAGACTCCTTCGGGAGTATACTCACGGCGCACACGGGTCGAACCTTCTGGCTCATTGATCTTGAGGTTGACGCGAGCATTGTTCCTGGCGCCAATCACACGAAGAAGTGTCCGGAGAGCCTTGGCTGTCATACCCTCGCGACCAATCACCATCCCCATATCTTCAGCATGCACATCGAGCGTAATCAACACTCCCATTTCATCAATCTTCCGGTCCACCTTCACCATCTCTGGGTGATCCACCAACATCTTCACTACGTACTCAATAAACTCCTTGTCCCGTGCAGCATCAGTCATATACATGCATTACGCTATTATTAACGAAAGATACTTTTTGTCTTTCATCCTCATTGTACGAAGAAAGCGACTCGGCTGTCAACGGAAAGTCCTGGGCTATAGATGGTCGATACTCGTTTAAGAAGTCCACTTCTCCAATCAATAATGGCCCCACACTCGAATTATTACCGCAAGATTCCCAAATCCCTCATCCCCGGTGGTATAAAAACTCGGGCCACCCTCTTTCGAGAGCAGCCCGCTACTCAGTAGCGACTGTTGATGTCGTGATCCCTCGTCACTTCACCGTAATCGCTCGGCTCACCATGCAGTTGTTGCCCTCATTGGACTCTGACTGATTCCCCTGGTAGTCAGCACAGGCCATGAGGTAATAGGTGCCTTTCTGGGAGGATTCCTTGAAACCACTGTCAATGGTCTCTGTTACTTCACAGCCAACGCAGAGTTCCTGAACATCCGTCCCATCATCAGCGATCTGTCTCCAGGCATAGCCCGTCGATGGACCTTTCCAGTAGTAAGCGCTCCGAATCCCGCTCGTCATGGGTCCTGTCCCGACATTCTTAATCTTCATGGTCGGGTGATGGGTTTTCCCCTTCTGAATGGAGTCATCCGGCCAGGGATCGATCTCGATGTAAGTGATGATGAGATCAGGGAGAGGCCGGGGGAGAAGAGTGAAGGTGAGACTTGCTGTGTTGTTGGTTTCGTCGGTCTCGGTCTGGGCATTACCTACATCGACGGTAAAGGTAACCACACAGATTCCCACGACATCAGGCATAGGGACAGCCGTCTGCATCTCTTCCCACTGACTACCTCCCGCCTTGAGCTCAGCTTGGTCGGTACCGTCATCCGTGAGGGGAACGGCTGGACCACCATTGCAAGCGACGCTGTAGGTACTCCGGATACCGGTCAAGGCGTCCATTGTTCCTTGATTCCTGACATAGGCACCAAGCCGGATAGGGCCACCAGCGTAGGTTGGAGCCTGAAGAAGGGTCAAACCTGTCGGGAGGAGGTCAACTGAAGGAACATTGACCATACCTTCGACGACTTCGAAGACAGCCTCGGTGGAACAGTTGTTCGACTTGTGTTTCT
>CAZOFS010000020.1:0-12367 GCA_964579335.1 uncultured Bdellovibrionales bacterium
AGAAAGAACTACTCGAGCGTGCACGCTCAGATATAAAATTGTATCGGACCGAGAAACGACCGTCAATGTGGAAAAAACATCACCGAAAATAAAGGAGCTCCTCATCCGTTGGCACCGTCTGATCATTGTGCTCGCCGCCGTGGCGATCGCATGGACGGCGTTTGTTTTTGCTACCGAGCCCTCGCATGACCGCATCTGGGAACTCGGCCAAGAGGAGCTCCCGCGCTTTACGGTCACTGGCGACCGGCTCCGCGTCGATCACTTCCGCAATTTCCGCTGGACGGGCGAGACGGCGGCTGACGTGCGATACGAGACGCGCGAGTATGACCTGCGGACGCTTTCCACGCTCGACGTCTTCATATCCCACTTCGACGAGTTCGAGGGGCTCGCGCATATCTTCCTCAGTTTCGGCTTCTCGGACGGGGAGCAGCTCGTCATCTCGCTCGAATCCCGGCGCGAAGTCGGGGAGGAATTCTCGCCGCTCCTCGGCCTCTTCCGCCAGTACGAAATCATCTATGTCGTCGGTTCCGAATCCGACATCGTGGGCGTCCGGACCGGCCACCGTAGCGAGCGCGTCTACCGCTACCCGACGGTCGCGACCGCGCTCCAGTCGCGCGCGCTCCTCGAAGCGCTCGGCCGGGACATCAATGCGGTGGCCGACGCGCCGCGCTTTTACAACACGCTCCTCCACAACTGCACGAACGAGCTCACTCGTCGGGTCGAAGACATCTCGACCGCGCGTTTCCCATTCACGTGGAAGACACTTCTCCCGGGGTACTTCGATGCAGTCCTCTATGATATGGGGCTCATCCCATCATCGGGCGACTTCGAGGCGACCAAAGCGATCTACCAGGTCGACAACACGGTGGTCGATCCTGCGAGTGAGAGCTATAGCCGCGACCTCCGCATCATCCGCGAAACGCCAGTAAACGAATAACGCAACGCCTATGGATATCATCTCTCACGGGCTCTACGGCGGCGTCGCCTTCGGCCGGAAAAGCCGGCCCAGTTATTGGCTCGCGTTCTTTTTCGGCATCGCGCCGGATCTCTTCTCCTTCGGACTCTTTACCGTACTCACGTTCCTCGGCTTGGCCGAGCACCCGGATTGGTCATCGGGCCAGCATCCGGATCCGTCGCATATCCCGGCGTTCGTCCATGCGCTCTATGACGGGACGCATAGCCTCGTCGTCTTTGCTGTCGTTTTCGGGCTGGTCTGGCTCTTTCTCCGGCGACCGGTGTACGAGATGCTCGGCTGGCCGCTCCATATCCTGGTCGACATCCCAACCCATTCGGAGGCGTTTTTCCCCACGCCATTTCTCTGGCCGATTTCGGATTTCCAGATCAACGGCCATCCGTGGAGCGATCCGCGCATCTTCATCCCGAACCTCATCGTCCTCGCCGGGCTGTATCTCTGGTTTTATGTCATCCGGCCGCGTCGTCTGAAGGTGCTTGAACATACCCCTCCAGCGGAGTAGGCCCCGTTAGAGCCCGCACGAAGCATTCAGCTTGGTGTTTATGTTCCTATTGTCTTGGTATTCATCTACACCGCAAGCCGCTAGGCATTCTGCTTCTAACGGGGTAGAGTAGGGGTGAAGCATTAACCTTTCCTCATATGGAGCCACTCGATCAGGTGTCTGTCGATGAACCGAAAGCCTCCGAAGCGAAGCCTGCTGCAACGAAAACCAAAGCCGCACCCGAATCCGCCGGCCCGTCATGGCGCAATAGTAAAAAAGTGCGTCTTGGCGTCCTCGTTATCCTCATCGTCCTTGCCGGTATCGTGGCGTTCTTCTTCGAAAAGACGCGGCTCTGGATGTTTGGGCTCATTGCCCTCCTCATGGTCGGACTCGGGATGGAGGCGACCAATACCGACTATGACCTTGGGAAAATGATGGAGACCAAGTCACTCTCGGAATCCAAAGTCCTCCGGGATAAGTCCGGCAATGTCGTCCCAGCCGGTACCACAGGGGCGAAATATACCGACGAGTACAACTGCGATGATTTCGCTACCCAGCCCGAGGCCCAGCGGTTTTTCATGAATGCGGGTGGGGTAAAGGGCGATACCAACCGCCTCGATGGCAACAAAGACGGCGACGCCTGCGAGAGCCTGCCCAAAGGCACGAAATAGTTAAGTTGCCCAACAGTGATAGCAAAACAGCCTTTTTGGGCTGTTTTGCTTTGTATAGATCCTAGCTTGATACTTTATAAAAATACATATTAACGTAATAGTGGTGTTCTATTACAAAAAATTGACATTATTTATATATTGTGTATACTAGGTATAATTCAATTCTAGACAAATGCATCACGAGGAAAAGCGAGAGCGCTTCAAGAGACTGGGTACACAACGCACCAATATGGTGCTCCAGAAAATTAGAGTGCTTGGTAACTGTGCCAATAGGAGTGCTTATGAATATACGGAGGAGGAGATAAATAAGATCTTCTCGGAGATTGATCGTCGGGCAAAAGAGGCGAAGGCAAAGTTTCATTTCCCGAAGACTAAGGAATTTAAACTCTAAATGTATGGCAATTAAGCTCCACATTTCGCCGAGGATTATCCCGTCGATTGCCACGCTTTATAGTGACGTCAATAGAATCTTCATGGAATATGTCGATAACTCTATTGATAGTGCGGATCAAAATTGGTTTAATTCAGCAAAGAATTCCTATTCGCGGCCCATTAGCATACAAGTCGAAATTAGTGGGCGAAGTTACAAAGACGGAACGGTAACCGTAACAGATAATTGTTTTGGAATTACCAATTTTAAGAAAGTGGTTGAGAGTATTGGTGATTCTGACAAAAAAAACCAGCGCTTTACCAATGGTCAATTTGGTTTCGGCATATTCTCTTTTATGGCTGCGTGCGGGGTGTTGGACGTCACTTCAAAAGAAGAAAAGAAAGACGCGCTTCACTTAAAACTTTCTCGTGACATGTTTAATGAAACAAGGATTGAAGATGTAAAGATTCTTGAGCCAAATACAGTAAAGAGATTTCCTACTGAGTCAGGGACGATCATGCGGCTCAGTGGGTTTGATAAAGAAGCTTGGAAAGCTGTCGATGCCAAAACACTAAAGGATGAGATTGAGAAGCACTTTGAGCTCATTCTACATCGCGGCAATTTAGCAATAACAATTGTTGAGCAGTCAGGAATAGAGTCTACTTGCACCCCTTTTGATTACGAGAATTTCGAGGGCGAGGTCTATGAGGATCATATAGAACATTTTGATGTTGAAACGGGTAGGAAAAACCGTGTTCTCCAGACAATTCGACCGAAAAACCCTATCCATATTTACCTAAAGATGACAAAGGGTGTCGTCCTAAGTAAACCACCAGTCTTTATTTTAAAGGGGCGTAGGATCTGCGAAATAAAAGACGTGAAGTCCTTTAAGACCTCCCATAAACATGATATCTGGGGGCATGCAAGCGTTACGGGGTATATTGATCTAAAGGATTTTCTACAGCCAAACATTGCCCGACTGGATTTTAAAGGAAACACGGAATCGAAGGCTCTCTTTGCTGAGCTTCTACAGCTCGAGAATCTTATCCTTGATTATGTTCGTCGTGCCAATGAACAGACTGACGAACGACATTACCAGAAGCTCGAGGATGCATTGAATAGGGCACTTTCCAAACTTGCTCGAATTGATGCAATGAATTTTCGTACAACCTTTCTAAAGGGCGAAGAAAAAAATCTTGCAGGGGGCTCTATCGGTGCGGAGTTTGTAGAGGGCATTGGCACTAAAGACTCTGGTGATGGGGCTATTGAGAATCCGGGAGAGGGAGCAGGAGAGGAAATGGGTGAGGGACTTGGAACACAGGCGGACGGCCCCGATCTTCCTGGCGGAAGTGTTGAGGGCGACCGGGCGAAGAATGAGGAGTTGTTTGCTGATAGTGAGTTCAAGGGAAAGGAAAAGAAAAAGAGTGGCTTTAATGTACGAATAATCGAAGGGGAGCTGCAAGCGGATCAGAAGACAGGGAAAAAAATTAGATCTTTACTTGTTGGGGAGGAGATTCATATCTATAAAAATCACCCAGACTTTCAAGCTAGACTGAGCCACAATCGTCAGGGGGGATCAAAGATTACTGATAGACTACTGGCGTATATAGCAGGCGAGATCACAGTCCACTATAAAGATGAGTTCTATAACAAGCGTCAAAACGGTCAGCCAGAGTATAGCAAGGGCATGTTTATTGATATGACAGAGTTTATCTATCAATTCGAGGATGTACTATCGGGACTTTCGGGTAAAAATCTTTCAGAGCTATCATGAGCATCGAAATTCTCATTCGGGATATTACCCCTCTCTACAATTCCTATCAAAAAGGGCGTGGAATCCTCTCCCCGACTGAGCATCTTTCGCTGATGTGGGAGATTGGTGCTGCGTTACAACGATATATTGAGTTCAATAAGGTTTCTCCGCATACGCTTTTCCGTGAGATTTATGGAAAGTCTGAGGGCACGAACAATGTAAAACAGCGCAGCTATATTGCGCGCGAGTTCTTGGGGCGTAGCTATCGAGTGAAACGAATTTTCGCAACAAAAGAGGAAATTAATAGGCAGTTACCAGGCTTGAGTGCGAGTAATCATTTCCGTGAAGCAATGCCATTTTTTGATAATCCAAAATATGTGCTTCCAGAAAATGAAAAGCAAGAATTACTTCAGGTTATGAATGGGACGCTTCCTAATAAAGAGAAGGAGCGATATATCCAACGGCTACAATCGAAACGGATTGGAATTAAGAATCCGAGAACGCAGCAACTGGATAGACTTGATGAAAACAAGCTTGTTTTCGTTAAGTTCTACAACGAGATCTTTAAGGGACTCAAACGTGGAGATTTTGAAATTGCAAAGAAAGAACTGGCACTTCCGGCGCCAAAGTTTATCAAAATCCTTTCCTTGAACTGTGGGGCCATTTCCGCCGATGGGCTTTTGATGGAAAAGTTTGCACTGCCTAAGAATCTCGATCCTCGCTGGGAGGAGTTTGCCTCTGCTATTAGCAGTCTGATCGCTGACGAAAACCCCAAAGATCGCCGGAGGTTCAGGCGGCTCATACCAGCTGAGCGGATGGTGCGTTTGTCAGAAATGCTCTATGCTTTTACCTCAGCTGAGAAATATAAGCACTTCAAGCTATAATCAGAAATATGAACAAATTTGATCCCATGTCGCACAACATGACTGATGAGCAGCGGGCTCGCCTGAAAGAGCTTTTCCCCGAGGCATTTACCGAGCAAGGGATCGACTTTGATCGGCTGAAGACACTCCTCGGCGAGGTAGTTGAGACGAGTCCTGAGCGCTACTCATTTACTTGGCCGGGAAAAACTGAAGCGATTCGTGCGGCGCAGGCGTCGAGCATGGGTACGCTCGCACCGGACAAAAATTCGTCAGTGGACTGGGATACCACGGAAAATCTTTACCTTGAAGGCGATAATCTCGAGATCTTGAAGCTTCTCCAAAAGTCGTACACGGGCAAAGTAAAAATGATCTACATTGACCCACCGTATAACACTGGCAAGGACTTTGTGTATCCCGACAAATATGGTGAGGGGCTGAAGACGTATCTGGAGTATACCGGACAAATTGACGGTGAGGGGAAGAAACTTACAACGAACACCGAGACGGATGGGCGCTACCACTCTAAGTGGCTGAATATGATGTATCCGCGTCTCATGCTCGCACGGAATTTACTCAAAGATGATGGCGTGATCTTTATTTCTATTGATGATCACGAGGTCCATAATCTGCGTAAGATTATGGATGAAGTGTTTGGGGCAGAAAATCTCATTGGTCAATTAATTCACCAGAGAGCAAAGGGCGGGGGGCAGGCAAAGCAGATTGTGAAAGGACACGACTACATTCTTTCCTATGCAAAAAAGATCGATTCGGGAATCGTTCTGAAACGCGAGAAAGTTGTACAAGTCAGCGTTGTTACTATAGAAGGTAAAGAATATCTGCGTAACGATGACGTTGTTAGAAAGACATTTGGAAAATATGACAAGTCACTTGGGGATAGGCGCTGCTTTTATGATGAACTTGAAAAATACAAAGGCCCCGAAAAGAAACTTGAGATCGACAAACAGATAAGAGAGGGTAAATATGTACTGGAAAATAACAAGGAAGGCAGGCCTGTAATTGTAGAATACACACCAATAGACGAGGCGTCATCAAAATTGTATTCAATTATTAAAGTCCTCTCAGAAGAAGGGAAAAATGATTTGGATGAATTAGGCATCAAAGGCTTTGACTACCCGAAGCCAGTGGAGCTTATAAAACAGCTGATTGTTTCTTGTACTTTAGATGCAAAAGATGATGCAATAATCTGTGACTTTTTCTCTGGTTCTGGTACAACTGCTCAGGCGTTAATGGAATTAAATGTAAATGACGGAGGAAATCGTAGATATATCGTCTCCCAGATCCAAGAACCACTTGATGCGTCTGATAAGGACCAAAAAACTGGAGCGGAGTTCTGTAGGTCAATAAGTAAGCCGCAGAATATTTCAGAAATTGGCAAAGAACGCATTCGACGTGCAGGAATAAAAATCCGAAAAGAGTGTGCAGAGAAAATAGCAGCTAGGGAAACAGTACTCGATACCGGCTTTAAGACATACCGTCTCGCACCGAGTACATTCAATGTTTGGGATGTGAAAAGTAGTGATGATCTTCAGTTGAAACTTACTGAAGCTGAATCACTGGTAAGGTTTGATGCTGCTGAGGATGACGTGCTAACAGAGCTGATTCTAAAGAGTGGCTATGGGCTTACAGAAAGAGTCGAGGAGTTAATTCTTTCGGGAAAGAAGTTCTACTCTGTTGCGGATGGACAACTGATGATTTCACTTGAATCAGGACTAACCCTAGATCATGTACGAGAGATCGCTGAAAGAAAACCAGCGCAATTTGTCGCGCGTGAACACGGATTTGCGACTGATGATGTGCTCACCAATACGGCTCAGATTATGAAGGATAGGGGGATTGATTTTCGTGTGCTCTAGTCATGAAACTGCAATTTGATTCCAACCAAGAGTATCAGATGGACGCGGTGCGGGCCGTGACTCAGCTCTTTGATGGTCTCCCCATCGAAACGGATAGCTTTTCTGTTTCGGTAGCTCAGGAAAAAGGAGTGGGATTTTTTGCGGCTCAGGCGGAAGATGTTTTGGCCTATGGTAATCACGCGATGCTTCCAGATGATCTGCTCCTTGCGAATCTCCGTACGGTCCAAAAGAAAAATGGTATAGATGAAACGGAGACACTACAGAAAACCATGGGGTACCCACAGTTTTCAGTGGAAATGGAAACGGGGACAGGGAAAACGTATGTCTACCTCCGTACGATCCAAGAGCTGCACGCCAAATATGGTTATAGTAAGTTCGTCATTATTGTTCCCGGACGAGCGATCCGTGAAGGGACATTGAAGAATCTCGAAATTACACGAGAGCATTTTCGTGCTCTATATGGTAACGAACCTTTTTCGTATGCCGTGTATGATCCGAAGGATATGTCTCGGGTACGTGACTTTGCGGTATCTCGGGAGCTTTCGATCCTTGTTATTAACATCGAAGCATTTCGAAAAGATTTCGAGGATACTGATATGGACCCTGAAAAGGGCGTACTGTTTCATCGCCCCAGCGAAAAGCTTTCCGGACGTTCCCCGCGAGAGTTTATCCAGGCAGTTCATCCGATCGTGATAATTGACGAACCACAAAGCGTGGATAATACTCCGATCGCCAAGAAATCGATTGCGCTGATCAATCCGCTTTTTACCTTGCGTTACTCAGCGACCCATCGGAATCCCTATAACCTGATCTATCGCCTCGATCCAATTCAGGCATACAGTATGCGACTGGTAAAGCAAGTTGCGGTTGCTGAAGTGCTCGGCTCGGGAGATGCGGGGGCTGGTGCGTATGTAAAGCTGCTTTCGGTGAAAAATGATGATGGGATCCGGGCTCAAGTGGAGATTGATGAAGATACTGAAAATGGTCCGAAACGAAAAAAAATTACCGTAAAGGGCGGTGATGACCTGTATTTAAAGTCCAAGCATCGCGATGCTTATCACGATGGTTTTCAGGTCGCGGAAATTGGTGCTGAATCAGGGAGTGAGTTTATCACACTGGAACCGAGCGGTATTACGCTTCATGTGGGCGAGGCCCATGGTGGTGATGATGAGATGATCAAACGGCTTCAGATACGTCAGACGATCGAAGAACATTTTAAAAAGGAGCTTGAGCTAGAGGGGAAGGGGATTAAGGTGTTGTCTCTTTTCTTCCTCGATCGAGTCGCGAATTACCGTCTCTATCCAGAAGAGGGAGAGGCCGAGAAAGGTCAATATGCAAAATGGTTTGAAGAGGAGTATGAGCGACTCCGAACGACAGAAAAGTACAGTGTGTTAGCTCATCCACCTGTGGATAGGGTTCATGATGGTTATTTTGCTGAAGACAAAAGTGGGAAGTTGAAGGACTCTCGTGGAGAAGGCGATGCGGCCGCTGATGAGTCGGCTTATAACAAAATCATGAAGGAGAAAGAGAGACTTCTTTCTTTTGAAGAACCACTCAAGTTTATATTCTCCCACTCAGCTCTTCGCGAAGGTTGGGACAATCCAAATGTTTTTCAAATTTGTACGCTCAATCAGACGAATACTACTATCAAGAAGCGACAGGAGATTGGTCGAGGTATGCGACTGCCAGTTGATCAAAATGGCGTCCGTGTATTTGATGAATCAATCAATAAGTTGGTCGTGATCGCCAATGAGAGCTACAAAGACTTTGCAAAAAAACTTCAGACGGAATACGAGGAAGACTGTGGTGTGACTTTTGGGAAAATTACAGAAAAAGCATTTGTCGGACTCGTTTATGAGATTAATGGCGTTGAGAAAGAACTCAATGCTGCAGCGATTGCCTCCATTATTGAGGCACTGCGGACTCAGGGAATGATTGATGATAGCGGGAGGCTTACTGATCTTTTTAATCCTACGAAAGTAGGATTCACTCTGTCGTTGCCGAATGCGCTCCAGGCTATAGAGGTAGATGTTATTGATCGCATCAGGCAGTATCAGTTAGAGCGACATATTGTTCGTCATCAAGCAAAAGAAAGAGTTAAGGTAAATAAAGAAGTATACCTTAGCCCAGATTTTCAAGAACTCTGGAACCGTATCAAGGCGCGAACCATGTATGCCGTTAGGTTTTCTGACGAACGATTAATTGTTGCAATTGCGGAAAAATTGCGAACTATGCCTGCAATTACTTTGCCAAAAGTTCAGTACGTAAAGGCAGAGTTCTCTGTAGATGAACGAGGAGTGACCGCGAAAGAGGTTCGAAACATGACAGTTACGGCAAGTATAGAAAATAATTTTTTGCCTGACGTACTCTCGTATCTCCAACGGGCAACTCACCTCAGGAGGAAGACACTTGTTAGTATACTTACTTCGTCCGGTAGACTCTCGGACTTTCCAAAAAATCCGCAACGTTTTATGGATATGGTGGCGGAGATTATTCGAGGTGAGCTTCGAAAGTTGTCGGTCGATGGAATCGAATATGAACAGATAGCCGGGGAGGAATATGAGATGAAATTATTTGAAGAGCGAGAATTTTCTGCCTATCTGAATGAGCTATTTCGTTCTGGCAAGTCTGTGTACGAACGGATTTCTTACGACTCCGAAGTCGAGCATCGTTTTGCTCAGGAGCTTGAAAGTAAAGAGCACGTAAAGCTCTATGTAAAGCTCCCGTCCTGGTTTACGGTGGACACGCCGGTTGGTAAATATAATCCCGATTGGGCAATCGTTAAAGAAGGAGATGAGAAAGTGTACTTTGTTCGAGAAACGAAGGGGTCACTGGAAGAAGGGACATTGAGGCTTTCCGAAGATCAGAAAATTAAGTGCGGCAAGAAACACTTTTCTGCGATTGGTATGCAGGACTTTGAGGTTGTGAAAGATGCAAGTGCAATCTAGGGAATTTTTAAGTTGATTTTGATGCTTGAAAATGCTAGAATGGGGGTGTGAGAGATTGATAATTCGAGTTTCGTGCTTTGAACAAAGCGCCGTTTCTTCTTCCCGAAAGGGTAGGCCATTGGGGAAATCTGCCGGGAGCCATATGGAAGGAATGACTGATCGCAAGGTGGTTGGGAGATTTCATTCAGCATAGAGCTGGATCAAAACTCTCACCCGCTTTTTTTGTTTGTCCGGTCGATACAACAGAAAAAGCCCCTAATCGTTAGTGAAAAATATATGCAGTATGCGAATGAAGTCAAAGCGATATTAGATCAGGCTCGTGCCTCCATGGGGGAGTCACTCGGCGAATGGTGGGATGAATATGATCGGCTCGAGCCGTTGGCGCTCGAACTGGTGAAGGATCGAATCAGCGGTCATCGCAAGGGGCTCCCGGATGAGATGAACTACCGCCACTCAGTCCGCGTCTTTGAAACCGTCAGAGCGCTCCATCACTGGGATGACCCTGATCTCGATATGTTCCTCGCGGCACTCCTCCACGACATCGTGGAGGATGGCGGCGTTTCACTCGGGGAGCTCGTCCGACTGGGGTTCTCTCGACGGACGATTGAACTGGTCCATCTCTGTTCCCATGATATGACGATTGAAAACCGTCGCGAGCGTTGGATCCACATGGTAGCCCAGCTCGTGCGGGCAAACGACGACGAGGCTTGGTGTATCAAACTCGTTGACTTGGCCGACAATCTCTCGCAGTCGCATGGACTCACCCCGGACAATAGAGCGTTTATGCTGGAGGTGAAAGCGCCGCTCATGCTCCGTCTGACCGATCATTTGGGTTCCCATGAAGTTTGCTATCGCCACTATCTAGCGGAAGCCCTAGAAAAGGCAAAATCAGCGGCAGGTGTAGAATAGAGGTATGCAAAATATTGAGAGCTATATTGGAAAGAATATCTTGATTGCCGGGACGACTCGGTCGGGAAAGTCGGCGTTCATGGAGACCTTTGCTGTGGAGCTGGTGAGGAAATTTTCTCCGGAGGAGGCGCGGCTCCTGATCATTGATCCCAAGCGTGTCCAGTTTTCTTATTTCAATGAGGTGCCACATCTGTTGCGCCCGGTAGTGTATGAAGTGGAGGCAGCTGAAGCAGCGCTTCGGGATATCTGGCTAGAGGCACTTGTGCGGATTCGTGGTAATGAGGCACGCCACATGTCCATAGTGACTGTCGTTATTGACGAGATTGCCGACGCTATGGTCAGTAATCCTACCACTTTTGAAGAGCTGATTGAAAAAATTACTGCTGTTTCATCGCTCTCGCGGATCTATGTCGTTTTGGCGACATCTCGTCCGGATGGTGAGCGCATCCTCACGGAGCGGTTGCGCTCTTGTTTCCCGTTACGCATCGCCTTTCGGATAAAGCAGCCGGAGGATTCAATGGTGGTGATCGGGGACGCAGGCGCGATTCATCTAGTTCAGGCCGGGGATGCTCTCATCCGCGATGAGACTGCTGGAACCCTCGTCTCCGTTCAGGTACCACATATCGGGCACGAAGAGCGCGCGGCAACAGTAAAACATATTTCGGAATTCTGATAGTAATGACCAGTGACAGTGTATGAAACAAAAGGTAGTTCGAACGGATCCGGAACTGTGGAAAGCGTGCAAGAAAGAAGTGCTTGAAAAACTGGGCAAGTTTTCGGCGCGGGCGATGCAGCAGGCCGTCGTCCTCTATAAATCCCGGGGCGGTGGCTATGTCGGCGAAAAGTCAGCCGCCAATCCACTTGTCCAGTGGGATAGGGACCAGTCTAAAATCAGAAATAGCCCGGTGTAGAATAGAAACATGAATATCTGGTGGAACAAATGGGTGTGGGGGTATGGGGCGGCAGTACTGTTTGCTGTGGCGCCGCTGGTGGCGATGGCGATCGGGGTCTTTATGGCGCCGGCGCTCGGCTGTGATGTCGAGACGCTGAGCGAGGCGGCCGCGCCGGATTGTCCGGGCGGCGAACTCGTCTATATGCTGTTTGTCTCCAGCTGGTACGCGCTCGTTACGCTGCCCGTGGGCGGTGCCGCGTTTGTCATCATCGGGCTCATCCACCTCGTCCTCTGGTACCGCGGCCGGCAGGCCAAGATAGTGTAGAATGAGCGCATGAAATGGATCCTCGCGCTCGTCATCATCGGTATCGTGCTCTACGGAGGGCTCAGACTACTCAGTAGCGATCCGGTTCAGCCCGTGCCAGCGGTATCGGTCAGCGCGCCGGAAAAGGAAGTGGAGAGCGCTGTACCGAGTGATTCGGTCCCAGATTGGAGCGGCCCGTCGATCGAGTCATTTTTCGATCGCGAATTCGACGGCCGCGACTTTACTGTGGGTAGCGTGCTCGAGCGGCAGCCCGCGTATACTCGCTACTATGTGACGTATCGGAGCGGCGAACTCATCATCTCTGGCAT
>CAZOFS010000021.1:0-11010 GCA_964579335.1 uncultured Bdellovibrionales bacterium
CTCATATGGGAGTGGCTATTATCGTCCTCTCATGCATGTATTTTTTACCCTCGAGTACCATATCTTTGGTCTTAACCCAGTTGGGTATCACGTGGTAAGTATCCTCATGCATGGGATCAATGCTAGCCTTCTCTTTCTCCTCGTCTTTACTTTCCTAAGGCGTAGAGCCCTGGTTTTGCCTGAGTATATGACCAAGAGGGGTTACTGGTTCTCTTTGGTCACAGCGCTTTTGTTTTTGGCTCACCCAGTCAATAGCGAGGTAGTCTACTGGGCTTCAGCAGCGCCCGAGCTGCTCCTAGCTTTCTTCTCCTTACTCACTCTTGGATGTTTCCTTTTCTGTAAGCCAAGTATAGTGCGCATCGGGGTAGTCTCAGTGTTTTTTACCCTCGCTCTTCTCTCCAAAGAAACAGCTGTCATGTTGCCACTGGTACTGTTTTTCCTCCATTTATTTTTGGATACCGATCAGCCAAGAAGTATTTTCCAACGATTCAAGTCGACGCTACTGGCCACTGGACCATTTTTTATTATCGCGACTTTCTTTCTCATCGTGCGTTCGATGGTTATGACGCCAAGCCTTATCGATGAATCGCCCGACTGGAGCATGTGGTTTTCTGTGACACTTAGTACGTCGCTTCAGATTTTTCTGGGTAATATCGCCCTCTTATTACGTCTAGAACCACTCAGTCTTTTTCGTGATTATCAACCCAGTTATGTAACTTTTTACCTCGCCTTGACTATTGTCCTAGGGGGCCTAGTTGTCGGACTAGGGTATTGGCTTTGGAAGACACGGCGTTCTCTTCCGCAGCTTTTTGTTCTTGGCGCAGTACCGCTCTGTTTGTTTCTCTTACCAGCCCTCAATTATTTCCAACTCGGAGGATATGTATTATCCGAACGGTATCTCTATGTACCTTCTTTTGGTTTTGCCATCCTTTGTACGACAGCCCTCTTTTGGCTGCTCGAACGTAGTTCAACGCTATTCTTGAAGCGCTGCTCCATCCTGATCCTTGCGGGTATTGTAGTTTGGTGTGCCCGCGATATCCAAGCTCGGGCATCAGACTGGCAGGATACGACTACTATCCTCAATGCTGCAGTTGAACTCTATCCAGAGAGTATTGAGGCGCACTACCCACTTTTTCAGGTCTTGTGTCAATTGGATATTGACCGGTGCCAACACGTGTACACGATGTTTTGTTACAAACACCTGTACCGTAATCCATCATCGAATCAAGAGGAATGTTTCCAACGCCCCAGGATGCTTCATTTCTTGGCGAGGACATACCTTGATGCGGGTCAATGGCAACAGGCTGAGGAGTACTATAACCAGCTTGTGGTCAAAAAGCCTCAGTTAGGCGAGGCTTGGTGGGGGCTCGGTGTCGTAGTGCTCGAGCGTCGTGAATTTGTCCGTGCTGAAGAGTACCTCTTCAAAGCCAAAGAATTGAGTCCTGAAAGCCGAAGTGTCGATTTGAGTTTAGTGCGATTGTTTTGTCTGCAGGGCGACTATGAGCGGGCCAAGCACTCTTTGACTGAGGCTAAACAACATTGGGCCAATTCCGAGGCTCTCTCAAAAGCCTGGGCTGACTGTTCGTCCCTAGACCCTGGAGCCAAATCCTCGCGCCTTGACGGTAGGGGCACTTCACCCTAGAGGGTTATGGTATACTCAAGGTGTCACTTGTCTATACATAATTATGCTGTCAAAAAAAATACAAGCTATCTCTGCGTCTCTCTTGGGCCATGCGCTACTCCTGACCCCTCTTCTTGTGTCGGCACAGGCAAGCAGTGGTACTTCTTGGGGGACTGGTCTGAGTAATGCTCAAGCAGTTGGTCTCCCAGGTGGTCATATCTATCAAATTATTGCATCCACCCTAGCCTGGCTTCTGGCTATCTTTGGCTTTATCGCTGTGATCGGATTTGTTATCTCAGGTGTCCTCTATCTCACAGCTGCGGGCAATGAAAGTCAGGCCGAGCAAGCCAAAAATGCTATGAAGTACTCCATCATCGGTGTGATCGTGGCGCTCATGGGGTATGTAGTTATTCAGGCAATTGATTTCTGGCTCTCGGGTACCAGTACAATTTTTTAGTTGGCGTGTACTATAAAAAATAAAAATAGGAATCAGTATGTCACGTAGTGTCCTTTTGGGAGTCATGGTATTCTTCGGTCTTTGGGTGCTTTTTCCAACTATAGCTTTTGGTGCCCCGATTGCTTGTACAGGTGTTACCACCGGGAATGTAGGTACCTGTTCGACGATTGTAAGCTGTGACGGCACAGTCGAGGAAGCGGCTTCGCGGATGAGCAATAGCGGACCGGTAGCTATCTGTCCGACTGATTGGATCTGTTGCATCCCGCTAGCTTCTTCTGATAAACCACCCAAGACAATCCCCCCAGGTGGTATACCACCAATACTGCCAGACTCCTGTACGAGCGTTGACTCGGGCAATACTGGGACCTGTCGAGATGCGTGCCAGGGCTCTGAGGTGGCAGAGACTTCGGGTGGTAGTTGTGGCTCTGGTGGTTACTGCTGCGTGAATTACGTTACTGGTGGTGGAGCCAATCAGGGCACAGCCTGCTCTATTAGTAGCAGCAGTGGGACTCAGACGGGTGTTTGTGAGTTTACTGATCTTTGTTCCGGAACCAAAGTAGCTTCTTCGACTTGCACTGGAGGCACGGAGTGTTGTCTGATGGGTACCTCTGGTGGTGCCCCTAATCAAGGTGCTCCCTGCACTGTTCCTTCGGGAGGCACTGGCCTTTGTGAATTTACTAGTCAGTGTAGTCCAGCCAATAGTGTCTCCTCTCCCAGTTGTTTTGGAGGGACTATTTGCTGTGTGACTTCCGGCAGTGGTGGTCCTGGTGCGACTACTTGTCCGGCTACCGCTTGTTCCAACACCGCCTGTGTAGCTCCCTTGGCTAATGATAATACTAAAACTTCAACTACTTGCCCGTATTGTTGTGTGTCTGGTGGTGTTGGCCCTGGAACAGGAAGTGGAGCTTGTCCGACGGGCTATACCAAAGTCTCTGGCGTTTGTTTCCCCGGTGGGACAGGGCTTTCCGACAAGTCCGTACTTCAGATTCTGACTACACTCATCAGCTGGCTCCTCGCCATCTTTGGTCTCATCGCTCTTCTCGGCTTCATCATCTCTGGCCTCCAGTATCTTACTTCGGCTGGGGACGAGGGTCAGGCTGAGACGGCCAAGCGCAATATGCAGTACGCGATTATTGGTGTGATCGTGGCGCTCTCTGGCTGGATTGTCATCCAAGCGGTTGATCGACTGCTCAATGCTAATTCTTTGATTTAGGACTTTGGATCAGAAATCTCAGATTGTCATTATGAGCGAACGTAGTGAACGTGGCAATCTCAGTATTTACCTTGTAGACAAAATGAAAACGGGCGCTGCAATTGCTCGCAAACGCCCGTTTTGTTCCCGCCCGAGAGTTCTCGGAGGGGAACTTTTTCAACACTGAGTGAGGCGGAGCTTGTGTCCACCTTGGCCGGTGAACCGGTCCGGGTGAGCACCATTGTTCGCGTTCACGAACAACTCGCCGCCTCGGTGATCGAAGCACTTCCGATCAGCCACCCAGTGATGGGTGCTGTTTTCAGCAGTAACGATCACCGCCCCGTAGCATTGTCCAGGCCCGGTGAAGGGGATGGACATCTGGCCGGGGTTGGGGACGATGACGATGCATCGCCCCCCCTCGCTGACCACTTCACCGCGCCAGTCGTGGCTGCGGTAGTGACCATGATTGTTGGGGTCGACCTGCTGACGCAAGCCTTCCCCCTCAACTCGGTACTGACCAGCCGGGTGTGACCCGATCGACATCGGGCCGCGATGCACCGACGGTGCATAGTAGCCTTCCCAGACCACCTGGATCGCCGGAGCCGGCTTGGCTGCCGGAGCGGGTGCCGGCGTCGCTTGTGGCGTCGCCGGTGCGGGGCTATTGATCGCCCCCGCCGCCGTGGACCCCTCGGACGAACTGCCAAACTTCGGCAGTGACGGCCAGGACAAAGAGCTTGTTGTTCCTTCTGCCTCGCGAGCTGCTTCCTGCTTTTTGCGGCAGTCAGCTTCCGCTTCGCTGGTTGGTGGTTTCCCAGCCTTCCAACTTGCAGCAATGGCCTTGGCACAGCTGGCTGCTTGCTCGCGCAAGTAGCTGAGCTTTGCTTCCTTGGCCTCTCGCTCGGCCCGCTCATTGATCGGTGCCGACGCTGCTTGCTTCTCCTGTTGAACTGCATACTGCTTGATGCCCCATTGCCAGACGGCGTAGCCGAAGACAAAGATGACACCTGCGATACAGAGTCCAATGATGAACTTGGCGAAAGCGGAGCCCGGCCAGAAGGCGAGTACCCCCACCATGATGAGGAACGAAGCAGGGAGGATCCAGAGTGCCTTCTCGACATGCTCGGATCCGAGGAGGGTCAGGATGAAGAGGGCGACGAAGGGCACGGCTGTGTAGATCCCGAGGACCAATACTTTTTTTCCGTAGCCACGAAGCCCTGTTTTGACGGCTTTGACACCATCACTCACACTGGCCCCATCTTCCTTGCCATCCTTCACGCCGCCGATGTTGCCATCGATGTATGTGAGGATGGAGAAGAACCCCATGTTGCCCCACATGAATCCGACCAGGATGACTGCGAAGACCGCAATCATCATGATGGTCCCGATGCCTCCCAAGTTCCCGTTCTTGGCATACCCATAGGCGATAGCCAGGGCCACCAGGAAAATGGCGACGAGGGAAAGAATCGGAGCGAAGTAGTACTTCGCATGCCAGCGGAAGTATCCACCGACTGGTGACGATGAATCGTCACCGCCATCTGGGACTGCTTCCCAGTCACGCATACGAGTAGCCATTGAGAGAATCTCCTGTAGTTGCTTCAGGCGAGGAGCCCGAAGAGGATGGCAATGATGAGTACCGACGGCACTGCGACCCAAGCGATGAGTCGCGTGTTGTCGGCACGCCGCTTTTCGGCAGCGGCCATGTCACGGGCGAGCCAGCCAGGGCGACGGTGATAAGCCGTCACAGCTTCGATCAGTGCTGCCTGGAACGCCTCGTGCGCGTCCAAGGTCGGTTGCCCTTCCTTGGCATCGTCGATGGCGTCGCGGGCGGCCCGGACAGTTGGGGACCGGAGGATCCCTTGCAGGACTCCCCAGTTGTATCCCAGCTTCCGAAAAGCCATGAAGAGGTGGGCGAGGGTGTCGGTGTTCTTGGCCGCGATGGCCGCGAGCGCCTTGCCCTTTTCTCCGGTTGCCGTGAGTTTGTCCTCGGCGTTCTCCAGGAGACGCGAAGTCTCGAGGAAGCCGACGACGTAGATCACGCCCTTGAGCTTCGGATCCGTCCCGGCCGGAGGGGCAGGGATGTCGGTTGAAGCTTGGGACTTGACGGCGAGCCACACCAGTCCGCGAATGATTTGCGGGCCGAGGTGGTTCATCTCGCTGGAGTACTCCTCTTTGATGGGAGTTTCCTTGCGAGGCTTGCCGTTGGGGTCCGGTTCATGTTGGGTGTAGCTCTTGATCTCGCTGTGCCGCACGGTCACGACTTCCGTCGCGAACGAATCGAACAGCTTCTTGACCGCACCCGGCTTGAGCCGAGTAGCGATCGCCGCCGGAATCCAGAATTCCGAAGCCTTCGGGACGTAGTTGATGCCGGTGTTGTCACCGGACATCGCGGCAAGGAGAGCGTGGAGCTCCCTCGCCTCGTCCTTCATGGCCTTGTTGGCCGTGATGTCCTTGGGCTTTTCGTCCGGACTTTTTTCTTGGGGGGCGGCCTGATTGGGTGTGGGCTTGGGGCCCCTGATCCAGTCAAACATCCCCTTCCCTTGCTGGACGAGATCGAACCATGAAATGACGTTACGCTCCGCCAGCATCTTGAGGAAGTCGATAGCCATGATTGGCTCCTTGGTCTTGCGACCGGTTGAGTTGAGGTTATTCAATTGACAACAGTGTCTCTGTGGGTCGGGTTTTTACCCCCAAGTTGCATAGAGACACGAACGGAATTTTGCAACAGTCAATTGTAGCATAAAATAGAAGAAAAGTCAACTGAAAATAGTGGCATTTCATGGCTTATCTAAGCCATGTTTTCGGGTCATTTTGGGCTGGTAGCTTTTGGTTGGCAATAGGGTGGCCAGCAGAGATACTTGGGTCTATGTGCTCACATTGACAGGCTGAGGTGCTCGAGGTATACTCCAAGGGCAAGAGTGATGGAGTCTGGTTCGCCGATGGCGGACTTTTTTGTTCTTAAGGACCCATCTCATGCCAATTTTTAATCGAATAATTATATTTTAATTTATGCCAAGAACCAAAAAAGCAGCTACGCGAGATGATAGCGAAAGCCTCTCGGGGCGCCTCGGCGAATTTGGGAGTGCGGTGATGCAAATCGCCGATGAGAAGAGTCTGCCGCGCGAGAAAGTGATCGAAATCGTCGAAGCTGCGCTTGCCGCTGCCTACAAAAAAGACTATGGCAAAAAAGGCCAAGTCATCGTTTCGAAATTTGATGAAGTAGCCAAGACCGCTGATTTTTTCTTGGTCAAAGAAGTGGTGGATGACACTATGCGTGATTTCACTGTGCCCGAACCAGTCGAGGAAGGTGAGGAGGGCAAAGAGGAGACTCCAGTAGTCGAAGTCGCAACTGAAAATCCCGAAGAAGAGAAGCTGCCTCGCTATAACCCTGAGCGTGACCTGACCCTCGAGGATGCCAAAGCGCTCAAGAAAGGCGCCAAGGTGGGTGATCTGATCGAAATCCCACTTGAAAATCATCAGGAATTTGGTCGCGTGGCCGCCCAGACTGCCAAGCAGGTGATTATCCAGCGCATCCGTGAAGCCGAGCGCGAGATTATGTTTCAGGAATACAAGGAGAAAGAAGGTGAGACCGTCAATGGCCAAGTCCAGCGTATCGAAGGACGCAACGTCTTTGTGGATCTCGGCAAGTCTGTGGGTATTCTCTTTCCTTCCGAACAAATTCCTAGCGAGAACTACCGCATCGGGCAGCACCTCAAGGTGTACCTCGCTCGAGTTGAGTCTGATCCCAAGGGACCAGGACTACTTCTCTCGCGCGCTCATCCAGAACTCGTCCGTCACCTTTTTGCTCTCGAAGTGCCAGAAATTTTTGCGGGGACCGTCGAGGTCAAAGCCATCGCCCGTGAAGCCGGTAGCCGCACCAAGCTCGCTGTCTGGACCAATGAAGAAGGCGTAGACCCGATCGGGTCATGTGTGGGACAAAAGGGGACACGTGTCCAGGCTGTGATCGATGAGATCGGCGGTGAGAAAATCGACATTATCGAATGGAATGAAAATGTTGAGAAGTTTATCAGCGCGGCTATGTCGCCAGCCAAGGTGCTCTCAGTAGAGCTCGATGAAGAAGAAAAGCAGGCGCTTGTCAAAGTCCCGAGTGATCAGTTGTCGCTTGCCATCGGGAAACGTGGCCAAAATGTACGTCTCGCGGCCAAACTGACCGGCTGGCGAATCGATGTGACCAGCGATGCTCCCGAGGTTGAAGCAGCTGAGGAAAGCGCTGAACCAGTGGGCGAAGATCAGGAAACTCCAGCTGAGACTTCGGAAGAAGTCGCTCAGTCTGAAGCAACTACTGAGGTAGTAGCTGAGACTGATGAAGCCAAAGCATAATCCTTGACTCTAAACACTTAATACATTGCGTCTATGAATCTCTGGCATGATGTAACCCTCGGTGACAATGTTCCTGATGAAATCAATGTCATTATCGAAATCCCGAAGGGTTCCCTCAATAAATACGAAATCGACAAAGAGACGGGTCTTATCAAGCTCGACCGAGCCAACTATTCATCAGCTCCATATCCAGTGGATTATGGTTTTGCCCCGCAGACACTCTGGGATGATGGTGATGCACTCGATGTGATCGTGCTTTCAACCTTCCCCTTGGCGCCTGGTATCTTGGTCAATGCTCGACCGGTAGCTATTATGGAAATGATCGATGGTGGTGACTCAGACTACAAAGTGATCGCCGTTCCAGTGGACGATAAGCGTTGGGATGATGTGAAAGATCTTAAGGATATCAATAAGCACAACCTCAAGGAGTATCAGCACTTCTTTGAGACCTACAAGACGCTCAAAGGCAAGAAGAATGAAGTGGTGGTCAATGGTTACAAGGGGAAGAAAGAAGCTTTGGCTGCTGTCAAACGATCGATCAAGCTCTACGAGAATCGGTTTATGAAAAAGGCATAGGTGTGTTGTGGTTGGCTGAGAGCTTGTACTCAAAATCTCCAAAACGCATGGTAGTATTTCATCTGTCGAAATGAGAGTTAGTTTGGAGAGGTATTGGACAAGATGGTGATAGTATTGGCTTGGTGTAGATTTTTCCGTTCAAGCCACTCAGCTTCTATTATTGATTTATATATTTTTTATGGAAGTACAGGTGAAGAAACTCCCTGAGTCACGGCTCGAAATTACGGTAACTCTCCCGTGGGAGACATGGGGAAAACATGAAGCGCATGCAGCCGAGCATATGGCCGAGAGTGTGAATATGCCAGGGTTTCGCAAGGGTAAGGTACCGCATGCCATGCTTGAGGCACGTTTTGGGCGTGAGGCGATCCTCGTCGAGGCGGCCGAGCACGCGGTGCATGAAGCCTATCCCAAAGCTTTGCTCGAAGCCAAGGCTGAGGCGATTGGTCGGCCGGAGATTGGTTTTGACAAAGTAGCGGCCGAGACCCCACTCGTTTTCACTATCAAGACCGATGTCTTACCAGAAATTGTTTTGGGCGATTGGAAAAAAGCTGTCAAAGCGGTCAATGCCAAGGAATCCAAAGAAACAGTCACGGTAGAGCCGAGCGAAATCGAGTCTGAACTGGATCGTCTGGCTCAAATGCGAGCCACCTTTACGCCAGTCGATCGAGCAGCGGCGGATGGTGACAGTGTCAAAGTAGATTTCACCGTGAAGCAGGATGGAGTGGTGATCGAAGGTGGTCAGGCGACTGATCATGGTATTGTCCTGGGTTCCAAAACTTTTATCCCTGGCTTTGAGGAACAGGTGATCGGGATGAAGGTTGGGGAAGAAAAAACATTTACACTTGAGTTTCCCAAGGAGTATCATGCCAAGCATCTTGCCGGACGCCCGGCCGAATTTACGGTCAAGCTCAAGACGGTTGAGGAACGGCAGCTTCCAGTGATTGACGATGCGTTTGTGAAGACCTTGGGTAAGTTTGAGACATTGGCTCAGCTCAAAGCGAGCCTCGAGAAGGGGATGCGAGCTGAGAAAGAACAGGCAAGGAAAGAGGCGTGGCGTGGAGCTATCCTCGACGCTTTGGTAGAGGGGACAACACTCGACTACCCGGCAGTCTTGGTGGCCGAGGAACTTGAGCGGATGGTGCGCCAATTTGAAGGCCAAGTCGCCATGATGGGTTTCAAGTGGCAAACCTATCTCGAGCAGGCCAAGAAAACTGAAGCCGAACTTCGTACCGAGTGGACCCCTCAGGCCAAGAAGCGCATTGCAGCTGAACTTATCCTTCAGAAGCTCGCCGCTGATCAGGAGATCGAGGTGACGAGTGAAGCAATCGAGGCTGAGATGAATAAAATCTTCCAGCACTACAAAAGCCAAGAACAGGTCGAGAAGAATATTGACATGGGCCGACTCTACACGTCAGTACGCGGCCGGTTGGTCAATGAAAAGACCTTGGAATATCTCGAAAAAATGTAAGTATCGAGGGACGGATATTATTTGGCATAATGTGAATCTATGAAAAATATCCACAACAACTATCTCGTTCCCATGGTGATCGAAAAGACCAGTATGGGTGAGCGGGCGTACGATATCTATTCGCGCCTTCTCAAGGACCGGATCGTCTTCATCGGTTCTCCGATCGGCGACGATGTGGCCAATACGGTGATTGCTCAGCTGCTCTTCCTCGAGTCACAGAACCCCAAAGAGGATATCAAGATGTATATCAATTCTCCAGGTGGTTCGGTAACCTCAGCCATGGCGATTTATGACACGATGCAGTACGTGAAGCCAGCTATTCAGACCATCTGTATTGGTTTGGCAGCTTCGGCTGCCTCGGTGCTTCTCTCGGCTGGTGAGAAGGGAAAGCGTTTTGCGCTCCCCAATGCTGAGGTGATGATTCACCAAGTCCTCGGCGGGGTCGAGGGTCAAGCGACTGATATCGATATCCATGCACGACATATCCTTAAAGTGCGCGATCGGCTCAATCAAATCCTCGTGAAACACACGGGCCAAAAGCTTGCCAAAATCGAGAAAGACACTGATCGAGACTACTTTATGTCCGCTGATGAAGCCAAAGCCTACGGCATCGTGGATAAAATACTGCGCTAACAAAAAACTTCCTTGAAGAATTTCTTCTCCCTGAAGGACGTAACCTTCGCGGTCGAAAAAATTTCCAAGGAAGTTTTTTTATGCTCCTTATCTTTTCAGAATCCCAAATTAAAACCCCGGGAAAACCGGGGTTTTGTTTAACGTGAAGGTGCTGAGAGACGACTTAGGCGCTGTCCCGAGACTCTTCATCAGCTACCAAGCGGCCCATGAGGAGCAGTCCGCCGATGATGGCCAGGTTCTTAAGAATTTGGGTGTACTGCATTTGATCCTGCATTGGGTCACCTGTAAACGTGGTGTGCCCCAAGATAGTTGCAAGGACAGTAAAGGCCACGAGCATCTCAACAGCAAGGGCTGTGCGCCAGTTGAGGAGGAGCATCACACCACCACCGAGCTTAAACACAATCGCGAGCACTACAAGGAGAGTAGCGACGCTCTCGTTGGTGAGGCTACCAATATAGGCTACGGTACCGCTAAAATTCATGAGAAACCCCAAACCACCCACCACGAACACGAGGGCCAAGAGTACTCGCGCTGCCACTAGCATCCACGGAGCCCGTACACAGGATTGCAAAAACATACTCTGTATGAAGTAAATAATTATGCCTCTAGTATACCACTTTCCCCTGAGGGGGAGGGAGAAACTGTCAAGTTGGGTCAAAAAAACACCCATTGGGGTGACTAGAGGGAATCGAACCCTCATTCATGGTACCACAAACCATTGTCCT
>CAZOFS010000022.1:0-10705 GCA_964579335.1 uncultured Bdellovibrionales bacterium
CCGAGCCACCACTGATACCATTGCCATTGCCGACGCTCGCCACATAGTTCCCCGTGGTATGGGTCGTGAGCGCAATAAGGTTATTCAAGCTCGTCGCGCCCGTACCACCATAGAGCGTCCCGATCACACCACCATTCCAGGTTCCAGAGGTGATGGTTCCGACGGCCGTAATATCAGTGAGATTTCCAGTCGTGATCACCGTACCTGAAGCATTGGGGAAATTGATCGCATTGTCACCAGTCGGATTGACAACACCGATCGCTGTTTCAAAACCATTGGCGGCACTCCCTTCAAAGGAGAGCGTCCCAGCCGAAACATCAAAGAAAAATCCTTCATCGGCAGCTGTACCTCCAATCACGAGATCATCCGTCACATCAGTCAGGTACGTGAGTGATCCCGTACTCGTCCAATCACTCGTCCCACCACTTTTGTTGGAGCACACCCAAGCACTCGAACCCGTACTCCAGGCCAGTACCTGATCATTACTACAGCCGCCAAGGAGGCGTAGCCCACTCGCTGTGGTTTCAAGGCCAGAGTTAGATGAGGTCGTAGCAGTCGTCCCCGTCGTGGTGACATCGAGCCCGATCGAAATAGTCCCGCCACCATTGGTGATGGCGATGCCATTGTCGGCTCCGAGCGTATTGAGGGTAAAGCCAGCACCATTGCCGATAAGGAGTGACCCGTTACTCGCGGCCGAGGCATTGAGTCCAGTCCCACCCCGTGACTCGTCGAGGTACTGCTCCGAGCCAAGCGAACTTGTGCCACTCCAGTACACAGCGTAACCATTGGTGCCCGTCCCCGAGAGACCAGCCGAGAAACTGGCACATTCCCACACATTGGTTGCGTCGTTCCAAGCGATCCCCTGACCATTGGCACAACCCTGAAGGAGCGCCAGTTCATCAGAATCCGTTCCTGCTAATTCAAATCCTGAATACGATGAAGTAGAGCCTGTCCCATCCGCTGTTTCAAGAAAATCTACCGATCCAGAATCAGACAAACTCGTAAAAGTCGTGCCGTCATCGGAGAATTGCCACGCTTGCAGCGTAGCATTGTAGCGAAGACTCGGTGGCGTACCAGCGCTCGAAACCGAAAGATCGAAATTCCCACTGAGAGCACTCCCCAAACCGATCGTGAAAACCGTAGAGTCAGTACCAAGATCGGTGTTTTGCTCGTGTGCGTTTTCATCCTCGCCCAACCGAGGGTCATCACCACGCACCAATTGGTTGTTGCCTGTCCCAACTGGCAGCTGTTTGATACTGATTTTGCCTTTCGTATCGAGCGCCACCAAATCTCCAGCATTGGTCCCAAAAGTTTTACCACGCAAATACTGTGCATTGAGCGCTGCAGGTACAGCCCCCAATTTTTTGCGTGGCACCATTTCCGAATCAGTACCGATTCGCACCCCGAGGTAATAATCCCCGTTTTCAAAGTTTACGATATTCGAAAGTGAATTGACTGACCCGAGGAAGGCCCGCACGACCCCTCCAGTCACATTGACGGTTTGGGTTTCTTCCCAAATACGGTTACCAGCATCGGTATTGGACGGATAGGCGTCAGCTATGGTGCGATCTACCCGATAGAGGGCAAAACGAATCTGATATTCACCATTGGCTACGGCTTTATTGTCAGAACCAAAGAGAGACAGGGCAACCGGAATTTGATTTATAGACTGCGCAAAAACAGGACGAATTGTGTTCCCCCAGAGAATAGGCGCCCCTATCGCCATCACGGCCAACAGGACAAATGTAAAAACTTTTCGGTTTTTATTTTTTACATACCAATGCATGGCGGACATTCATGCCATATACATATAGTAGCACGAAAAAACTGTTTTTTCGAGAGAAACTTATCCACTTTCAATACCTGTCAAGGGTCATTTTGAATCAGCTGTTCAACCATCGTACCAAAACAAAAAAGATCTTGCTTTTTTGGCAAAATCTCCTGGTTAATTACTTCCTCTTTTCCTCTCTGGTTCCTGTTTCTTGCTGACTGCTAATTATTTTTTGCTTATTGTTAATTGCTCTTTGTTTTTACTTCACTGCCCAGCCAAAGACATCGCCAATTGCTCCCGCGATGAGATCAAAGAGCGACACCGATCGGGCCCCCGTAAAAACAGCATACGGTTCACTCGTTGCGATATTCCCGAAACGATCCGTCGCTTTGATGGTATAGAGGTAGGTCGACGCTGGATCGAGTCCCGTGAGAATGAGGCTGTGATCATAAGCGAAGTCATCCGTTTCAGCTATCTTGGGCGTCTGGCCCAAGCCCTTGGCATAGCTCACTTCCGCAGTCGCAAGCTTATTGGTCGTCCACGTAATGACGAGTTTCACCTCCTGTTTATTTTTTTCAGTAAAGGCTTCACCTCGGATCCCTTCGAGGGTGAGTGGGGCTATGCCTTCGTCACCCTGGAGAAACTGAGCTTCACCGAGGAGCACGATTTCTCCGGCTTTGAAATTTTCACTCCGGTAACTCGCCGTATCATCGAGGAGTGCTGGTGGAGCTTCTTCCGTCACCACCGGAAGAGTGGTCGAGGGAGCTGGTTCAGTCACAGTTGCCGGTTCCTCAACCACTGGACGCTGCCACCACCAATACACTCCTCCTGCAATCAAAAGCACTAGAAGCAAAGCCACACCTCCCCATAGTAAACGCTTACGTCGTTCAGCCGCATCTCCAGTATCGGCTGGAACTTTCAAAGACGTGTCTGATCGGCTTGAACTTGATGGAGCAACTGGTCCCTTGATAACCTGCACTGTGGTTGGTACCCCAGGAGTAACGGGCGGGGTCGAGGCGGAAGATTTGGCATCGTTTAATCCGGATGCAGCTGGGCGAATCGAAAAAGCACTCCGGGGTGGCTCAGGAGCTTGGACTGGGGTCGATCCTCCGTTTGAAACACTTGGAGATTGATCCTCATTCTCTCCCAAGAAAGGGTTCGTGAGTTGGGTATTGGCAGCCATAACAAAAAAACGTGACTCTCGTCAATTGCAAATTCTTTCCTTTACTGTACCATAGGGACGAGATCCCCCAAAGAGGGCAAAGAATGTATTTTGGTATTTGAAACCTATGTCCAACTCGCACCACTACATCGTTATCATGGCTGGTGGCTCTGGTACTCGCCTTTGGCCGCTCTCGCGGAAATCACGGCCCAAACAATTCCAGTCGTTTATCTCTGGACAAACCATGATTCAGGAGACTTTTGATCGAGTCAGAGGTTTGGTACCGCGAGACAATATCTTTGTTTCCACAACGAGTGAATACCGAGAGCTCGTGATTGAACAACTCCTAGACCTCAAACCTGACAATATCATTATCGAACCGGAAGCAAGAAATACCGCTCCCGCTATCGCACTCGTCGCAGCCATGATCAGAGTACGTGATCCAGAGGCAATCGTCGCCACTATTGCTTCTGACCACGCCATCGAGAATCCCGATGAATTCCGATCCACCATTGGTGCCGCCCTCGCCACAGTCGAAAAGACTCCAGACAAGCTCGTCGTCATCGGTATCAATCCGACCAAGCCCGACACCGGACTCGGCTATATCAAAATGGGCCGCGAAATAGCCGTAGTAAATGACAAGCGAGTATTCCAGGTAGATGCTTTCAAAGAAAAACCAGACCAAAAAACCGCCGAGGAATATCTCCGCAGTTTCGATTACCTCTGGAACGCTGGCTACTTTATTTTCTCCCCCGTCACATTTGCTACTTGGACCGCATCCCTCGCCCCTGAATTGGCCAAATGTATCGAAAGCATCAACACTGAGGAAGTCGCTGGTACCCTAAGTGAAGCCAAGCTTACAGAGCTCTATGCCCTGGCCCCCAGTGAACCCATCGATACCCTCATTGTCGAACGCCTCGAACCAGAGTATCGCCTGGTCATCCCCTCTCCCCTCCAGTGGAGCGATGTCGGCAACTGGAGTACCCTCCATGAATTCCTCGCCACCAAATCTGGCCATCACTCCGTCGTCAATGGTGAGCATATCGACCTCGGGAGCAAAAACATCCTCGTCCAAAGCGGCAAACGCCTCGTCGCCACGATCGGCGTCGAGGACCTTGTCATTATCGATACCGATGATGCCCTCCTTGTCGCTCGCCGCGACCAAGTCGCGGGTGATATCAAGAAGATCATCGAAAAGCTCAAGCAAGACAAAACCGAGCTTCTCTAGTCGGCAGAACTCACGAATGGCTAGCCTTCATTCACTTGGAAGCTAGGCTACCAGTGAACGCTTTCCTAACGGCCAGCGTTGTAGAGTGCAGCTACCTCACCGGCCGAAAGCGCGCGGTTGTACAACCGAGCTTCATCGAGTGAGCCATTAAGATACGTAGCCGAACATCCCCCACTACCACCAACAGCTCCAAGTCTCAGTATGGGCAAGGCACTGTAAGTAATTGTCCCACCAGTACCCGAGTACGTCCCACCAACATCGGTGCCATTCACATAGATAGTCATATCGGTTGCTCCTCGCAAAATGCCAACGACATGTTGCCATTGACCTGCAACCAAAGCTGAAGCTGCACTTGTTTTGGTTCGACGCCCACCAGAGCCACAGGTGGTCCAATCTCCATAACTAATACCAATAGAGCCATCTGAATTGATAGCAGCCCAATATCCTTCATGTTGCACTGCTTCTCGTGCTCCAAAAACTCCTTGGGCGCTGGCAACCGTATTGGGTTTGACCCAAAAGGAAAACGTCAGCGGTAGCGATGGGTATATGGACGTTGACGATGGAACACTGACATAATCATCTGTCCCATCAAAACTGAGAGCTTGGCCGAGCTTGCCTTCGGTAATAGTCGGGCCATTGGTAAGTGTACCGTTGTTGCCAGCGCCAGAGCGATCATAGGCCGTGGTACCACTCATATCTTTCCCATTGAAACTCCAGTAGCCCTTGAGGCTGGTATCGACGCCGGTGGGTGAGGTGAGGCGGTAGAGTTGTGAGATTTCATCAGTCGAGAGGGCTCGGTTATAGATGCGGAGTTCGTCTAATTGTCCACTAAAGCTGCCAGAGCTACCAACACCGCTATCATCTCCTAAATAAATGACTCCTGAGCCAAGATAGTCAATAGGTGCCGTATCGCTCGCTACCAAAACCCCATCCAGATATATCGCACGAAAATTTGTAGTTGCATTATACGCACAGACCCAATGGTGCCAATTACTGTCCGTATACGTTAAAGAAGTAGCCAAATCGTTAGCAAAAAAAGAACACATGAGCTTATCTAAATTATTGAATCCAAACTGGAGAACAGTAGAGTCACCTGAGTATGTTCCATTCCCAAGGATAATATCATAGGTACCAGTCGAGGTACGCTTGGCCCAACCAGCCACAGTAAATGATAGACTAGCAAAATTGATGCTTGAACTACTTACAATATAATCATCTGTCCCATCAAAATTCACTGCGCCCCCAATTTGCCCTATGGTCCAGGTGGGGCCATTGGTGAGCGTGCCATTGCTGGCATTGACACTACCATCGGTGGCGCTCGTACCACTCCCGTTATCCAAGGGCCAGTAGCCAGCGAGGCCACTATCAAGCCGACCTGTGCCCTGGGGTTGGGAGACGCTCGAGTTTTGTTTGTCCGATTGGCCCGCATCATACAAAGCCTTGATCTGAGCAGCTGTAAGAGCGGTGTTGTAGATCCGGACTTCATCAATACTCCCAGCAAAGAGTTGAACTGGTGACCCTGAACTGCCAACTCGAGAACCAATCCGAAGGGAGTCCGTAGTAGCCGTGTATACTCTCGATCCGTCCAACACGGGTGAAGCCTGATCGTTCACTCCGTCGACATAAAGTAGCGCTGTATTATTGGCTGACACCGTCGTACTGGTCGTTATAACAGCACACGTATGATGCCATTGCCCATCATTCACAGAGGTATTACTAGCAACGGTATATGGGTTATTCCCACTACTCTCCTTGAGGATAATACCAAATTTATTCGTCGTATTATTGTTCACTCCCAGATTCCAGCCACCATAAGTACTCGCAACGTTGTTCTGTTGGGAAACAATGACTTCATTGCTAGCTGAGGTAGTTTTTATCCATGCGCAAGCTGTAAATGTGGTGTTGGCATAACCAAAACTATTATTCACACTGACATAATCATCACTCCCATCAAAACTGAGAGCTTGGCCAAGCTTGCCTTCGGCTATAGCTGGACCATTGGTGAGGGTCCCCGTGTTGCCCGCGCCAGAGCGATCATAGGCCGTAGTGCTACTCATGTCTTGAGCATTGAAGCTCCAATAGCCCTTGAGACTGGTGTCGACTCCAGTTGGAGCCGTGAGACGATAGAGTTGGGAGACTTCATCAGCTGAGAGGATACGGTTATAAAAACGGAATTCGTCCAAGGTTCCACCAAAAAAATTTGTTCCCCCCTGGCCAGCACCGATAGTCAGGGTCACCCCATCGGAGATACTTGAACTAGGCACTGAAGTAGTGGTAGCCACTCTCACGCCATCTACATAGACAGAGAGTACCCCAGTGATAGTATCGTAAGTACTCACAACATGGTGCCAGGTATTTTTGGTGATACTCGATACTGAATAGCCATCTATCCCACCACAACCATTGTCGCGATAGTAAAAAATAAGCGTATCCGTGGAGGCTCCACCTGTTATATTGGCAACGTATTGCGAGCAAGCACCACCTGCTCGCTGATAGATAGTCTGAGTTGTTCCATTACTGACGTTGGCCGTATACCAAAACGATGTTGAGACTTTACTTCCAACACCAATAGCCAATGGTGCAGCTGAAGATATGTATAGATAATCATCTGTGCCATCAAAACTTACTGCACCCCCAATTTGCCCCGTCGTCCAAGTTGGGCCATTGGTGAGGGTGCCGGTGTTACCATTGGTAGATGAATCGGTCGCACTCGTACCACTCCCATTGTCCAGTGCCCAGTAACCAGCGAGGCCAGAGTCGAGACGGCCGGTGCCTTGGGGCTGGGAGACACTCGAGTTGGTTTTGTCACTCTGGCCCAGGGCATAGAGCGACTGAATTTGAGTCGCGGTAAGCGCAGTGTTGTAGATACGTGCTTCATCAAGAGAGCCCGAAAGATACTTTACTCCCGAAAGATTGGAAGCTGTATCAAAATCACCACGACCAAGACGCCACTCCGACGCGTAATTGGTATCGTATATAGTCGTTCCACCAGAAGATCCTCCTTTGGCCGCCACTCCATTGATGTACACATTACTATTGGTGCCATCTGTATTGATGATAATTACTACGTGATACCAGACATTGGCTGCCCATGAATTTTGTGTAGTATGCCAATACACGGCTGCTACCGCAGACTGTGACTCATACTTAATCTGCATAGTTCCAGCACTCCCAGAACCATTGGCATAGTCCGTTCCTCGAAGCGTGCAGCTAAAATTTACATCATCAGAATCACGCCGAGTAATCAGTGGTACGCTAGTAGCTGAAGATGAATTGAAGGCTGTATTTACCTTGAACCAAAAAGATACAGTGTGTGGACTAGAGCCAAAAGTAAGCGAGGGGCTACTCGCTACAGCCACATAATCATTAACTCCGTCAAAACTAAGAGCTTGACCCACTTTACCCTCCGTAGTCGTCGGCCCATTGGTAAGGGTACCGGTATTACTATTCCCACTCCGATCAGTCGCAGTGGTGCTACTCGTATCTGCTCCATCAAAAGTCCAGTAGCCGACGAGGCCACTGGTGAGAGAGCCTGTTGGAGACTTATTGAGCGTACTTGCCTGGCTTTGGTACCACCAATACCCCACGGCAATAATACCCAGGGCCAAAAGTATGCCCATCCATTGGAAAATACGATGTTTGGTGAAGGAGTAGTCTCGTGTCATCTGTCTATTATACCAAATCAAACCTACTGTTTTTTACTTTATCTTCCACTTTCCCTGCCTGCCGGTTTGCCTGCTTCAGGCATGGCAGGCAGGTTTTGCTAACCATTTTGTCGTCCATTTCTTTTGCCGCCAAAAGAAGTGGACAAAAGAAAAGCGCCGTCCTAGTCTCACGGTTCATGGTTTGTTACCGTTCGCTTCCAGCCGTTGCCTCGCGTCTGACTGATCCAACGGTGATCTTCCAGCGAACAAACAAACCGACTCACCTTCCGCCGCGGACGGGGTTGGGAGTCTGAATGTAAAAATCCCTGCGCGATGAAAGAGGTTGGTAACAGATTCGATGGACAGAGAGGAGCTTATTGCCTCAGTCCCTCGCGAGGCAATGACTCGCAGTCAATCGCTCCCTGTTCAACCTCTGAATCTAGCAGGCAGTTTTCTTTCTCCACTTTCTTTTGCTGCCAAAAGAAAGTGGGATACAAGACAGCAAAAGAAATTATTGTTTCCTAATCCTAGGCCATGCGGCCGAGTATGGTATTGAGTTCTTCGGGCGAGTAGTACTCGATGGTGATCCTGCCACCTTTGCCCCGAGCGCTAATTTTAACTTTGGTCCCCAGCTCTTGCGTGAGCCACTCTTCCTTGGCCACAATTTCTGGACTGAGTTCGCGCGTGGTCCGGACATGTGAGCGGACGGCGACGGCCCGAGCGCGGTCTTCGGTTTCACGTACGGTAAGTTCTTCTTTGATGATGAGCTCAAAGAGCGCCCGCTGCTTCTCGGGATTGTCGATAGCGAGAAGCGCCTTGGCATGACCCTCAGAGAGTTTGCCTTCGATCACAGCCCGCTGAATCTCGACCGGAAGCGTGAGGAGACGCAATGTATTGGCGACAGTACTGCGACTTTTCCCCATTTTCTTGGCCACCGCGTCTTGGGCCAGACCAAATTCCTCAGCCAAACGAAGATAGGCCTTGGCTTCCTCGATTGGGTTGAGGTCATGTCGCTGAATATTCTCAATAATGGCAAGCTCGAGTTTTTCTTGGTTTCCCGCTTCACGTACGACGACCGGTACCATCGTGAGTCCAGCTCGCTTCCCCGCCTGAAGCCGTCGCTCACCAGCGATGAGTTCATAGCCGCCGTCGCGCTGAGTGACAATGAGTGGCTGAAGGATGCCGTGCTCACGGATCGATTCGGTGAGCTCAGCGAGCTTCCCTTCGTCGAAGTGAAGGCGTGGCTGATTGGGATTGGGGATAATAGAGCCGATCGGGATTTCATGCGTCACTGGTGTCTCAGGATGTGAGAGAGTGGTAGTAGGCAAGACAGCAGGCTTCGCCATCGAAACGTTGGGCGGCGCGACCGCTTGATCAGATTTTTTGGGTGGGATAAGTGAGGCGAGGCCACGACCCAAACCGTATTGTTGACTCATAGGGAAATGTTAAAATCTAAATTTTAAATTTCAAAATAAAAGTGTAAACCAAAAAAAGTTTTAACCATTTTATCATTGAGATTTATTTTAAAATTTGTCATTTGAAATTTGAAATTCTATTCAGTCTTTTGAGTCTCTCGGCTCAGGAGTTCCCGTACCACCGCTCGATACGCCCGGGCGCCTTTGGAGAAGGCATCGAAGTCAAGGATGGATTTACCAAAACTCGGTGCCTCAGCGAGACGAACGGAGCGCGGGATAACACTCTCAAACACTGGGCCAGGGAAATGTCGCCGTACTTCGTCTACCACTTGGCGGGCCAAGCGGTTGCGCCGATCAAAGAGCGTGAGGAGGGCGCCAAAAATCTGGAGCTTGGGCTGGAGATGTTCACGAACGAGCTCGACTGTCCCCAAGAGCTGCGACAGTCCCTCGAGCGCATAGTACTCAGTCTGGACGGGAATGATGACACCATCACTCGCGACCAGTCCATTGACCGTAAGCAGCCCAAGCGATGGCGGACTATCGATGAGGATATAATCAAACTGATCGCGCACCTGACGAATGGCCTGGTAGAGGCGAAACTCACGCTCAGCTACATGCACCATTTCGATCTCAGCTCCGGCGAGATCCTGCGCCGCTGGGATGAGATAGAGGTTCTCGATCCCAATATCGAGGATGATCTCCTGAGTAGGAAGCCCAAGAATCATGGCGTGATAGAGGTTTTTCTCGAGATTTCTCACATGAACACCAAGTCCAGACGAAGCATTGCCCTGTGGATCGAGGTCAACGAGAAGCACCCGCTTCCCCTCTTCGGCAAGGTAGCGGGCTACATTGATGGTGGTAGTAGTCTTACCTACCCCACCTTTTTGATTGACGAAAGCAATGACAGTAGCCATAGAAGTGACACGAGACAAGAAACAAGAAACAGGTAATCTCCTGTCACTTGTTGCCTGTCACTTGTTGCTAGTATACTTGATTGACAAGACCGGGGCAATTGCCTATGCTCGATAGTGTTTGTAGCTCAAAAGAGCCAAAAGCCGGGATCCCCAGTACCAATCTTCAGAAGATGGTACGGGGCAAGGGCGACTAGCCAGAGGCTAGTAAAAATGGTAGACTTGATCGCCTCTGGTGTATTTTAATCGCCTCGGGCGATCACACAGAGAAGACTTATGGACACACCTGTTATTCTCTACGTCATATCAAGTGAGGTACGAAAATATCGATACATCGGGATAACAAATAACCTAGACAGGAGACTCTCTCAACATAGCCATAGCAAGAAAGCTTATGCTCCTTTCAGACTCCTCCTCACAGAGACGTACGCCGATTACAGGACTGCGAGGGTAAGAGAAAAGTTTTTAAAAAGTGGACAAGGGAGAAGGTATCTTGATAGCTTATAATCATCGCCCGGATGGTGGAATGGTAGACACGTTGGACTCAAAATCCAATGCTGGCAACAGCGTGAGA
>CAZOFS010000023.1:0-9587 GCA_964579335.1 uncultured Bdellovibrionales bacterium
AAGCACGGGGCGCCTTTCTTTCGTCTCTTTCTTTTGGCGAGGAAAGAAAGAGACATTAAATTGGTTGGCAAAACCAAACCAGGGCAGGCAGGGAAAGCGGGAGAATCTCCTTCATAAGGAGCTTTTTCTCCCATGGTAAACTACCAATATCACTTTTGACCAACTGACTATGCACAAGAATATGTATGCTGAGAAGGCATTGCGAGTACACAAGAAATTGCGTGGAAAAATTAGCATCGCTCCAAAAGCTGCGCTTACTACCAAAGAAGACCTGAGCACTTACTATACGCCAGGTGTCGGGGCGGTCTCATCGTACCTCGCTAAACACAAGACGATGATGCGTGACTATACGATGAAGGGGAATACCGTCGCAGTAGTTTCCGATGGGTCAGCAGTCTTGGGTCTCGGTAATATCGGACCCGAGGGAGCTATGCCAGTGATGGAGGGGAAATGCATGCTCTTCAAAGCCTTGGCCGGTGTCGATGCGTTTCCCATCGTACTCAATACACAGGATGTGGATGAGATCGTTGCGACTGTTCGAAACATTGCCCCAGTTTTTGGCGGGATCAATCTCGAGGACATTGCCGCTCCCAAATGTTTTGAAGTGGAAGCCAAGCTCAGGAAGCTCCTCGATATCCCCGTCTTTCATGATGATCAACATGGGACAGCCATGGTAGTACTGGCAGGTCTCATCAATGCTGCCAAGGTGGTGAAACGAGATCTCAAAACGACGCGAGTCGTTATTAATGGTGCTGGAGCGGCGGGTCAAGCTATTGCCAAACTTCTACTTCTCTTTGGCGTGAAAGACATTGTACTTTTGGATAGTCACGGTATTATCGGTCCCAAGCGTCGAGATTTGGATCCATTTAAAAAATTACTGCTTAAAGTCACCAATCCTCGTAAGCTCGACGGTGATCTTTTGACTGCGCTCACCGAGGCAGACATCTGTATTGGCGTGTCCAAAGCTGGAGCGATTACTCGAGAGCACATCAGTGCTATGACCGAGAAGTCGATTGTGTTTGCTTTGGCTAATCCGATTCCAGAAATTATGCCCGATGAGGCGCTCACAGCTGGGGCTTGGGTAGTGGCGACCGGTCGATCAGATTTCTCTAATCAGATCAATAATTCGCTCGGTTTCCCAGGAATCTTCCGGGGTGCGCTCGATCATCGGGTCAGGGAAATTACCGAAGCCATGCTGGTACAGGGAGCGATCAATCTAGCGGCTCTCGTTAGACGACCGACTCGAGAACAGATTATCCCAGGCAACTTTGATCCGCGGGTTGTACGAGCTGTTGCCCGAGCGATCCGACCCTTGTAGAGAAGCGTGGGGCGCATGATATACTAAAAGTACTTTTGAGAACGTGTGTCTTTGTGAAAGAGTAATCATTGTCCGGAGAGTTTCTATGTCCGAGCCAACAGCCAATACCTCAACCACTGTTACTACACCTACTCCACCAGCTACACCTGACGAAATAGGAGTGACACCAATCGCCCCAGTGACCGCAGCCAAAGAATCCAATGAAGTATTCCTCGGCGGGATGATTGTGGGAGTGATGTGTCTTCTTCTCGTTATTTTGGCGGGGACCTTTGGTTATTTTGGTTATCGTCTCTGGCAAGAAGCTCAGGTGGAACGCTCGACGCCTTCTATTCAAGAGTTGGGTGAGAAGGGAGTGGTCGAGCCAGTGGCAGAAACTCCTGCTCCTGCTCCTACGCCTGCGACACCCGCTCCGACATCTACAGAAACGCCAACTCCTTCGACAACGGACCTTGCTACACTCGAAGTCAAAGTTCTCAATGGTGGCGGAGCACGAGGAAGCGCCAGTACCCTCACCGAGCTTTTAAAGAAAGCGGGGTATGCCAAAGCTGCGTTTGGTAATACCGTGGCTGATCACACTGGTACAGTTATTTATTACGCAGCTTCCTCACAGGGAGACGCTGAGACACTCAAGGCGACAGTAGCTAAAACGTATCCGTCAGTGACCACCTCGCCTGCTAAGGCTGGTGACAAAGATGCGACTGCAGCAGCAGTGGTGGTGGTTCTTGGCAAGTAGATTTTTTCAAATCTTTGGCTTGGTGAGTCCATGCATACTCTGTGGCTACAACTCAAGAAACGACTCTCGCCCGCTTTCCGGATGGGGTTTGTTTTTTTGTTTGTATTACCGGCCAGTACCAACTATCAGCTTAAAGACTTTGGCTATGGGGGTGGTGGTGTAGGTAATGGCACATCCACTAACTATGCGATTGAGGGAATTGCGGGTGAACAAAATGCTACGACGCTTGATGGGACAACCTACGATCTTGGGCCAGGACTCCAATACACCAATCAAGCCAATGTCCCCCCAGCTCCAACGTTTACCAATCCGAGTAATTACTACAATAAACTCAAGCTCACGCTCGCGACGGGAGGTAATCCGAGTGACACCCTGTTTGCCATCACTATTAGCACCGATAACTTTGCCAGTGACAATCGCTATGTCCAAAGTGATAACACGGTAGGTGCTACTCTTGGACTCGAGGATTATCAGACCTATAGTGCTTGGGGTGGAGCGAGTGGTTTCCTCATCATCGGACTCCTCGCCAATACGACGTACCAAGTCAAAGTCAAGGCTTGGCAAGGAAAATTTACGGAAACTGGCTACGGTCCTTCAGCGAGTGCTGCTACTGTGGGACAAAAACTCACCTTCGATATTGATGTGTCATCGAGTGATACCGATACGGACCCACCTTTTACCACTAATTTTGGAGACCTTATCGCTGGAGCGGTGACCAGTAGTCCACAGAAAATCTGGGTGGACTTTGATACCAATGGTGAAAGTGGCGGACGAGTCTATGTAGTGGCGAGCAATGCTGGTCTTCTGAGTAGTCGAGCAAGCTACACCATTAATGCTGTGACTGGGAATCTCACTAGTCTCTCAGAGGGCTTTGGGGCTCAGGGATCGACCGCGACTCAATCAGCGGGGAGTACCTTCTCGATCGCGACAGCGTACAATCTTTCCTCCAACAATGTAGCGACGACCGACACGACGGTGCGAGAAATTTTTACTGTGAGTGGACCTGTCTCTGGTGGCCGGGGCTCATTCCTTCTCAAGGCCAAGTCTTCCGCGGTCACTCCAGCTGCCTCTGACTACACCGAAACATTGACGGTGATTGCTTCGGCGAGTTTTTAGGGGTAGTGGGGTTGACGAAATTGGTACTTTCTCAAAAAAGTGTGCTACAATTTCTGTGAAGCCATCTTGACTTTGCGTTATCGATCGTGTATACTGGGTATATCAATAGCAAAGTTAGAGAAAAGGGTGGCTCTTCATGTGGGTAGCCTTTTCTTTTTTTCGAAAACAAAAAGTATGTCGACTTTCTCTATCAAACACATTAGCGCTTTGCAGCTCTCTATCATTGGAGCGAGTCTTTTCTTGCCCCTCCTCCTCTGGGTTCATTCAGCTCAGGCGGGGAACTTCGAGCAAGTCTATATCCGGCTTGATCGGCTCAAAGCCTCTACAGCGACTGGTGGAACGATTTGCGCTCAGGCAGATACTGCTGGGACGGAAGCTGATGTTCAAGTAACTTTCCCTTCTGGATTTACGGTCAATAGTACTGCTTCCAACTGGACCGTGACGACGAGTAACCTTCCTTCAGGGGCTACAGCTTGGCCAAGTATCGCAACTGCCACTGCGGTTTCTGGTCAGACAGTTACTTTTCCTTCAGGAGACCTTGTGGTTAGTACTTTGTATTGTTTTAACTTTGCTGCCTCAAGCACTCTGACGACGAGTACAGCCGGCAATGACAAAACCGGGACAGTGACGACTCGGACCAGTGGTCCAGCTACGATTGATAGTTCTGGGTATGCGCTCTCGATTGTTTCTGATGACCAGATTGTGGTGACAGCGACAGTGCCTGCTACTTTCTCCTTCTCTCTTTCAGGCAATACTGATACTTTTACGAGTAATCTTTCTACAACCACTACCTCTACCTCAGGTCGTACAGTAACAATCTCAACCAATGCCGCTTCTGGTTGGGTGGCTTGGGTCAAGAGTGCCAATGCCGCTCTCAACTCAGTTTCAACAGGTGCTTCTATCGCGACGGCAGGCTCAGTTGATAATGCCCCTACCGATCTTGCCTCCTCAACTGGCTATGTATTAGATGTCGATATTACGACTGATTCAGGAACGGGTACTGGTACGGTAACACAAGCATCTAACTATGGTGCAGAATACAACGGAACCAACTCTACTTCTGGTGGTACGCTCTCAACCTCTTTCCAGCCGATCGCTGCTTCTAGTGGTACGACTGACGGTGATATTCTGACCCTCATTGAACGGGCTAAAATCTCAGCTGTCCAGGCTGCTGCAACTGACTATACCGATACCCTTACTGTCGTGGCTGCAGGTCGGTTCTAAGACTCGGCACGCCCCTCTCTTTCTGTTCAAAAACTACTCCTCAGTCTGGGGGGTAGTTTTTTTGGCAGCAGTTTTTGAGGATGATATACTAAAGACACTTACTGAATAGCCTGCTATGCGATTGAAAGCCTACCTCCTTCTCTTTGTTTTTGCTTCACTCCTTTCCTTTCCTGCTTCCCTCTCTGCCCAAACCCCAGCTGAGGCTGGTTTGCGTTTAGTTACCTCTCCTCTCCCTATCTCCCTCATCGCCGAACCAGGGACTACCATCTCTACTCCCCTCAAGATCAAAAACGCTGGCCTTTCCGAAGAAAAAATCAAAATCGATATCCTCAAGTTCAATGCCTATGAAGACAGTGGCAAACCTGCTCTCATGGATCTTGAATCAACCGATACCTTTGATGATTGGGTCAGCTTCTCAGAACCCACCTTCACAATCGCTCCTGAAGAATGGAAAACTATCACTGCTACCTTTACCCTGCCACCCGAAGCTTCGTTTGGCTACTACTACGCCTTTGTCTTTACCCGTGATACTCCAGAAACAGAGCTCGCTCCGAAGCAAACTGCTGTCGTGGGTGGTACAGCCACTCTCGTCCTGCTTGAAGCTAGGGTACCTGATGCGAAACGGGAGGTAACAGTCTCCGAGTTCTCTACGGACAAAACCATGTATGAATTCCTCCCTACTCGCTTTACCATCGCGCTCAAAAACACTGGCAATGTGCATGTGGCTCCTCGAGGTAATATTTTCCTCACGGAGTGGAGCGGCAAAGAAATCGCTCTCCTCGAAGTGAATGAAGCCAAAGGTAATATCCTCCCCAACTCCACTCGTCTTTTTGAATCGGATTGGACAGATGGTTTCCCGGTCTACCAGGTCAAGGTTGAAAACGGAGCTACGGTCCTTGATGAAGCGGGGAATCCCACCCTCGACCTTACTTGGAATTGGGCTGATGCTTCCAAACTCCGCTTCGGGAAGTACACTGCCAAACTCCTTCTCATCTATGACGATGGGACGAGGGACGTACCAATCGAAGGAGTAGTGAGCTTTTGGGTGGTGCCATGGAGGATCTTAGCTTTAGCTGTACTTAATATTGGGCTCATCATCGGACTCAGTATCTATGTAATCCGCTTGCGACGTCGTCTCAAATTACTCCAGCAAAATGTCCAAAAAGTATAAGTCTATGCTGAGCCGTTCACTCGTTTATTCAATCCTTCTCTTCATTGTCGGCATGGGGCTCCCTATGACTCTCTCTGCCCAAACCCCAGCTGAGGCTGGTTTGCGTTTAGTTACCTCTCCTCTCCCTATCTCCCTCATCGCCGAACCAGGGACTACCATCTCTACTCCCCTCAAGATCAAAAACGCTGGCCTTTCCGAAGAAAAAATCAAAATCGATATCCTCAAGTTCAATGCCTATGAAGACAGTGGCAAACCTGCTCTCATGGATCTTGAATCAACCGATACCTTTGATGATTGGGTCAGCTTCTCAGAACCCACCTTCACAATCGCTCCTGAAGAATGGAAAACTATCACTGCTACCTTTACCCTGCCACCCGAAGCTTCGTTTGGCTACTACTACGCCTTTGTCTTTACCCGTGATACTCCAGAAACAGAGCTCGCTCCGAAGCAAACTGCTGTCGTGGGTGGTACAGCCACTCTCGTCCTGCTTGAAGCTAGGGTACCTGATGCGAAACGGGAGGTAACAGTCTCCGAGTTCTCTACGGACAAAACCATGTATGAATTCCTCCCTACTCGCTTTACCATCGCGCTCAAAAACACTGGCAATGTGCATGTGGCTCCTCGAGGTAATATTTTCCTCACGGAGTGGAGCGGCAAAGAAATCGCTCTCCTCGAAGTGAATGAAGCCAAAGGTAATATCCTCCCCAACTCCACTCGTCTTTTTGAATCGGATTGGACAGATGGTTTCCCGGTCTACCAGGTCAAGGTTGAAAACGGAGCTACGGTCCTTGATGAAGCGGGGAATCCCACCCTCGACCTTACTTGGAATTGGGCTGATGCTTCCAAACTCCGCTTCGGGAAGTACACTGCCAAACTCCTTCTCATCTATGACGATGGGACGAGGGACGTACCAATCGAAGGAGTAGTGAGCTTTTGGGTGGTGCCATGGAGGATCTTGATCGGGGCACTCTTTGTTGGCTTTTTCTTCTTTATTGGTCTCCGTTCGAGTATCATGAAACTATGGCGCAAAATCTTTGCTTCTCCAACCGCAGCTTCGCCTCAGGTCTGATTGTTTTGATTGGACTTCTGGTCCCACAGCTCCTTTTTGGAGCTGAGTTGAGTGTGACCCCGATGTTTCAGGAAGTGGTGATTAATGATGAACGAGAGGCGCAGGCTGAAGTAACACTGACCAATACCACTCAAGCGATTACCCCATTTCGTTTGAGTGTTTATGATTTTGGTAATCTTGATGAGTCGGGTGGCGTAGCGTTTCTTGGAGCCAAGGGCGATCTTCGGTCCAACTACGCTTTGGCTGAGTGGATGAAGATCGATCGTGATACTGTTTCTCTCGCACCTGGAGAGAGTGCCACGATTCAGGTGACTATTCGCAATGACGATACTCTGGCGCCTGGAGGGCACTATGGCGCAGTCGTGTTTCAATCGGCCAAGGATCCTGAGCGAGGTGCACCCAATACTATCGCCATCAACCACATGGTGGCTGCACTCCTCTTTGTCAAAAAGGTTGGTGGAGCTAATCCAAAATTAGCACTCATTGAACAGCAAGAAACCAGTGGACCCTTCCGTCTTCCAGAGATGACGCTGCGCTTCCGTAATGAAGGTAATGTGCATGTGGTGCCCCGAGGTATGCTCGAGCTGCGTGACCCGGCGGGTCGCTTGGTAGCCAAAGGGATTATCAATGAAGCTACGAGCTTGGTCTTGCCTGAAACAGAGAGGCTATTTCCGGTCAAGCTATTTCCGGTCAAGCGGGCCTGGCTTCCTGGCTGGTATACGTTGGATACCAGCTATCGCTTCGACGGTGAGGAGCAATTCACGGTTTCAACTAAGCGTTATTTCTCATTCCCACCCCTTACGCTTGGATTGGGGCTATTCCTTGGGGGGGTATACGTAGCGTGGCGCTCTTGGCGTCGGAGGAAACTTCGAGTACAAACCAAAACAGGAGTCTAAATCATGGATCAAACATCAGGTGTACAACCTACTACTTCAGAGAAGAGGTTCAAAGCGTGGCGCTCTTGGCTCGGTGGGTGTATTATTTTGGGCGCTCTCATAGTGTTTCTTTGGTGGTGGATGGGACAGAAATCGATAGGGACAATTACTGTTCCTGTCCAAGAGGCCAATACCACAGTAACTCCCCCCCGTTTAACGCTGTATCAAGGAAAGTATTTTACTTTTGCTTACCCTGATGATTTTGAATCCCGTCTCGATGGTCAAGCTGTCAACTTTCCACTGCTTGAAAGAACACTCCTCAGTCGTAATGACATCGAAGGGCAGAAAATTGCAGTAGTGGTTCAAGATACAGCGGGATATAGTCTCGGGGAGTATGCGAGTTATCGTCTGCGAGAAATGGATACAGAGGCTTATCTAAAGGAAAAAGTGGAAATTCAGGGCCAAAACTATACTGTGTTTACCAAAGATAGTACCGTATTTGAAGCTGGAGCCTTTTGGATGATAGGTAACCGAGTAATGAGCATCGTTTTGTCATCACCGATCCAAGCTACAGGGTTGCGATCAGAACTTTTGACGCTGCTTGAAAGTTTGCAAATGGTAGGTGAATAAAGCGAGCGATGATACTCTTGACATCTTATCGAAATGGCCTTTGAGAGAGCCATTTTTTTGATATACTGATATCGTGCCTAGATTCTGCGTTGATGGGTGAACCAACGCAATCGTTTTCGTGTTTTTCCAAAATTGCTTTCGGAGTGAGTGAATATGTTTTCACCCCAAATACACAATCCACACATTTTGAAATACAAACCAAAGGCCAACAAGAAAAAGAGTGGTTGGTTTTTGGCTGCAATTTTTTTGATCATGAGTGGTGTGAGTGGAGCGTGGTGGTCAGTTTCGGCCGCAACGGGTATCAATGATCAAATCAGCTTTCAAGGTAAAGTCGTTAATGTCAATGGCACCAATGTCGCTAATGGTGATTACGACTTTGTCTTCAAACTCTATACGGTTTCTTCGGGCGGTACAGCGGCCTGGACCGAAACCTGGGATTCGGGGACAGCTCAGGTCACGGTGACGGATGGTATTTTCCAAGTCAATCTCGGGACCCATACTGATCTTCCGGGATCTATTGATTTCAATACTGACAATATCTATCTCGGGATTGAATTTAACGGTGATGGTGAAATGTCGCCTCGCGTGCACTTCACCGCTGCGCCGTACGCTTTCAATGCACAGAAAGTTGGTGGACTGACTGTGACTGATACGACAGGGACGCTCACTATCCCTAATGGCGAAACCATTTCTTTCGGTGGATCATTTACGACGAGTGCCAGTAACGATGTTACCCTTACCACAAGTGGTGCCACTACGGTGACATTGCCTACGACGGGAACACTAGCCACTCTCGCTGGTACTGAAACATTGACCAATAAAACCATCGGTTCCACTGGCCTCACTTTTTCGGGGGCCACTACCGATATCACGACTACTTCTGGTGAAGATCTCACACTGACCGCTGCTGGTGCTGGTGTGATTGTCCTTAATGATTCAGTCACATCAGGGGCACTGACGATTTCTGGTGCCACGACTGACATCACTACTGGCTCTGGTGAGTCACTGGTAATCGTGGCCAATGGTGCGGGTACGATTGATCTCCAAGATGCAACGACAGCGGACAGTCTCACGCTCGATAGTGGTGGCATCACGCTTCAAAACAGTGAAACGATTGGGAATGGTACCGACGACATCATTGCCTTTACTGGAACGAGCGGCGCTGACAATACCGATCTTTTCCTCGACCTTGATGGTACTTCACCGGTCTTGTATTCCAACACGGATGCGCGAGTATCGGTCGATGATTTCCTCAATGTACAAGTTTCAGGTGTCTCAGGAGCAGCCGCCGGTGATATCTGGTATGACTCGAGCGCTCAGAAATTCAAGGTAAACGAAAATGGTACGACCAAAATTCTCTGTAATACAACCGATCTTGCCTGTAGCGCTAGTGGTGGTGACCTCCAAACCACCTATGGCACTGACGCCGATGGATCCAACGCTACTATCTC
>CAZOFS010000024.1:0-9028 GCA_964579335.1 uncultured Bdellovibrionales bacterium
ATGAATGACCGTTTGGATATTGTTAGAATATGGAGTCTTTGGCATAGGCAGATTGTTTACGGTATATTTCTCGCTCATTTTAGCATAAAAAAGGATCACGGCCGCACCTCCTTGGGAGATGGGCCGTGTGAAGCGCAGTCTTTAGCTGCATGGACGCAGTTGCGTCCGGCTGGTCAGGCAGCCCGCAGCTGGGTCGTGGCGTCGGGCGCGAGCGACCCCTTGCCGGTGAAGGCGTACCAGAGCTCGGTCGACATCAGGCTCGAGGCGAGGAACAGGGCGTTGAACTTGGTCCAGGCCGTGTACACCGCCGCGAATTCGGGCTTGAAGCTCGCACGCTGGTTCTCCTCGACGATGTCGGTGAGGGCACCCGTGACCACCGACGACTCCAGTTCGGCGAACTTCGCCTGGAGGGCGCGGCTCAGCCTGTCGAGCTCGTCGATGTCGGCGTCGAAGCGCGTGATCATCGAGTAGAAGCCGCCGTTCTTCATCGGCTGGTGGACCTGCTTCCAGGCCGCCAAGTCGACCATGCCGCTTTCGGCGAGGTTCTGGCCGATCTGGCCGAGGTCGATCTTGCCGAGCGTCGGCAGGTCGGCGAAGCCGGTCTCGTCCATCTGCTGGCGGAGCGTCGCGAGGGCCAGCTTGGCATGCCCGAGTTCGCCGACGGAGGTCACGAGCTCGCGCTGCAAGTCGCGGTAGTGTCCGATCGCATCGCGCGAATTCCAGTCGGGCGAGAGCTCGCCGAGCAGGATGTCCTCGAGCGCCGCATTGCCCAGTTCGAGGTGGGCGTAGGCGAGGCTCAGGTAGCGCGAGAGCCTGGTCGAGTTGGCCAGGTAGGTCTTGCAGGGTTGGTGGTTTTTGCCGCCCATGGGGATTCTCCTTTCGAGAGAGTGAGTGGGTGGTTGACAAACTGCGGATTGCAGCGAGTAGAATATAACTTTCTTAGGGTAAAAAGTCAAGTATATGGTGTGTATTTTTAGGGGATACTATTTTTGGGTTTGGCCCTGTATTGTTTGACTCATGGCTGACTTTTTGACATACTCCGGGGCAGTTCTTCTCGATCGTTCCTCTGGTAGTAGGGGAATAGCGTCACTCTGACTAATAGGGGCTAGACATGGATCAAATCGTACTCACTTTGGCGGGACTCGCCATCGTGTTCCACATGTTTCGCGTCAATCTCAAGACGGCTCGCCGAGTGCTCCGGCCGATGAGGGAGGACGAGCGCATGGACGCGGATGGTCGCATTGCCGATCGTACCCTCTTTTATAGGACTATTGCTCATGCTTTGGATTGGGCTGTGGGGGTGAAGCGATGGATGGATGGGATTGGGAAGGCGTTTTGTTTGGTGATAGGATTCGAGATCTTCTCCTTTCCTTTTCTCTGGGAGACCTACCTGCTTCTCATCCCAGCCGGTGGCTATGCCTTTCTCAGCTGGGTTGCGCGCAACCACATCGCGATCGTCTATAGGCGAATCAGTCGCCTCTCTAAAGCGGATCAACAGGCAATGAGAGGGTTCATGGTAAAGAAGCTGTGATGACCAAGTCTCCACATGTCCTCGGTGTGTCACGTCGTGATCCCGAGGACTTTGCTTTTGTGCTCAATTATGGCTATCTGGAAAATCGTACGTGCTTGACGAAATATTTCTTTGACTCTCGGTCGGGCATACAATGGAGGCAAGAGAAGGAGTATTTCTTGGTCGAGCTTCTCGAATAATTCACAGTAACAAAAACATATATGAAACAACTTCACATGCTCGCGTTCGTTTTGTTGATTGTCGGTGGTCTCAATTGGCTCCTTGTCGGACTGTTTGAAATGGATCTCGTCATGAGTCTCTTGGGCGGTGTGTCACCAGTGCTCGTCAAGGCAGTGTATGTCCTCGTCGGACTCGCGGCTGTCTATGAAGTCGTGACCCACAAAGGCAATTGCCGTGCCTGCTCTTCGGATGGGATGGGGAGCTCGATGTAAGAGAGATTTGTAGAATAGTGTATTTACTTGCTGCTCCTGGTGTAGCCCCTGTTTCTTTTTTTGCCAGATTACTTGTGAGCCAAAGAAAGGATATGTTTTCTCTTTTGAAAGCTGGTCTTTGAATTGCCTGTCTGGTTTCCCTTTTTCAAAAATAGTGTAAGCTAGAGAAAAGCATCTCGCTAAAATAAAAACATATGCGCGGTATACCCAAAGGAGTCATCGCCATTGCGGTGGCAATTGTTGTGAGTGGATTCGTTTTTTATCACTACTTTACTGAAACACTCAGTGGTGTGCGTCGGGAGGCTACAACTGAACTCGTACTTCCACCGCCGGTAGCCAATCGAGCTACGGATGCCACAGTCAAAGAGGTGAGTGTGACGACCTCGTACGAAGTGCCGGGGGACAAGATCGACACGCTCAAGTTTGTAGTAAAGCTTGATGCGATGGGAGCGATTGAGCAGATGACGACGCTTGATCCGGAAACTGGTGAAATTCCCGAGAAGAAAAAAGAGTTCAATGATCAAGTCAATGTGATTCTCAAGGGGAAGAAGCTCGCTGAGTTGACCAAGATCGATAAAGTCGGTAAGTCAACTCTCACTACTGATGCTTTCAACTCGGTGATTGATGAACTCAAGGCACAGTTGTAGTGTGAAGTCATGGATGTATTTTCCTTTCGGGCGCTCGGGACGGAGTGGTCGGTGTTGATTGATGCCTATCCGCTGACACCGACCTTGCAAAGAGCGGTGGTAGAGTACACTACTCAGTTTGAGCAGCGTTTTTCACGTTTTCTGCCACATTCTGAGGTCAATGCTTTTCGAAAAGCGAAGGCAGGGACATGCCCTCTTTCAGAGGAGCTCTCGGTACTCCTTGGGCGAGCTGATATCTTGCGTAGACTCACGGGCGGCATCTATGATCCTGCCGTTGGGGGACTTCTCGAGCAGGCTGGATACGGTATGTCGAAAAAGAACAATGAATCAACTGGAACCACGACTAATTTTTCTTTACCTCACTGGAGTCTCACGGGGGCTACACTTACAATCGATGGGCCAGTAGCTTTTGATCTAGGTGGGATGGGCAAGGGTTACTGTATCGACGGTGTGGCACGAGTACTGGAAGGAAGGGGTTGTCAGTATTATCTTGTCGAGGGTGGTGGAGATATGTGGGGGACGACCAAGGCTGATGGGAGCCCATGGCAGGTAGCTATCGAATATCCCGGAAAGCCCGAGCTCGCAGCCGGGACCATGGCCTTGTCTCACCAGGGTCTCGCGGTTTCGGATCGCTTCCGGCGGCGTTTCGGGCGTTGGCATCATATCGTCCATCCCATTATGAAACAGGCGGTTAATACTATTGACGGTTGCGCGGCCGTGGCGCCATCAGCTTGGGACGCGGACTGTATGACCTCGGGCCTCTTCCTAGCTCCTTCTGAGTTGTATCCGGCGCTGGCACACGAGTTTCAAGCTGAGTACCTCGTCTTTCTTCCTGACAGCCACACGCAAGTCAGCTCTCATTGGCCAGGAGCGCTCTTTACTTGATTTTTTACTACTTTTTTGCCATACTCAGCGGAAGTTCTTTTTGGGTGGTTTCTCTTAGGAGAGACTGTAGCCCCAACCTTCTTTTCGAGGAGTACGCAAATGAGAAGAGTTACTCTCCCTGAGGGTGCTCGCACGTTCATTCGGCAAAACGAGCGTAGCCTCCAGCTGCTTCCGTCGGGCAAGTGTGTACCGGCAGGCGTTTCCATCGTCGTGTCTGAAACGCAGAACATGGTCTACTAACACTCCGAGGAGGATCAACATGCACGTCTCACATGAGTGGCGAGTCTTTGACAATGGGCGCCGGGTCGTCGAAAAGGGGATGGATAGTACCCCTGCCGTCTTCACTGCCCTTCAGGTCTACGGGCTCTATTGGGTGATGCCTTTCATCGTGGCACTCGAGCGAGCCCAGACCATTGGGGTGAAGCACCCTGGTGGTTACCCATGGCGCTTTGTGTTTCGGCTCGACTATGGTCAAGCTCGACGCCGTCAATCGAGATTGCGGTCGGCTCGACTGGTCATCCTTCCACAAGTTGGTCATTTGCGGATTCCGTCGATTGAACTGAGAGCAGACAGGCCTCTCTCGACTGAACTCCTGGGTCGTTACCTCGAAGCTTGGCTCTAGCTTCTGTGCTGAACCAAACTCTCTAGCTCCCTGATCCGCGCGGCGGGTTGGGGAGCAGTACTTTTTATAGGGCTTTTAGTTTATATACATTCTTTTTGTTCCAGATTTATTTGACAGGTATTTTGATATGAATATATACTACATACTGTAAGTAGAGTAAACAGGTAATTAAGTCTATGGAAATTTTGACTCAGAAACAAAAAATCGTACTCCAGGCGATCAAACAATTTTTTACTGATCATGGTGAAATGCCGACAGTGCGTGAGATCAAAGAGGAGAGCAGTAAACTGGGCTTGAAGCTCAAAAGCCTCAGAAGCTTCTTTCTCTACCTCAATGCGCTCGAGGAGAAGGGATATATCGAACGCACGAGTGAGGATCGGGGGATACTCCTCAAGGGTGTGACCTCGGACAACTTCGTCCAGGTGCCGGTCTTTGGAGCGGCGAGTGCTGGAGCGGCCGTCATGTTTGCCGACCAGTATATCGAAGGGTATCTCCGGGTTTCCAAGCGCTTGGTCAAAGACAAAAATGTGTTTGCGGTGCAGGTATCGGGTACGTCGATGAATAGGGCTCGAGTCAATGGCAAGCTTATCCAAAACGGTGACTTTGTCCTCGTCGATGCCGATACCCGGGAGTACAAAAACGGCGATCGAGTTCTCGTCGCTATCGATGGCCTTGCCACGGTCAAAACCTATCGCTCTTTCGATGGGAAGACTATCGCACTTCTCCCCGAATCCGATGACAAACGTCATCAACCTATTTTCCTCACGCCTGAGGATAACTTTGTCATCAATGGTAAAGTCGTCGATGTACTCAAAATGCCCCGGGGGTAGATTACTTGTGGGAGACTGTAAGATTCTCCTCTTGGGTGGTATACTAGTGGGGTAAATCTAAACTTTTTCCTATGGACGAAACGAAGGCCAAGGTACTTAAGTCAGTTGCCTTTGCAGTGATCGCACTTGCAGCGGTAGCGTATGTGTATACCTACGCCAAAGAGATTGATCGGAGCTACCCATCGCGAACCTTTTCGGTTGATGGCTCGGCCGATGTTGATGTGACGCCCGATGTAGCTCTCTTTACTGTTACCGTTACGACTGAGGGTGGCCAGGATGTAGCCGCTCTTCAGAAAACCAATTCGGACAAAATGAATGCGGTTAATGCTTTTGTGAAGGAGCAGGGGATCAAGGACAAAGATCTCAAGACACTTCAGTATAATTTGAGTCCGCGTTACGGTAGCTCGGGCTGTACTCCTACGGGGTACTGTCCACCTGCTACGATCGTCGGGTATACGCTGACCCAAAACCTCGAAGTGAAGGTGCGTGACACTGAGAAACTCAGTGGTCTCCTCTCGGGAGTGGTTGAAAAGGGTGCCAATACAGTCTCGGACGTACGCTTTGTGCTCGATGATGATACCGACGCCAAGAATGAGGCACGAGAAGAGGCTATTGCCAAGGCCAAAGTTAAGGCTCAGGTTACCGCCAAAGCCGCTGGTTTCCGTCTCGGGAAACTCGTGACGCTCTATGAAATGAATGATCCAGCCGAGCCCTTCTACGGCGGTATGGGTGGAGCAATGGAGATGTCGGCCAAAATGAATGCTGCTCCGACGATTGAACCCGGAACCCAGACAACCAAAGTGACGGTAACTCTCACCTACGAGGTGAAACCGTAAGGGATACTTATTGCCAGCCCTCCCTCACCCCTAGCCTCCTGTGGCTGGGGGTGGTTTGTGGTATAGCTCTGATGTGAGTATGAAGGAATATCCGGGATTGACAGATACTTCTTTTTTCCTCGAGAAGCGGTATACTGGAATTGAAAACTGAATGTTCTTTGACACGACAGCACCGTAGGTCGATGGGCTGTTGTTTTGTTTTTTGTGGGATAATTTGCGTAATACAATTTGTACGCGTATGAAAATGGTACTGACACTTCTCGGAGTCGTGTTTGTGGTGATGGGGCTGTTGGGTTTCGTTAATGATCCAGTCCTCGGTGTCTTTGAAGTTGATATACTCCACAATGTGATTCATATCCTCTCCGGTGTCCTTGCACTCGCTGCAGTTGGGATGGGAGTAGATATGATGCGTCTCTATGCCAAGGTATTTGGTGTGATATACGGCCTGGTGGGGTTAGTCGGGTTTGTGATGCCGGGGGATATGATTCTCGGCCTCTTTGAGGCTAATTTGGCGGATGATCTCCTTCATGTGGCGCTCGCGGCGGTCTTCCTCTATGTCGGGTTTATCATGAAAGAAAACGACTCAAGTATGCCACCACAAGTGACAATGTAACTCTTGGTTCGGAGTTAGAAATAGCCTTTCGCCGGGGCTATTTTCTTTTAGTCTAAAATCTGTATACTAGGAGCCAGCTGTTTCACAATAAGCCTGGTTTCCTCAGGGAAACTTCCTCCAATATCAACCACGGGAGTGCGCCATGCACGACATCGTAGTCAAATTTCTGATTTCCGGCTTTTCGGACGTGGCTTGGTGGCAGATCGTGGTCTTTACGTTGGTGACGACCCATATCACCATCGCTTCGGTGACGATTTTTCTGCATCGCTCCCAGGCTCACCGAGCGCTTACGCTTCATCCGGTCGTGAGTCATTTCTTCCGCTTCTGGCTCTGGCTCAATACCGGCATGGTGACCAAACAGTGGGTGGCCATTCACCGGAAGCACCACGCCAAATGCGAAACGCCGGACGATCCACATAGCCCTCAGGTCTACGGTATCAAGAAGGTGCTGCTTGAAGGTAGCGAGTTGTACCGAGCTGAGGCCAAAAATGCCGAGACACTCGAGCGTTATGGCCATAACACGCCTGATGATTGGCTGGAGCGTCACGTTTACGCCAAACGAATCTTTCATGGTGTAGGCCTGTTGCTTGTCACGGACGTGTTGCTCTTTGGCATCATTGGCCTCACGGTCTGGGCGGTACAGATGCTCTGGATTCCTGTCTTGGCGGCCGGTGTCATCAATGGTGTTGGCCACTATTGGGGCTATCGGAACTTTGATACCAAGCAGCCCGAAAAGCCAGATGCATCGACCAATATCTCACCCTGGGGCATCATCATTGGTGGCGAGGAGCTTCACAACAACCACCACACCTATCCCGCGTCGGCCAAGCTTTCAGTACGGCCTAGGGAGTTTGATATCGGTTGGGTGTATATCCGAGCGATGGAGATCGTCGGTTTGGCCAAGGTGCGTCAGACTCATCTCCCACCGCAGGTTGGGATCAACTGGGCTCGCTTCGGCCTCTCTATCAAGACCCCAGAACATATCCAGAGCCTCCGCTACGAGCTGGTAGCCATGCTGGACCAGATGCGACAGGCTTGGTATATGAGTCCAGAGACTCATAAACAACTCCGTCGTTTCCGGGAGCGTTTCAACGCCATTTGGGCGGGAGCCAATCTCAGACGAGATCAAGTTTTGGACTTGCTTCAGACTTGGTGTAACGACGCCAAGAAGAGTGGAATCCCTGACCTTGAGCAGCTGGCCTTTCAGTTGCCATGCTGGGAAGCACGGCGACGGTGAAGAGCGGGGTGGGGTGATCTACGTATCGCCCCACCCAACTATTTTTATTACTTTGCTACTTCATGACTCTACATTGGGACTTCAATCAGGAGTAGACGACTTGGTGCTTTGGCAGTGAGAGGGATATTTTCCATCTCAGTCAGTCCAATCGCATCTCGCCTCTCCAAAGTTTGCCCGGCTATTTCAATGCTCCCTTCGATTACCATGAGGTATACGCCATTTTTGGGGTCGTAGAGCGGATAGAGGGCAGTAGCTCCAGCTTCGAGGGTGCTGAGTGAGAGGAAGGCATCCTGATGGATCATGAGAGATCCGTCTCGACCGTCGGGTGAGACAATGAGTTGCCAGTTTCCTTTTTCCTTTGCCTGATCAAAAGCCTTCTCATCATAGCGGGCGGGGATGCCCATGTCTCGGGTTTCGATCCAGATTTGAAACAGTGAGAGTGGCTCAGTTTTAGAAGCATTGAATTCCGAATGAGCGACGAATGACCCAGCCGACATGACCTGGACCGAGCCAGTAGGGGTGATGCCATGGGCGCCGGTGTTATCCTCGTGCTCGACCGCGCCTGAGAGGGGGATAGTAATAATCTCCATGTTGGAGTGGCTGTGTTTGCCGAAGCCTTGGCCTGGGGCGATTAAGTCGTCGTTAACTACGCGGAGGGCCCCAAAGCCCATGAGGTCAGGGTTATAGAAATGCCCAAAGCTAAAGCTGTGGTAGGTATCGAGCCAGTCCCAACTGATATGGCCACGCTCTCGGGCGGGGAAAAATCGGAGGCGCATAGGTTATTTTGTCTGGCTCTCGCGAAAACTGCCTTCTCCCTGAAGCAGAGAAGCTACGCGGTCGGGCGGCAGTTTCGCTTGAGCCAAAAAAGAAGTAGTTGATGCGTATTAGCAAAGAGAAAACAAAATGCGGCACCCACTGAGGATGCCACATCGTATACTATCGAGCAATAACCTATGAGAGGTGCTTGGAGACGAGCTTGGTCATTTCAAACATACTCACTTGTGACTTGCTACCAAAGACAGCAGCCAACTTGTCATCAGGGTTGATCATGCGCTTGTTCTGGCTATCCTGGAGGCCATGAGCCTTGATGTACTCCCAGAGTTTCTTCGTAACCTCGGTGCGAGGCATAGAGCCTTCACCCACGACTGCTGCGAGCTCGGCGCTCACCTTCATCGGCTTCATAAATGCCGCATTTGCCATAGTGCTTATATTACTGGTTTAGTTACTCCTCTAGGGTACACGACCCAGGAAAAAGCGCAAGAGGGGTGAGATTTGAGCCAAGCAAGGTAATATCCTTGATGGAGTCCTTCTGATATGATAAAGTGAAGCGTAATTTTGGAAAGGTGGCCGAGCTGGCTGAAGGCACCACACTGCTAACGTGGCAGGGCTTAATCGC
>CAZOFS010000025.1:0-8950 GCA_964579335.1 uncultured Bdellovibrionales bacterium
GGCCCCGGATTCCCCCGCGACCCCCCATCACTGTACATGACAATTTTTTCCATGTACTCATTGTACCAGAGAAACATACTCCAAAAAAGAAAACCCCCAGAGCAATCAAGTTTATTGCAAAGTTCGGAGGTCTTTGAGGACCATCTGGACGCTCGAGCGGCCATTCCAGGCGTTTTCGGCGATTACACCAGCGAGGTCGAGTCGCATACCGGGAGCAAGGTCGGGATAGACTTTGACCAGTGACCACCCCACCACATCGAGCGGAGTCAGTCCATCAGGCCGCTCCACTGAGAGCTTCCAGTGTTGATTGTCTTTCCCTACGGTACGCACACCAGCGAGGCGCACGCTTTCGAGTGCAAAGACTGGCTCCGGATTGCCTTCACCAAACGGCTGAAGTTCACCCAGTGATCGACTGAGTTCGAGTGAAACATCATGCGAGTGAAGGTTGAGATCAATAGTAAGCTCTGGTTCAGTCACAATGCCAGTAAGCGCGGTTTCTACCAATCCATTGAACCGCTCATAAAAACTCTCCAAGCGATCATTACGAATCGTCATCCCCGCTGCCTGATCATGCCCACCAAATTTCTCTAGCATATCGCCACACTGCTCAAGGATACCGATGATATTGAGTCCTGGAATACTCCGAAATGAGCCACGACTGACCTCGCCTTCGGTTTGGAGGATACAGGTGGGCTTCCCGGTCTCATGCGCCACTCGCCCCGCGACGAGCCCCACGATACCCAGGGGGTACTCTGGTCCAGCCGCAAAAATAAATTTCTTGTCGCGATACTTAGCCTCGGCCAACTGCAAGACGAGCTCTGTCACAGATTGACTCTGTTTCTGACGAGCGACATTGTAGGCTTCGAGCTCGAGCGCCAGGCCACGAGCTTTGACCCGATCAGATTCCATCAAGAGATCATGGGCGAGCTTTCCATGTGCCATACGCGACGCCGCATTGATGCGTGGCGCGATATGGAAAGCGATGAGACGCGCCGTGGGTGGCAATGACTCATTCATTGGAATTCGCCCCACAGTCACAAGTTCTTGTAACCCCACGCGTCGAGTCTTGGCTAGGACGAGAAGGCCGTATTTCACTATCGTCCGGTTTTCACCAATGAGGGGCATCACATCAGCCACCGTCCCGATAGCCGCTACATCGAGAAGCCATTTGAGTTCCTGAACCTTGTCCGGGAGAAAACGTTGGTAGAGGGCCGTCGCCACCTTGAAGCTCGTCCCCGCCCCACAGAGATCACGGAAAGGGTAGGCTTCATTGGGGAGTTTGGGATTGATAATCGCCAAAGCCTTGGGCAAGACCTCGGGCACATGATGATGATCGATGATAATGGTTTCAATCCCTCGATCCAGAGCCTGCTCAATCTCGGTATGATTCATCATGCCACAGTCAAGCGTCACGATGAGGTGAATCCCAGTGTTTGCAAAGGTATCGACGGCGCGCTGACTGAGCCCATGGCCTTCATCTACCTTATGCGGAATATAAACCATATTTTTTACTCCCAAAGCTTCAAGTGCCGTGCGGAAAATGACCGAAGCTGTCACTCCATCAGCATCAAAGTCACCAAAAATCCCAACCGTTTCTCCTCGATCACGGGCCACCCCCAACCGCTCCACCACCCGCTCCATATCACGAAAGAGAAATGGATCATGGAGATCGCGGTCATAATCCGGTGACAAAAACCGAGCCTCTTCTTCAGAAGAGACTCTCTGGCGGATGAGTTGTCGTATCACTCCCTGAGTTCCGATTGGCTGGTCGAGAGCTCCTCGGGAGATAAATTTCCAACGTGGCATAAATGAGTCACGGCAACTGAGATTCGCCCTTAAGCGCAGATCACTTCAGCCGAAAGATGTTTCCTCGTATCATCGGTAAACCGTAGACGCAACACATAGTGACTCCCCTCGCCTGTGGTACAGACATAGTTTTCCGGGAGACCAAGGTCAAGCGCAAACTTGCGCCCATCAAAGAGACTAGGATCAATCGCTACCAAAAATTCTGTCGATCCAAAGAAAGCCCTGATCCGAGCTACGACTTCGGGAAGCGGAGTAACATCGCGCACAATAAAATCATTCACTCCAAGCTCTTTGGAGCGAGCCTCATCTTCTTGGCGACCCAAGTGCGAGAGAAAAACGATGGGGAGTGTTGCAGTAGTAACATTTTTTTTGAGCGCCTCTACCAAAGCAAAACCATCCATCTGAGGCATGATAATTCCTGTCATCACCAGGTCTGGACGTGACTCATTGATTTTGGCCAAACCTTCGAGACCATTGCTCGCTTCGTCAACTTCAAAATCTGCCTGCCGCAAAAAATCGGCATACATACCCCTCGTTTCAGCATCATCATCAATCAAGAGGATCCGGTGTTGTTGGGCCATAGGTAAACAATAAAATAGTTCTTTTGTAGTATAGCACCTTTAGCCCTACCCCAAACCAATCAGGGGGTCCCTGTTACGTCAGCCGGTCCAAGGCTTCAATAGCTTTTTTGAGCTCGCCCGATGGCCTTTTGGGGATAGTAATAGCTACTGTAACCAAGTGATCCCCCGTACCAAATCGTCCCAGGCGTGGGATCCCACCACCCCGGATACGAAACACCTCTCCCGGTTCCGTCCCAGCGGGAATCTTCATAGCCACTGTTCCCTCAAGGGTTGGGACATCGACTTTGTCTCCCAAAACCAACTGGCTATAACTGAGACTGAGAGTCGACAGTATATTGTCACCCTGGCGCTTGAACTGAGCATGTGGTTTGACATGCACCACAACAAAGAGGTCACCCGCTTTTACCCCCCTCTCTCCAGCTTCGCCTTCACCTGTGAGTGATAACGCCTGGCCATCCTCAATCCCAGCTGGAATAGCAATCTCAAGTTTTCGTTCCTCATGCACCCGACCACTCCCGGTACACGCAGTACAAGCCTGACTAAAGGTCTTCCCTCGACCATGGCAGGTATCACAGCGACTCATCTGAGTAAACACGCCGAGCATCGTGCGCACTTGTTTACGGATCTGTCCTTGACCCTGACACGTGGCGCAATTCTTTTCCTCACTTCCTGGTTTACCTCCAGTCCCATGACAGGTACTACAATTCACAAAGGTCCTGAGCTGTACCGTCTTCTTTGCTCCCCGCACCATCTCTTCAAAAGTAATTTCAATATCTACCTGAACATCACTCCCCCTGGCTTCCCGACGAGCACCCCCTCGGCCACCGGTAAAAATATCGGTAAACAAGTCTTCGAAGTTGGTGCCACCAAAGTCAAAGCCCTGACCACCAAATTGAGAGAAATCAAAGCCACCAAAGCCTTGTTGCCCGCCGCCGCCAAAGCCACCACCATTGAAGGCTTGTCCAAATTGATCATACTGCCGTCGTTTCTCTGCATCTCCGAGAACACCATACGCCTCATTGATCTCTTTGAAACGCGCCTCATCACCACCTTGCTTGTCGGGGTGGTGCGTATGGGCTAGCTTTCGATAGGCTTTCTTGATTTCGTCTTGAGAGGCAGTTTTAGCCACCCCCAAGAGGTCATAGTAGTCTTTGGCCATGTTGATAATATTAGCACTCTCTATTATTGAGTGCTAAGCGAAATACGTCAACCCCGTTAGCACAAGCACCACCAGCAACTGAAGTTGTACCGGGGACATGGCACGCTCTAACAGAGCCAACTCCACCCCACTCTCTAACGTTCAATCACCTCTCGCTCAGTGCTGACTAGCATCACTCGTATCCATCCGATACGCCTCAAGAAACGGAAAACAAGACCAACTATACTCCCTACAAACGGCGCCAAAAAAGCCATCAGAGGATAGAGCGTAAGAAACATGAGGACTGAAAGAAAGAGTGGGAGTACAGGGACTGGGAGAGACTGATGTTCACTCGAAAAAAAAGCAACGGTTTTCTTCCGGAGTACTTCAGAGAGAAGGGTCTGCATATTTTCTGTTCCAAGTATTTCCCGACCCAATAGGCGACCGAGTTCCTGTTTTGTCCGATTGAGTTCTGCTCGCCAAAAGGTTTCTTGCATTCCTGGTGGGATCAACTGTCCCCGCGCAGTGTCTTTCATTTGTACATCACGCAAAAAATCATCTACTGTGACTGTCCGATCCTGAAGACTAGCAAGTTCTGGCGAAAAGGGCCGGAGTGAGTGGAGTACCAATGGTCCTACTCCTTCGGCTAAGTCAAAACTCGGTACCAACCGTTCCCAAGAAAGACTCTTCGCATGGACAAAATACTGACTCGAAAGAGTGAGGCTGACGCCTAAAACAACGAGTCCGAGTCCTGCTGCAAGACTGCGCCGCACCGAAAGATGAATCCGTTCACCGAGCTCATGCTGCACTCGCCTAAGCCCAAGCCACACTAAACCAATCGACAAAAGCGTAATGAGTAAGTGGGCTACACTCCAAGCTTGGAACAAACTTGGCACCACAACAAAAATGGCCGCGAGAAAAGCTAGTACCTTTTCTTGCCACACCAAAGCTCCTGCTAAGAGCAGAAGAAAGAGGAGACCGAACCAGAGAGCTGGCATAAGAAAGCTACTCGCTTCTTCAATGAGCACTCCTCGGGCTAAAGCTCGCCACGTAAAAAAACTCACGAGGAGCATAAGGACCAAGAACACGCTGGCGAGCTTTTGGCGCGGTGACCACTCTGGCATAGAGAAAGAATGAAGTGAGTATTTTAGAGACCGTGTTTCTGACGGTTCCCTACGTGCTCTTCAAAGGTTTCAGAGAAAACCGTTTCGCCCGTCTTAAGATTATTGAGGAAATAATAGTATTCATTGGGAGTAGGGTCGAGGGCTGCTCGAAGAGACTCTAGCCCAGGACTCGCGATCGGTGTGGGTGGTAAACCAGCATTTTTGTACGTATTATAGGGTGAGGCCGTCTCGATATCAGCAAAGGTCGGCTGCATTTTACTCGTCCCCAGTGCATAGTTGACCGTCGCATCGCTCTGGAGTGGTTGACCAATAGCCAGACGCTTCAAGAAAATGTCGCTAATAATGCGCCGCTCTTCAGCATTCTTACCCTCTTCTTCGATAATACTTGCGAGAATAAGACTCTCATAAGCACCCAGCTTGGTTTTCCCTTGATAGGTTTCAAATAACGGTAGAGCTTTTTTTTCAAAGGTTTTCAGTAATTCATTGACAATGAGTTCGGCGGTGGCCTCTTTAGGGAAAAGATACGTGTCGGGAAAAAGATACCCCTCGAGACGCACTCCCTCAGGTACTGACTGAAGAAAAGCATACCGCTCCCGCCACTTTGGATACGGCTTCATCACAATCATGAGAAATTCATCCCCCGGTAGCTTGTTTTCATTGAGTCGCTCAGCCATCATCGAAGCAGTGAAGCCTTCCGGAAAGGTAACTTTGATTCCTGGTGGGATAATCTTACCTTCGATCAATCGCTCAACAATCTCGGGAATCGTCATCGTGCCCGAGAGACTATACGTACCTGACTGGATTTTATCCTGAAAACCAGAACGCATGACATAGTAGAGAAAGGGCAACTTACTTTCGATAATACCCTGCGTTTCCAAACGCTCAGCGATTACTGTCGCTCCTTCACCTTTGGCTACGATGAAACCAATTGATTCTTGGGTACTCCCTCTCGAGACCTCTACCTCTCTATCCCAATACCAAAAAGCCACGGCACCCGCGAGGAGGACAAGGCCAATCACCCACAATAAGAGTTTCCCGAGATAACGTAAAAAAGAAGGCTGTTCCATGAAGAGTCTAGTAGCCAGTGACCTGAATAACGACGTCGCGCTTGCGTGAGCCATCAAACTCAACCGCAAAAACATTTTGGCGTTCAGTTACCAAAAGTTTCCCTTTTTCGACCGGAATGACTTCACTATTCCCAAGCAATATAGCCTTACAGTGTGAGTGTCCATTGGACCGTCCATCCGAAGCCGATTCACGCCGGAGCTCAAACAAATCATGGCTGTACTGATCATCTACTGGGACAATCCGATAGAGAATCCGCATGAAATCCTGGAGCAACATGGTTTCATTGTGATTGATAGCCACTCCCATGGTCGTATGTGGGACATACACGAGTACCTGACCCTCTCGAATACCCGAGCGATCGATCACATCCTGGATTTTTTCGGTGATATCAATAAACTCAATTTGTGATTTACTCTCGATATCGATCCGCTCCTTGTGAATTTTCATACTTTTTTGTGTGTATTGGTGAGTCCTTCAAAAGTCCGGCTCTATACCGCCGCCAATTCGGCCTTGAGAGACTCTTTGGACTGAGTCCCAACAAATTCTTTCACCACCTGTCCACCCTTGAAGACTTTCATAGTCGGAATAGACATGACCCCCTGTGCCTGAGCCACTGCGGGGTGTTCATCCACATTGAGCTTCCCGATTTTGACATTGGTCAACTCCTTGGACAATTCATCAATCACTGGCCCCATGATCTGACAAGGACCACACCACGGCGCCCAAAAATCCACCAATACTGGTTTATCACTTTTGATTACTTCAGTCTCAAAATTATCTGTAGTAAATTCCATGGCCATACCGATACACTTCAACAATTACTCCTCCATTGTAGAATTTCCTTCCAAAAAAAGCAAAGGACGTGACGGCTGCGGTTGCAAGCTCTCACGTCCCCATGTCATCTGATATATCGCCGCTGGTAAAGTCTTTCGGCTTGGGGAAATCCCTCTTGCCAAATGACTCAATACACCCCCTCTGTTTCTGACTCAGCATGCGAGTGATGCAATTGATTGCCTGCGTCAACTCCTCCATCGTCCATTGGGTAGGATCCTCAGCTACTGGCCAATACCCCCTGGCATATACCCTGAGAAGCCCGAGCAATGCCTCGTACAAAGCCTCTCGCTCAGCACGCTCCACCTGGAAGCGCTGGAACTTATCGTAGTGATCCATTTACGCCTCCGTGGTTGAAACAAAGTATTTCCCACCCTACCTGAGAAAACCCAGACTGTCAAAGACTACCTTCGGTCTACTGGTTCTTGAGAATTTCGAGAAAAGCTTTGGGGGGAATTGTAACGCGACCAGTGTCTTTCATGCGTTTCTTCCCCGCTTTTTGTTTCTCCAAGAGCTTTTTCTTGCGGCTAAAGTCCCCGCCATACATATAGCCGGTCACGTCTTTCCGGAAGGCCGAAATAGTTTCACGCGCGATCACTTTGGCCCCAATGGCGGCTTGGAGCGCAACAGCGAAGTTCTGACGGGGCAAGACACTTTTGAGCTTCTCAACCGTTTTCTTGCCTTCATGCTGCGCCAGACGCTGTGGCACCATACGCGAAAAGGCTTCGATTTTCTCCCCCGCCACAAGAATATCGAGTCGGACTACATCACTCTCGCGGTAGCCAATTGGTTCATAGTTCATCGACGCATAGCCCGAGGAAGCACTCTTAAGATCATCGTGAAAATTGACAATCACATCCATGAGGGGCGCATCGAATGTCAGGAGTACTCGCTCGGCATCGATGTATTCGGTGTTTTTGTAGATACTTCGAATTGATTGACCGAGTTCCATCACGCTTCCCAGATACGTACTCGGTGTAATGATTGAAAGTGCTACATAGGGTTCATACATGGCTTCGATCCCCGCTGGGTCAGGCATATCAGTCGGCGAGTAGAGATCGACGAGCTCGATCTCTCCAGCGAGCTTCATCTGATACACCACCGAAGGCGTTGTGATAGTCGGAATCAGGTTAAATTCTCGTTCCAAGCGAGCCTGAATAATCTCGAGATGGAGAAGGCCAAGGAAGCCACAGCGGAATCCCCGTCCGAGAGCCTGGTTACTCTCAGGTTCAAAGGTAAAAGCAGCATCATTGAGCTTGAGCTTCTCCAAAGCGTCGCGCATAAAGCTATAGTCCTCACCATCGGTCGGGTACAAACTCGCGTAGACTGCTGGTTTGATTTCGGTATATCCCGGAAGTGGCTCTACCAAAACTGGGTCACGCTCACGCGGCTTAAGAGTAATCGTGTCACCAACCCGACACTCAGCGATAGTTTTGAGACCAGTCGCAATATAGCCAATATCGCCAGCTGAAAGAGAATCGCTCGCGACGAGTTTAGGGCGAAAATTACCTACCTCGACCGTCACACCATTCACATTGGTCCCCAGGAAATGGAGCGCTGTATCGCGCGCGACACTCCCGTCGACTACTTTCACAAAAGCCACGACACCTTTGTACGTATCGTAGACCGAATCAAAAATAAGGGCACGAAGAGGGCCATGAAGATTACCCTTGGGCGCGGGCACACGCTCAATCACTCGCTCGAGCACAGCCTGCACTCCTACACCGGTTTTACCTGAAGCGAGGAGGATCTCATCTTCACGGCAACCCAAGACATGCCTGATTTCTTTCTTGGCTTTCTCAACCTCGGCATTGGGGAGATCAATTTTGTTGACGACGGGAATGACTTCGAGTCCCTGCTCAATCGCGAGGTAGAGATTGGCTAGGGTTTGAGCCTGCACACCTTTGGTGGCATCAACCAAAAGAATCGCCCCCTCCACGGCCGCGAGTGAACGTGATACTTCATAGTGAAAGTCGACATGGCCCGGGGTATCAATCAGATTGAGCGTATAGTCTTGCCCTTGAAATGGATACTGCATTTTGACCGGCTGGAGCTTGATCGTAATCCCCCGCTCCCGCTCGAGGTCCATCGTATCGAGGAGCTGTTCCTTCATTTGGCGCTTTTCGATAGCGTGAGTAAGCTCAAGCAACCGATCAGCAAAGGTCGACTTCCCATGGTCAATATGGGCGATGATACAGAAATTACGGGTGGTTTGGGCTTGGCTGGTCTTTTCCATTCCGTTAGACTAGCCGAAATAAGCCCGAAAATCAATTCCTCAATCAAGGCGGGACAATTGATCTACCCAAAAAACGCTGCGAGTTGCCGTACCAAGACCAATGCCGCCAAGGCAATGGTAATCCCAATGAGGGAGTATTTGACGATCTTTTTACCTCGATCGATTT
>CAZOFS010000026.1:0-8250 GCA_964579335.1 uncultured Bdellovibrionales bacterium
TAGTAAGGGAAGGTTAAAGCTTTCCATCTTGGTTCAGGTGAGCCACTGTCCACTAGTGAAACATACACCAATTCATCCTCTGACTTACCTTCAGTGCGGGCTATTTTTTTTGCTTGTTCCCTTGTTTTTACATCTGCAGCAATCTCCTTTTCTCGTTTGAGAAATGGGTTTTTTGATATAACGTGTGAAAATAATCTTTTTTGAAGCTCGGAGACGACTGCTTCATTGATGCCAATAAAATGGCGTACGACACGTTTTCTTTCCCGCGTCTTTTTTAATGAAGAGTGAGTTTCTAGTCCGGCTCGACGAGGTTCACGTCCTTTATCGTCAGACTCAATCGATACGAATCCCTTTAAATGGATCATTTCGTGTAATAGAGTAGATAGTCGGCTGTAAGGATGGGTGAGGCGCTCACTGTTAAGTACTATAGCTTGTCCCAAAATAAGAGCGTGACCATAATCATCATCGGACTGCCCCTCCATTTCCTGGTAAAGACTTTTAGGAACACTATAGATATTTTCTTCCGGGATATTAAAAGGAGGTAGCTCTAGCTCTTCGAGTGTTTGATTGAGCAGTTGATTAATGTCTTTAATAGCAGCCTTTTCGAAGTCAAGTTTTGGATACTCAAGCATCCTTAATTTGTCAGCGAATGCAGAACTCACTTGATCTCGATTATTACTGAAATGATATTGGATACCTTGTTGTGCTTCAGCCTTTTTGGCATCTGAAGCTGCGCCTACCACTGGTATTTCTGGGCGTCGAAAGGCAGGAATCTGTTCGGGCATAGGCTTTACTTTTGATACCGTTCTTTCTTGAGCTGATACATGAGGTCCTCGGTGAGTTTGCGGCTAGATTTGATCATGTCAGCGATGAAGGCAAAGATGAGGAGTTGGATACCAATGAGAGCAGTGACACTCGTAAAGAGAAGGTAATTGAGGTAGGGGGTTACCTTGAAATCATGGGTCAGGTACTGGACGAGGAAGGCGAGGAAAGAAATGAGAGAGAAGGTGAGGAGCACGAGGCCAGGAATACCAAAGAACTTCATCGGGCGGACATCGCGTACGGCCTTGAGGATAATGCGGGCGCTATTGTTGATAAAGCTCCACGCGCTTTTGACAATGCGTGACTGCCGGTCAGCGAAATAGGTTACTGTAACTGGTACCCAGACGACGCGGAGATTTTTACCGATAGCATCGATGATGGTTTCCTGGGTATAGGTAAAGCCGGTGGGGTTATTGAGCCGGAGGAGGGTCTCGCGGTTGTGAGCGCGGAAGCCACAGGTGATATCGCGGGTTTTGACATTGAGGAAAGAGCCGACCATAGAGGCGCCGAGGCGGTTGAAAAAGTCTTTCATCCAGGGAATATTCTTGGCACTTGACTCGCTGAAGCGGTCCCCCACGACCATATCCGCCTGATTGGTGAGAATAGGATCAATCATTTTCTGGATCTCGGCTGAGTCAAACTGACCATCAGCGTCAATATTGACCATGATGTCGGCTCCTTCACGGAGTGCGTTTTCGGTAGCGGTCGCAAACATGACCCCGAGACGGCGATTGATAGTGTGGCGGAGGACAAAGTCGGCCCCAGCCTCACGGGCGACATCACTAGTACGATCATGCGAGCCATCATCGACGACTTGGATCTTGACCTCGTCGATACCACGGAAAGAGCGGGGCATGTTTTGAATCGTCTTTCCGATCACGGCTTCTTCGTTGTAGGCGGGGATATTGATGATGAGGCGCATAGAGTTAATTTCAAATTATAAATTTTACCTGCCTGCCGGCAGGCAGGAATTTCAAAATAAAATAAAAAAATGAGGGATTATTACTTTTTGATCTTCTCGATGAGGGACTTAGCGTCGACACAGCGGAAGTCACATTTCTCTTTGGCTCCTTCAATGCCGGTCTTAATGAGATCACGCTGGCAGGTTTGGAGACGTTCCTCACAGGCGGCCTTGCGCTCCTGCCAATAATCCAAGTTTACCCTATAGCCTACATAGGGCAAAGCGAAGTAGGCGATCACCGCGACGCCAGCCATCCAGACGATAAGTTTGAGAGTACCGAAGATCATAGGACATGAAGCGTGAATCTCACAACTTAAAACTTAAATGCAAACTCCTCAAGAAATTTACCGGATTTTGTAAAATAAGTTGCATGCTTTACGTTTTAAGGTTCTAGGTTTATCTCCCGATGCCTTTATAGAGAATACCAGCGCTTTGGAAAGCTTTTTTATCCAGGCAGTTTTTGCCGTCGATGAGGACCTCAATATTGTATTGTTTCAAAAGTTCCGGAGTAAGCTGTTCCTTGAAAACGCGATGGTCGGTAGCAAGGATGAGGCAGTCAGCTTTTTCAAGGAGTGCCTCGAGGCTTTTCTCGGTCGAGCGATCCATAACATGCGGATCATGAGTAATGACGGTGGCTTTGTGATCCTTGAGGGCTTCGATAATGCGGAGTGCCGGGGATTCACGGAGATCATCGATATTGGCCTTGTAAGCGAGGCCGAGGACACCGACCGTTGTGCCATTGAGAGCCTTTTGCTTTTCATTGAGGGCGTCTTGGAGGAGCTCGACGGTGTAGCCTGGCATGCTGTTATTGATTTCTCGAGCGATCTTGAGGAACCGATGGTCGAAGCCTGACTGTTTGGCTCTTTCGATGAGGTAGTACGGATCGACGGGGATACAATGACCACCGACACCGCACGATGGAAAATGCGGCATAAAGGCAAAGGGTTTGGTGGCAGCACCCTCGATCACGTCTTTGGTGTCGATCCCGAGGACATCAAATGAACGGGCGAGTTCATTGACGAACGCGATATTGATATCACGGAATGAGTTCTCGACGATTTTGACGGCCTCGGCTTCGCGGATGGATTTCATGGGGCGAATCTCGCCATCGACGATAGCGCGGTAAAAATCGAGAGCGCGTTTGAGTCCTGTCGCATCAGTCGCACCGACAACGCGAGGGATATTGGAGACATTCCACTTTGGGTCCCCTGGGTTGATACGCTCCGGACAATGCGCCAAGTACACATCACTCCCGACGGTGTGACCCTCGGCTTCGAGGATAGGTTGGATCACTTCTTCACTGACACCAGGATTGACGGTTGACTCGAGGACGACGAGCGCTCCTTTCTTGAGGTTCTTCGCAGCCATGGTCGCAGCTTCACGCACCGGTGTGAGATCAGGATAGTACATTTCATCCACTGGAGTCGGCACGCAGATGAGGATAATATCAGCCTCCCTGAGGGTGCTCGGATCAGTGGTTGGGGTAAAGGCGAATTGCTTCATCTGCTCAATGAGAGCGGGATCGGGAATAGGGGATTGACGCTCTTTGAGGAGGGCGATTTTCTTCTCACTCGTATCGAGGCCAATCACCCGGTAGCCACGTTCGCTAGCCCGGAGAGCCAAAGGTAAACCAACATAGCCCAGTCCAATCACTGCCACTGTCTCTTTTGAAGTGTTTTCCATACAATAATCAATATGTATACCCTTACAGTATAGCAGGAAGGGTTATGGCTTGAAACAGCTGTAAAATCAAGAATTATGAATGCACACCACTGAAATCTATTGACAGAAGAATAGATATGTGCGAAAATGACAAGTCGATCGAGACAGCTTTTGAGAGTGGGTGCTACTCAAAAGTGATGCTTGGTCGGCCAACGACTATCTACCTCGGCCCGACCGTCTGGTGCTCATCAAATCATCCCTCGCAATCAGGGCAATGAATCCCGAAGTTGCTTGGATGTATAGAGACCTAAGGGCAAAAGTCTTCCACACCCCATGTACCACGGGTGCGAAAAGGAAGCATGCGGACGTCTCGGTAACCACACTGACGAGACGTCCTTTCCATTTATAAGGCATAAATCCTGCTACACTATACCTATGTTTCTCACCCCAAGAATTGAACAAGCGATCGTCCGGGCGACGGTCTTGCATCACTCACAAAAACGTAAGGTGAGTGGTGTACCGTATATCGTCCATCCGTATGGAGTGGCGTTTCTTTTGGCGCATTATACCGACGATGAGGATGTGATTATCGCCGGGCTTCTCCATGATGTCTTGGAGGATGTACCGGAATATACCGAAGCGATGCTCCAGGCTGAATTTGGTGAGCGTGTATTTACTATCGTCAAAGAAGTGACCGAGGATTATCTCCAGGGAGGGAAGGGTAAAAGTCTCTCACAAGATAGCGCTGCGTGGCGCAGTCGCAAGGCTGGTTATGTCGACAATCTCAAAAACGATAGTGAGGAAGCGCTTCTGGTGGCGACGGCGGACAAAATTCACAATATGCGTGGACTGATTGATGAGTACCGGGTGTATGGTGAGAGCGTGTGGGAGATGTTTCGGCGGCCTGGCACTGACCTTCTTTGGTTTTATCAACTGGCTGCCGAGGCAATCACTGAGCGACTCAAGCATCCATTGGTAGACGAGATGCAGCGGATACTCGGAGACTTCGAAGCGATCGTCGTCAAGCGTTAAGCTTCTCCTCATATCATTCTCCTTGTATGCTGTAGGGAGAACTATGCGTATGAACATTGGTATCAATGCGAGCTTTCTCGCGAAACCCATGACGGGAATAGGGCAAGTTACCTTTAACTTCCTGAAGGAGTTAAAGGAATTTCAAACCCGCCTGCTGGACGACGGGCAGGTTTCAAATTTCAAATTTCAAAATGAGGTTTCAAGTTTCAAGTTTCAAGACGTACGGTTTGTTCTCTATTGCCAAGAGGAGCCGAAGCTGGATTTTGAGCTTCCAGAAAACTTTGAAATACGAGTGTTTCTCCCGTGGTGGAAACGCGATGATGTGATCCGCCAATGGCTTTGGGAACGACAACTTGCGCGTGAAGCGATGCAAGATGGCTGTGAAGTGTTTTTCAGTCTCTACCAAAGCGCGACTGTCTTTTCTCAACCTATAACCTATAACCTAAAACCTAAAACCTGTCGGCACGTGATGTTGGTTCATGACCTCATACCGAAACTTTTTCCGGAGTACCTCAGCAAATGGTCCAATCGTTTTCATTACCGAGCGATCCTCAAAGCTATCACCCAGGCCACAGCTCTCATCACCCCTTCCGAGACCACGCGAGAGGATATCGTTCGTTTGCTTGGTATAGAAGATAGGCGTATCACAACCATCCCCCTCGGTGTGGAGGCACGTTTTTTTGATCGGCTAGATGAAACCGAGCTCGCTCAAGCGCTGAAACGTTATAACCTGACTCCCGGATACCTCTACCATGGTGGCGGACTTGAAGTGCGCAAGAATACCGAGGCAGTACTCAATGCGTATGCAGCACTCTGCAAGGAGAATGGAGAAGAGAAAAAAATTCCTCCACTGGTGATTTCGGGGAGGATTTATGCTGCATCGAATCCATTGGCGACACCAGTAGTGAGTTTGATTGAAACCCTGGGGCTGGTGGATCGGGTGAAGCTTTTGGGACTGGTACCAGGCGAAGATTTGCCAGCTTTGTACCAGGGGGCGAAGATGTTTCTTTTCCCATCACGCTATGAAGGCTTTGGTTTGCCAGTGCTCGAGGCCTATGCCAGTGGGACACCGGTCATCACGACCCGGGCTGGGTCACTCAGGGAATTGGTCGCTCAGGGTGAAGCGCTTGTGATTGAGAATAGAAAAGAGAGTGCGAGTGAACTTCAAACACATATGCAGGAGCTGCTTACTCAACCTAATCTCGCGGAGACACTCCGTGCTCGGGGGCAGTCGCGAGCCCGAGACTTTTCGTGGGAGCAATTTACTCAGGGAGTGATGCGGACTTTGCTACAATAGAGGGAGTTATAAAGCCTGGGGCATAAAACATAGAGCAAAAGATATTAATCGCTCTTTGATTACAGCTATGGATGTTCTCAAGAGTTTGGAAAAGACTTGGTCTACAATTGAACATTTTTTCTCCATGCGCACGCTGTTTCTCTTGGGAACGGCTCTTTTGGCAATCGCGCTGACATGGCTCCATTATCTCGAAGTGCTGCCGCTCACCCTGGAGTACTTTGTTTTTTATTCACTCGTCCTGTTTCTTTTTGCCTTGTGGCGGCCGAGTCTGGCCTTTCTTCTTTTTATCGCACTACTCCCACTTGAAATTGTTTCCGTCACGCCAAGAGAGTGGGGGATGGATCTCCGCCCATATCAGTGGGTAGCGCTTCTCATCGGACTTGCTCTCTTGGTGCGGCTCGTGATGAGGAAACTCCGCTTCCCGTTCTTCCAATGGCATCTTGTGGATACGAGTCTCAGTGTGTTTGTGGCTGGTGTTTTCATTTCAGGATTCATGAACGGTGGACTAGCGATTAAACAATCTATCGTTATTGGCTCATTTCTCTATCTCTACTTTTTGGGCCGTGTGTTTCTCAGGGAGCGGGGCGATGTGCTTCAGGCACTACTCTTTTTTGTTGTTTCGGGAAGTCTTAGCTTGTTGTGGGGAGTGATTCAAAATATTTTGTTTCTCCAGGGGCAGATGAGTTATGCCGTGATGCCGGGCCGGCCCAATGGGACACTTCCTGAGCCAGACTGGCTGGGACTGTTTAGTTTATTGTTTTTAGCTGTTGCTCTCATCTCACTCACCAAGAAGATTATGGTGGGGGACGCTCTCAAAAGTCTCCTCGTTCCATTCCTTGGTCTCGGTAGTGTCTGGTTAATCCTCATCCTTACTGTCAGTCGCAGTGCGTGGCTCGGGGCCTTGGTACTCGTGGCTCTCTTTTTGCTCTTGGCTTTTACAGTGAGAGGTGAGGCCTATCAATTCCGTCCCGCACTCCTCCTCATTAAGTTAACGACCTTGGCTTTTGCACTGGCGCTCATTGTGGTGGAGAGTGTGCCATTGACGCGATTTATACTTTTGGAACGAGCTGAGAGTACTACTTCACATCTCCAAACGATCACAATTGCTTGTCCATCGGGAGCCGAGCCACCTCGAGCTATTCAATCCGTTGAGGATCTGACTCACTATGGTTGCGAGCATATTCTGCTCGAGGAAAAAGCCGAGCGGATGGAACGAGGAGAGTTGGTGACCGCTACGGAGCGCCCCGATCCCAATGTCGATATCCGTAAGCACATTTATCTCACCAGTTGGGAAGCTTTGCGTGAACATCCGATCTTGGGTATTGGCTGGGGGAATATTGGTCCCAAGCTCGGAGTAGATGAGCGGGGAGCGAGTTACAATGCGAGCAATGTCTTTCTCGAGGTGTGGCTCGGTGGTGGGCTTATCGCGCTCACTGGTCTCCTCTCTTTTATCGGTATAGCACTGTGGAGACTGGCTTTTGCTTGGCGCGATGGGGAGGTGCTTACCGGAGCAGCGCTGCTTTCGGTCTCGGCCGGGCTCCTTATCTTCAATCTCTTTAATACCGGGCTCCTCTTGGGTTTTGTCTGGATATTCTTCGCACTCTTAGCACATCATTCAGCGAGTACTTCATCTAGATCGGCCTAACTCTATGCACAAACTCCAAATTATTGGTATCGATGTCCGGCTGGTGAGCGAAGAGCGTACGGGTGACTCGATGGTGTTTCGTTACCTCACCCGAGCTCTTCTCAAAAAGCGAGGCGAGTTCCATTATCGGCTCTATACGCACGTGACCGAGACAGAGGCTCTCGATACGCTCCGTCATGAGCTTGAGTGTGAAGGGCGAGAAGATGTAGAAATCGTTTCTCTTCCCGGATCACATAATCGTTTTGTGTGGAATGCCCTCACGCTACCTATGGAGTTGTGGCGCCGACCCGTCTCCGTGTACCATACCCAGTACATCGCGCCTTTGTGGCTCCCACGCTCGGTCAAGCTCGTCACTCATGTCCATGATGTTTCGTTTGCCGCGCATCCCGAGTGGATTGCTCGCTCGGACCGTTTTTTCCTCAATCTCCTTATCCCACGCTCGCTCCGGCGTTCGGACCGGATTGTCGTACCGTCTCAATTTACCCAGGAGGAAATTATTCGGTATTACCCAGTGACTCAAGGTAAGGTGATGGTGATTCCCAATGCCGTTGGAGAGGAGTGGCTCGAGCCCATCGAACCGGATCTTCGCGAAGTTGTGCGAGCGAAGTATCAGCTTCCCAAGCGCTACATCATCGCCTCGGGTACTATGCAGCCGAGAAAAAATATCCCATTCCTTGTAGAGGCTTGGGCCAAGCGACCAGAGAGTTTACACGAAGTAGGACTCGTCCTCACCGGGAATCCGCTGGGTCATCATGTCGATACTCGTGTAGGTGCGGTTTCAACTGAGGGCATTGTGTTTACTGGCTATGTACCGACAGCTGAGTTGCGAGC
>CAZOFS010000027.1:0-6527 GCA_964579335.1 uncultured Bdellovibrionales bacterium
CAAGCGTAGAGGAAAAATGGTCGCTCTCAGTAGCGGACAGGATGAAGAAAAGAAGTTTGAATCTAGGTACAACCCCACCCGTGTTGGGAGACGAGGCGAGGGTGGCCGATGCACGGAGGAGCACCACTCGATCTAGTCCCTCGCGAGCGAGTGGCTGGAGGGCATCGTGCCACTCTCCGAGTCGGGAAACCAAGGGTGGCAGTTTTCTTTCTCCACTTTCTTTTGCTGCCAAAAGAAAGTGGAAATACTAATAGATATACCCTTTGATCACGCGGCTCGAGCGTGAGAGCTGGCGCACGCTTTTCTTGCCCCAACCAGTGTAGTTCATTTCGGACACGGTGATAGTATCTTTGGAAACTTTCTCGACGAGAGCCACATGGCCATAGTAGCGATCTTCGGTCGTCACCACGATAGAGCCAACAGTCGGGGTTTTCCCTGTTTTGTAGCCAAAAGCTCGAGCATTAAAAAGCCAGGTACCAGCATTGCCACGCCATGGGACATAGCGCTTCTGGGCCACATACCAGGTACAGTAGCCATAGGGGAAGCGATGGCCCTGACCAGCCTTACCTTCTTTGGGGCGAGAGAAGGAAGGAGTAATATCGGTCGCACTCCCACCGGTAGCCGAGGCGTACTGACGCCGAGCGAGTGTATCACTTTCTGTGGCTGGACGAGGGATTTCTTTTTGACCATCGGGAATAGTAATACTTTCCCCAACCGTGAGCTCACCATTGGCCGGGAGACCATTGAAGGCAATAATCTTGTCTCTAGCTGATTTGTACTTCTCGGCGATCTTGTCGATCGTGTCTCCCGATTGGACGACATAGTTGAAACCAGCTACGGGGAGGATAAAGATCTGATCCCCCGGGCGAATCGCATCGACGTTCTCGAGTTCATTGGACCAGAGAATGGTGTTGACTGTGATACCAAAGCGGGCAGCGATCCCCGAGACAGTGTCTCCCTCCGCCACAGTATAAATCCGTACCCCACCATCCTGTTCTGGCTCACGAGCACTATTGGCTCCAGTCGAAGCGGCCAGGAACATCTGATTTTCGGGTGAGAGAAAGCTCTCCTCGATCACCGAAACCACCTCCCTATCATTGGGATCAATACTGTTTTGGGTAGCCGCCAAAGGTACGAGCGAGAGATCGTCCACTCGAGATTCCTGAGCTCCCTGAATACGAACAAAAGGGGTTGTCTCTTCTTCTACTCCAATGGTTTTAGCAATCTCCTCGAGCCCCCCTTCTCCCTCCATAGCATTGGCGAGAGAAACGACGAGAGCTGATGACACGACAAAGGAGAGGGTGGCATACTGACGAAAAAGACGGACCGGCACATAACCTGATCCTTCCTTGAACCAGATAAGGAAGCGGGTCTGTGTATGGTGAATAACCGTATTCCACTGATGGAAGTCAACAAGCTGCCGTAAGAAGCGGCGTAAGCGACTCACTGGAGAATGCCAAAAGGGAGAAATAGCCCGGTCCTTTCACTTGGGCGAAACCTCTCTTGGTGGGGAAAAAGCTTTATCTGAGCCACCAATAACCAGTTTTACCCCTAAAACTTAGGTTTCCAGTATACAAAAAAACCTCTCTCTCGTCTAGCGACTCAATGGGGTTTTGATACAAGATACGAGATACATGATACTTGGGAAGAACGAAGTCTGAGATACATCAAACTATACTTTCAGCCCCTGTTCTTGTTTCCTGTATCTACTTCCGTTTCCTCCGCTTCCCATGAAATGCCTGATGAATCTCCTTGAGCCGCTCATTGGTGACATGGGTATAGATCTGAGTAGTGGTAATCGAGGCATGACCGAGCATGGTCTGTACCGCCCGGATATCGGCCCCATTCCGAAGGAGGTCAGTCGCGAAGCTGTGCCGGAGCGTATGAGGGTGCACATCTTTGACTATCCCCACCTTTTTGGCATAGTGCTTGACCAAGCGTTCCACCGAGCGGGGTGTAAGTCGCATCGAGTCACGTCGGGCGTTTTTCTGATTCACAAGTCCCTTTTTACCATGAGAAACAAAGAGGGCTGGGTCAACATCGGTCCGATGGTCGAGGTACTCGGCGAGGGCCGTCTTGGCCGAGGACGAGAGAAACACGATACGCAGCTTATTCCCCTTCCCACGGACACTAAATTCGTCTTTTTTGAGATTGACCTGATCACGATCAAGTGAGGTGAGTTCAGATACCCGCAGTCCGGCTGAGAAGAGCAGCTCGAGTATCGCTCGATCACGTCGGACTCGGAGAATGTTCCCTTCAGGACTCGTGAGTAATCGCTCTACTTCTTCTTCGTCGAGAAAATCTACCTGACGTTCTGGCACTCGGCCGATTTCTACTTTCTCAGCTGGTAAGGTTTCGACGTCCTGTTTGGCCAAATACTTGAGGAAGGTACGGATAACGATGGCATGATAGGCCTGCGTTGTCGGTTTGAGATTGGTACCACGCGCTGTCGTCTTACGGTTGAGAAAGACACGGTAACTGCGCACTCGTTCACTCGTGATCTCTTTGGCCCGCTTGAGCCCGCCCCAGTCAAAAAAACTCGAGAGCACCTCGGTATAAGAGCGAGTAGTCCTCGGGGAACGGCCCATTTCAATCTCGAGATGCCCGAGGAAGCCCTGGGCCAGCCTCTCGAGCTCGGTCTTGGGTTGGTCAAAGGATTTGGGCATAGCTACCACCATGAATCATAGAACTTAAAACATGGAACAAAGATGCAGACCTATCACACGTAGCTCAAATGCTTGTCGCCTCACACTGTCTACCTCGTGTTTCATGCTCTCTGTTGCGTGCTTCAAGGTTTCAGCGGAGCTGGAACAATGGCTTCTGGAGTCGTTCAAAATACTGACGGAGTTCCTCCATTCGTTCGAGTGAGCGACTGACTACGGCCGCTTGGCGTACTGTGAGCTCGGGAGTGAGCCACTCCTCGGGGAAAGTAGCGATCACCGTTCGTAGTTCATTAATCCGAGCGATATCCTCGATAATCTGATCTTTGGCCACACCCTCTACTGCTGGGGCGAAAAGTCGTTTGTTCCAAGGTACGGCTTCAGCATAGGCAACAAGTGTTTGCTCGAGGAGATACTCACGCTCATGAAGAAGCGAAATGGTGTCATCAAAATAACCAACAGCTTCAGCCCGTAACTTGTCTCGATCGATTGCTGACTCCTCTGAAGCCGCTGCCTCATTGTCCTCCGCCTGATTTTCGATAACTGTGCTTGAACGATTGACGACACCACCACACTCAGCACTGATATTCCCCGCTCCATTGGCTCGAAAGGTGTTATCTATTGCCTTGATAGTCGCTTTGTAGAAAGCTGCTCCCGCCCCACCCTTGCTCGGTGAAATACAGGAGAGGCCAAAGTCACGATTATTGGCAAAGGTATTATTATTGAGAGCCACACTCCCTGGAGCCTTGCCACTTCCAGCATAAGATTGAATAGCAAGACCACTCGATTTATTACCCGCGAAGGTATTGCCTTTGATAGTCAGTCGCGCAGAACCAGCGATAATTTCGGCTCCACCCTCACCATTGTTCACAAACTGATTTCCAGTGATACTCCCCGAAGTCCCGGCGCGCACATCGAGACCTTCTTCTCTGTTTTCACTCACCGTATTGCCAGAGAGGTTAAGATTCTTCCCGGGCAAAATGTAAAAGCCTTTGCGATTCTTGATAATGCGAGAATTTTTGACGGTGAGTGTCCCACCACCTTGAGGAGCAAAGATTCCAGTATCCGATCCGCCTTGCACAGTCACATTGGAGAGTGTGACACTCGCTCCTTTGGCGATCGTGATAGCGATAGTTTTACCTATCACTGTCACATTGGCGAGCGATGAACCGTTTTCCATTTTGATATCACCCATGATACTCGCTGACCCTGTCCCAGTAACCGCTACCCCTGACTTGATGGTGATATCGTCTTTTTCCTTCCCTGAAAAGAGGATCTGTTTTTTGCCAGATTTGATGGCTTTTTCGAGATTGGTCTCTACCTTTTCGGCCGCCTGAAGACCAGCCGGCCAGCAAAAAACAAGCCCAAAGAGGGCTAAGATAAGGCAAGAAGCTATGTTGGGGTACCGCAAAACTTGCATGGCTCTATTGTTTCAGAGTTTCTTAAGCGGTGCAATCCCAAGCATCATTTTCTTGACCCCAGCTCTTTTGAAAGCAATCGAGACGAGTTTCCCCTCGAGCGAGAGTACCAAGCCACTCCCAAACTGAGTATGCTCCACCATATCCCCAGGCCGGAGGTCCTGAGTCTTTTCGAAGGAGCAGGAATCAGTGGCTGCCTCCACTGGTCGCTCAAGTTTAGTTTCCGATTGAGAAGAGAAAGAAGCTGAGGACTTCTTCCGATAGAATGGTGCGGGACGAAACGATTTTCTCTGATTGGGAAAGAAAGGACTGTCAGCTTTTTGCTCGCGTTTGTCCACCAAAGCCTCGGGGATCTCGGCGAGAAACCGCGACGGAGGATTGACCTGCATCCCACCAAAGAGCGTCCGAATCTCGGCATGGAGGAGGTAGGCCTTTTCACGCGCCCGTGTCAGCCCCACATACATGAGCCGCCGTTCCTCCTCGAGTTCGGCTGGCGAGAGAGCGCTCCGCGAATGAGGGAAAATCCCTTCCTCGAGTCCAATGAGAAATACTACCGGGAACTCGAGCCCTTTGGATGAGTGGACTGTCATGAGGCGCACAGCGTCTGTGCCTTCATCGAGTGCATCGGTATCAGCAATAAGTGCCACCTCCTCGAGAAAGCGATTGAGAGCTTCCCGAGCCGACAGGGTATCAAATTTTCTCGCTACCGATAGAAGCTCCTTGACGTTTTCCTCACGCACTTCGCCTTCGGTTGTCCCATCACGGAGTGTCTCGAGATAGCCACTTTCACGCGTCACTACATCGATGAGTTGGGCCAGAGTAAGACTGGTCTCATGCTCCAAACTATCGCGCCAGTGGAGAAAGAGCTCAGCGACATGCTCAATACTCCTGAGTTTTTTCTCCTGAAGCAATGCCTCGGAACGCAGATGTGGAATAATCGCTAGATAATCGATCCCTGCCTGACGAGCCGCTTCCACCCACACTCCCAAGGTCGTAGCGCCAATTCCTCGCTTGGGCTCATCGATCAATCGCTCAAGAGCCATCCGATCTCTCGGATTAGCGAGAAACCGAAGATACGCGAGCACGTCTTTGATTTCTTTGCGGGCATAAAACTTTAACCCACCGATAATGAGGTACGGGATATTGGCCTTAAGGAGCGCCTCTTCGACACTCCGCGACTGGGCATTGGTCCGGTAGAGAATAGCCGCTTCATGGTAAGCTCGGCCAGCTGCTTTGAGCTTACGTAATTCATCGACGATAAAACGAGCCTCATCGTTTTCATCGGCCGCTGGATAGAGGGCGATCTGCTCCCCTTCTTTCTTTTCGGTCCACAATTTTTTGTGCCGCTGATGGACATTGTTTTCAATGATACTGGTCGCGGCATCGAGGATAGTCTGCGTCGAGCGATAATTCTGATCGAGGGTAATCACAATCGCCTCAGGATAGTCTTCTTCAAAGGAAAGAATATTCCTGATATCGGCTTGGCGCCAGGAGTAAATTGACTGGTAGTCATCCCCGATGACAAAAAGATTGCGGTGTTCACGAGCCAAGAGCGTGACGAGCTCATACTGAAGCGGATTGGTATCCTGATACTCATCTACGAGGATGTAGCGGAAAATCGTCTGGTAGCGTGCCAAAACCTCTGGGTGTTCCTGAAAAAGTCGAACAGTAAGCGCAATGAGATCATCAAAATCAAGACTGTTTTGCTCGAGGAGCATCGCCTGGTAGCGTTCATAGACCTTGGCGACGAGCTCTTCGAAGTAGCTCCCTGCCTCACTCACAAAACGTGTCACTGATATCTGCCGATTCTTGGCCGTCGAGATAGCTTCGAGGAGTGAACGCGGCCGGATCTGATCAGGGTTCATCTCGAGCTCCTTCATGGCTTTTTTGACCAATCCCAGCTGATCATCAGCATCGATAATATTGAAGTTCTTCCCATAGCCCAGGACCTCGATATCTCGGCGCAAGATCCGCACACAGAGACTATGGAAAGTTCCCATGTATTCGGGAGCCCGAAACCCTCTATCGGCATCAGCTTTCTGGAGGAGGAGTTCTACTCGCTCCCGCATTTCGGCGGCGGCTTTGTTGGTAAAGGTCACTGCGAGAATAGCGTGAGGAGAAACCTTGTGCTCAGCAATGAGGTAGGCGATACGATGAGTGAGGGTCTTGGTCTTGCCACTCCCCGCCCCAGCCAAAATCAAAACCGGACCATTGACTGTCGTCACGGCCCGTCGCTGCTCTGGATTGAGTCCTGTTTCCCAGAAAGACATAGTACTGTCCATCTTATCAGGAAAGCGCCTCCCAAGAAAGCCGAACCTCTCTAGTACTGCTCGTCGATTTTGGTGTAGATAAACCGGGAAATATCGGCAATCGAGTATTTGAGACTATCCAGATCTTTGCCGCGGGTCATGATACAAGCGAGATAAGGGTGATCGGGAAAGTAGACGAT
>CAZOFS010000028.1:0-1880 GCA_964579335.1 uncultured Bdellovibrionales bacterium
CCCATTTTTCCATTGTTGTCGCTGTGACGCCCCAACCTTGGTCCTTGTGGAAGGACCGGCACCTCGCGAGTGGAACGCAACGTCGTTCCTCTTTTCTTTTCTCCGGACCACCTGCACCCGCCGAGGGTGTTTTTTTGTTTACCAATACTCACATGGTTACCTCGTTCTCATGTTAGTTGGCGACTCTCCCTGCTTGGATGAAAAAGACCTCATATAAGCCAAGAACTATCCACCTTTTCTATAATTTTACCGTGTTGACGAGTGAAAGCTAGTGGTATAAAATGGTGACTGTGGATGGAAAAGTGGTGAAAAGTGGTGATTTTCACGTAAAAACTTTTTCTGTCCCGCTTTCAATTGCGTAACGCCAGCGTGCGACGTGTATGTTTATCGGTGAATATCAACATTCCATCGATCCCAAAAAGCGTCTCGCGCTTCCATCGAAATTCCGAGGCGAACTCGGTACTCGTGTCGTGCTGACACGTGGACTCGATGGCGCGCTTATCATCTATCCGATGAAGGTGTGGGAAGAGCTGGCCCAAAAACTTGGCAGTTTGCCCATAGGCGAAACCGGGAAGCGAAGCTTTACTCGACTGATGCTCTCTGGTGCGAGCGATATCGACCTTGATAGCCAAGGAAGAATTCTTCTTCCGGAGTATCTCAAGGAGGCAGCGAAGCTCGGTAAAGATGTCACTGTGGTGGGTCTCTATAACCGTTTGGAAATATGGGACACCAAGAAGTGGCAGCACTACAAACACCAAGCTGAAAAAAATACCGAAAAAATTGCGAATGAATTGGGGGCGCTCGGTATTTATTAAGCAGTGCGTGAAGTACCTCAAAAAGTTATGGATGATCATGAGTCAGAACATGTACCAGTGCTCCTGGATACCGTACTCGATTTGATATCGTTTGAGCCGGGGATGCGTCTGGTTGACGCGACACTCGGTGGTGGCGGATATACTCGAGCGCTGCTTGATCGACTTGGCCCAGCCGGAAAGCTTATGGCTTTTGATTGGGATGAACAAGCGATAGAGCGATTTCGAGAAAGTTACCAGCGTGATCCGGTCGTGCAGCAGGCACTCAAGGAAGGACGACTACTATTAGTCCATCGACCGTTTAGTGAACTGGGGTCTGCATTAGAAGCGGCGGGATGGTCTAGAGTACATGGTATCGTGGCTGATCTTGGTTTGTCGTCACTGCAGCTCGATGATCCGGAGCGGGGACTCAGCTTTCTCACGGATGGGCCACTCGATATGCGGCTTAATTCACGAGAAACCATTACAGCTGCCGATATCATCAACAGTTGGTCCAGTGATTCGCTCGCTGAACTCTTTCGAGTCTATGGAGATGAAGGGGAAGCGCAGCGGATTGCGGATGCAGTGGTGCAAGCTCGGAAACAGGGAGCGATTCTTCGTACTACGGTACTCGCTGATCTCATCAAGCACCATGTGGCTGTTCCCCGGAGACGAGGACGAATTCATCCAGCGACCAAGGTATTCCAAGCACTTCGAATAGCGGTGAACAGTGAAGCAAAAGAATTAGCCGAGTTATTGGTTGCGGCTCACCAGGGACTTCTGCCAGGAGGGAAATGTATCATTGTTTCCTTTCATTCAGGTGAGGACGGTGTCGTGAAGCGTACCTTTCAGGAATGGGTTAAGGCTGGAGGTTGGCAGCTTGTGACGCGCAAGCCACTCGTGCCAACCGAAACAGAAACAAAGCAGAATCCACGTGCGAGAAGTGCTAAGTTACGGTGCATACAAAAACAATAGGGCGGTTTTCAAACATCAACATACAATTTTTTATGCGTGCTTCAACCGGAGGGTTGAGACTGTCAGGGAAGTCTCACTCATCCACTCGGCCAACTCGTTCGGGGAACTCTCACT
>CAZOFS010000028.1:1980-5909 GCA_964579335.1 uncultured Bdellovibrionales bacterium
TCTCACTCATCCACTCGGCCAACTCGTTCGGGGAACTCTCACTTTCTTTTTATGGTAGTGGTGGCGTTCTTCTTTGTAGCCGGTGGAATGTATATTTTTGCGGTTAATGAGCGGGCAGTCTATGGGTATGATATTCGCGGTATTGAAAAAGAATTAGCCAAGCTCAAAAAAGAAAATGCCCAGCTGAGGTTACAAGAAGCCGAAGGGCGGTCGCTCAGCCGGGTAGAAGCAGGGAGCTATACGCTCCGTATGGAGAAGGCGGTGCCACAAGGGGAACTGGTGATCGGTAGATCTGGCCCCGTGGCCCTTCGTTAAAGAAGAAAGTAATATATGAAATCACGTCGGCGCTCATCAAAATCAATTGCTCAAGAGCCGGCGAGTGTTGGTTTTGTGCGGCGAGCAAATTTTCTGACCATTGTGTTTTCTCTGGTTGCCGTCGCGATTGTTAGTCGATTTTTGTATTTGCAAATTTTTGAACGGGAACACTTTGTGGCCCTCGCTGAAGAGCAGCACGTCATGTCACAGTCACTCCTCGCTGAGCGGGGAGAAATCGTCCTGCGTGATGGTGATGGAGTATACCCAGCGGCAGTGAATCGAGAGTATAAGCTAGCATACGCGGTACCAAAACTCATTGATGATCCGATTGGTGTAGCTCTTTCGGTATCGACTATCCTGGGACTTGATGAGATGACGGTCCGAGAAAAACTGATCGATCGTCATGATCCTTTTGAAATTCTTAAGAAGCGAGTGAGCGAAGAAGAGGAACGTCGTTTAAAAGAATTAAATCTTAAGGGGATCGCTTTTTTACCAGAAATTTATCGTTTCTATCCAGCCGAAAGTCTCGCTTCCAAAACTCTTGGATTTGTTGGTCCAGGGGACGCAGGCGAGATAGGTATCTATGGTGTCGAAGCCAGCTGGAATTCCGAGCTTGCTGGTCAGAACGGCCATGTATCACAAGAACGTGATGCTGGTGGTCGATGGATTGCTCTCACTGATCGTGATCATATCGAACCACGAGATGGTGATAGTTTGGTGCTCACGCTTGATCGAGTTGTACAATATGAAGTCGAGAAGATTCTTCGTGAAGCCAATGAGCTCTATCGAGCCGACAGTGCCAGTGCGATTGTCATGGAGCCAAAGACGGGCAAGATTGTGGCGATGGCGACCTTACCAGATTTTAATCCCAATGAGTACGGAAAGACGGAGGATTTGAGTCGATTTATGAATCAGGCTATAAGTATTCCGTATGAGCCGGGTTCTATTATGAAACCGATTACGATGGCAATTGGGATAGATGCGGGTAAGGTATCGCCTACGACCGAGTATGTCGATACTGGATCAGTGTCGGAGGCTGGCTATGTTATCAAGAATGCTGAAGAGAAAGTGTATGGACGGAGTTCGATGACCAAGGTTTTGGAAGAATCGATTAACACGGGGATGATTTTTGTGGAGAGATTGGTAGGGAATGCAGACTTTCGTGAAGGATTGAAACGGTTTGGTTTTGGTACCAAAACGGGAGTGAGATTGCCAGCTGAGCAAGGAGGAAGTTTGCGTAATCTTGACAATCTCAAGGGAAACCTTCAGTTTTATACAGCGTCCTTTGGGCAGGGAATAACAGCTACCCCGCTTCAGTTAGTGACAGCCTATGCGGCGCTGGCCAACGATGGGGTTTTGATGCAGCCACAAATTGTTGATCGGATCATTCACGCTGATGGAACTACCGAATCAGTGGCTCCGCGAGAAGTACGGCGAGTTATTAGTCAGGAATCGAGTGAACACATCGGGAAGATGCTTCGCAGTGTGGTGGTGAGTGGCCATGGAAAACGGGCTGATGTCCCAGGGTACCTCGTTGCGGGAAAAACGGGTACCGCTCAGGTGGCCAAGAAAGGCGAGAAGGGATATGAGGATGGGCTCACTATTGGTTCATTTGCTGGCTATGCACCGCTCGGTGATCCGCAGTTTGCTCTTGTGGTGAAGTTCGATAATCCGAGAGATGTGCAGTGGGCCGAATCCAGCGCCGCCCCAACCTTTGGAAAGATTATGCAGTTTCTTTTGAACTACAAGAGAATTCAACCAACCGAACCGCTTTCGAAAACTCCGAAAACATAGAACTATGCGAACACTTCTACAACAACTCCTTGGTTTTTTTACACGGCGCATTTTACGTCGTGCTCACCCGACTATTATTGGTATCACGGGATCGGTTGGGAAGAGTAGCAGCAAGGAGGCTATCGCTCTGGTGCTCGCCAAGAGTTTTTCGGTACGAGCCTCAGCGGGTAACCTCAATAATGAATTTGGCGTGCCGTTGACCGTGATAGGTGTTCCGAGTCCGGGTCATTCCGTGTGGGGATGGGCAAAGGTACTCGGGAAGGCGCTGCTTATGAGTATTTATCCAGCCCGGTATCCAGAAGTTTTGATTTTGGAGCTTGGGATCGATCGCCCGGGTGATATGGAATACCTCCTTTCTCTCATTGGCGTCCCGACGGTTGGTGTGCTGACTCATGTTTCCAATAGTCACCTTGAATTTTTTGGCACCGTTGCAGCTATTGGTAAGGAAAAGGGGAAGCTTCTTGCTGCTCTTCCTGAAGAGGGGACAGCTGTCGTCAATGCTGATAATCACGAAGCTATGCGCGAAGCAAATCGTACCAAAGCCAAGGTGCTTACGTATGGTTTTGATAAGGATGCAGCGGTGCGGGCTGAACACCTCCGTATTATTCAAGAGCAGGGGATGATTGAGGGAGTGAGCTTCAAGCTGAACTATGCTGGAAAGACGGTGCCGGTTCGCTTACCAGGACTCATTGCTCATCATCAAGTTGGATCAATTCTATCGGCCGTAGCCGTAGGGATAGCGCTCAAGATGAATTTGGTAGATATCGGTGCAGCATTGCTCGAGTTCCGACCACTACCAGGAAGACTTACTATGTTACCTGGTGACGAAGGACGGCGTATTTTGGATGATACCTACAATGCTTCACCAACTTCGATACGCTCCGCTCTGGCGACGGTACGAGAAATTATTGCTCCACGCAAAGTAGTGGTGCTGGGGGACGTACTCGAGCTAGGGACGAGTAAGCTCGACGAACACCGCAAACTTGCGCCAGACATCATTGGGAGCGGGGCGACCGTTTTTGTAGGAATTGGCCAGTATATGGCTCATCTTGCTGCCAGCTTGCACGGAACCAATTTTCCTGAGGCCAATATTTATTCTTTCCCGGATGCGGAAACAGCGCTCCGGTCTCTTCCTTCCATTGTGCGACCAGGAGACCTTATTTTGGTCAAGGGATCACAGGGAATGCGTATGGAAAAAATTTCTGAAGCATTACTCTCTTCAGGGATAGATGCAACGCAGGTATTGCCACGCCAATCCAAGAGTTGGCAATTGGTACCGTGGACGGCTCCAGCAGAGTGGGAAACACGTTGACAGTACCGTAGAATTCTTCGTACAATATAAAAGTAAGGACAACCTTTTAACATCATGTAACTCATGTTTATGACCGATGCTGCGCGTGATAAGGAATTTATCGAGTACGTTGTGAAAATGTTAGTGGATCATCCAGAAAAGGTGAAGGTGGATCGGAAAATTGATGAAATGGGCGTTCTCATTACGCTCGATGTAGATCAGGAAGATATGGGAATGGTGATTGGTCGCGAGGGAATGACTGCCAAAGCACTCCGTACCCTTCTTCGGGTGATTGGTGCTCGGAACAATGCCCGAGTCAATCTCAAGATCAATGAACCAGAAGGATCGACCCGGGTCCGGCGAGAGTACCCAGCTGAGAGTAGTGCTGCTACACCAGAAACGCCAGTAACGAGTACTCCAGAGGTTGCTTCTGCTCCCGCAGCACCACGAACCTTCGAAGATGTGATGAATGATATCAAGATCTAGTCTCGAAATTACGTAGAAAGGCGTCCCAGACGGGGCGCTTTTT
>CAZOFS010000029.1:0-5901 GCA_964579335.1 uncultured Bdellovibrionales bacterium
TACTGGTGGTACCAAAGCCAGGCAAGTACGCTCAACAAATCTCCTACAGGCTCTCTCACCAGTGGCCTCGTCGCTTACTGGACTTTTGATGGAGCAGACCTGGGTAGCACTACTGCGACTGATCGCGGGAGTGGCAGCAACAACGGCACACTGACCAATACACCGGGTCGGGTAAAGGGTTTGGCGGGCCAGGCACTCGAATTCTTCCCCAATGGCTCGGACTCCAATGCTTATGTGACGATGGGAGATCCGGGGGATGGGGATCTCGACTTTGGATCGGGTGATTTCTCGGTCGTGTTTTGGATGAAGGGCAAGGGATACTCTTCCCAGGGAAGTTCTGTCAATGTTCCTGTCTCCAAAAAAAATAGTAATGCTGGAGGTACCGCTGGATATAGTTTTCGGTACAGTAGTGCCAATCAGATGATTTTTACCATTGGCAATGGGAGTACAGATTACGAAATCACGGCTCCAGTGGCGACGGTGGCTGACCAGGTGTGGCATCAATACATCGGAATCCGTTCTGGCAGTACAGCTTATTTCTATATTGATGGAGGTCTGGCGGGTTCTATTGCGGTGAGCGGATCAACTTCCAATTCTGATATTTTTGCAGTAGGGGATGATAGCGGTACGGAGCGCAATGTCAATGCTGTTATAGATGAAGTGCGTGTCTACAATACTGCTCTCACGACTGCCCAGCTTTCCTCTCTCTATGCCGCTGTCCAACCCGACAAAACCAACTCCTCTGTTTCCCAGTCGACTGGTACCGGCCGCCTCGACTCCGGCCTCGCGCTTTATTGGCCACTCGATGATGGGAGTGGAGGTAGTGTCACTGACGCTAGTACCAACGGTAATACAGGCACTATTGTCAATGACCCAACTTGGACGACGGGACAAGTTGCAGGAGCTCTTGATTTTAAAGGCGGCAGCTATGTTACCGTGGCAGATCCAGCGACTGGCGTCCTCGACTTTGCTGACTCTACCAACTTCACTCTTTCTGGATGGTTCAATCGTGATATTTTTACGACCGATGATACTCTCATAGCTAAATCCAATGGCCAAACAGCCAGTGATACTGGCTACAATGTGTATATCGATGACTCGACTGACAAAGTAACTTTTGTTGCTAATGATGGCACCGATCAGTACAAGATCGAATCAGCCTCGACGTTTACTGCAACCGGCTGGCATCATTTCTCTCTTGTCTGGAATGACGCTAGTTCTAGTGAAACTAAACTTTATATCAATGGTGCACTAGAAGCCGCTACTACCACTGGTACTTTTGCTAATGTGAATAGCCTGGCCAATTCAGTTGATTTCCGTATTAATTCTGAATCAGATACAGCAAATTATTTCAGTGGTAAACTCGATGAAATGAGAGTGTATAGTCGCTCTCTTTCAGCTGACGAAGTAGGCCAACTCTATCGCCTCACCTCGCCCACCGGAGTCGACACCAGCCTCAAGGGCTACTGGAGCTTCAATGGTCAGGACATAAGCGGCACCACGGCCTATGACCGGAGTGGTGCCGGGAATACTGGGACCCTTACGAGTGGCCCTACCAAAACCATCGGCAAGATTGGCCAAGCGCTCTCATTTGATGGGACGGATGATTATGTCACCATGGCCGATGCGAACTCACTCGATATTACCAGTGCGATTTCGATGGCCGTGTGGCTCAAAACGAGCGATACCGATAGTTGTATCATGAGTAAAACAGTAGCTTCAACAGCTAAATGTTTTGAATCGGCCTCAAACAAAGTCTATGAACTCGGCGTTCTTTCGAGTACGATTTATTTCCAAGCCTCCAATGGTACAACAACCAATGGTTTGTCTGGGAGTGCGACCAATTTTCTCGATAATCAGTGGCACTATATTGTTGCGACATGGGATGGTACTACGGCAACCAATGGGATGAAACTATATATGGATGGAGTGGTGCTCCATCAGGGGACGGCTACCGTGACGAGTATTCAATCCACGAGCTCAGCCCTCACCTTTGGGGGGGATGGTGGTACCTATGACTATGCTGGACTTATGGATGAGGGGCGACTCTACAACCGCGCCCTCAGCGCTGCCGAGATCAAAGCTCTCTATGATGCTGGTGCCGACGACAAAACCAACAGTAGTATCTCCCAACCCCAGGGCACCGGCCGCCTTGACTCAGGCCTTGCGCTCTACTGGGCGCTCGATTCTTCGAGTGGCACTTCTGCGACCGATTCCTCAACCAACGGTAATACGGGGACGCTCACCAACATGGAAGATCCAGGTGACTGGACTACGGGCCAAATAGCTGGAGCGCTTGATTTTGATGGTACCGATGAGTATGTGACCGTAGCTGATCCAAGTAGTGGAGTGCTCGACTTCGCTGCTGGTACTCACTACACCCTCTCTGGTTGGTTCAATCGGGATACGTTTACGACCGATGATACTATTCTTGCCAAACGGAATGGTGTTGCTACCAGCAGTGAGGGATATATTGTGTATATTGACGACAGTACTGATAAATTAACTTTTGAAGTGTGTAGCGGTTGTAGTTTTAGTGGCAGTGAATATCAACTGGAATCCGTCTCAACCTTTACTGCTACTGGTTGGTATCACTATACAATCGTTTGGAATGATGCCAGTGCCACCGAAACGAAACTCTATATCAATGGGGCGGCTGAAGCGGCGACAACCACCGGTACATTCTCAAGTATTGGGAGCATTGCCAACACTTTCGCCTTTCGTGTTGGGGCTGAATCTGACGCTGGCAATCCCTTTGATGGCAAACTCGATGAAGCAAGAGTCTATGGTCGAGCCCTCTCTGCCGACGAAGTGGCTCAACTCTATCGCCTCACCTCACCCACTGGTGTTGACACCAGTCTCAAGGGCTACTGGTCATTTAATGGGCAGGATGTGACAAGCACCTCGGCCTATGATCGCTCTGGCGCGGGCAACACGGGGACGCTCAATGGGAGTATAGCCAAATCAATAGGGAAAATAGGTCAAGGATTTATCTTTGATGGAGTGAATGATTCGATAAGCATGCCAGATATCAATGCTATGGATGGTGTAGCCAATGTAACACTCTCTGGATGGTTTAAGCGTAATGCCACCAACGCTCACCTTACAATCGGGAAATCAGCCACTGCCAATCAACGTTTTGATATCAATTTCTATAGTGATGGCAATGTGTATTTGAATATTCACGATGGTGCTAGTCAACAGTATGGATATTTTGCTTCCAATGATACCAACTGGCACCATGTCGTGATGGTGTTTAATGGTTCTCTTTCTGGAAATTCTAATCGCCTCAAAGCTTATCTGGATGGAGTGGCTACCTCACTTACGTTTTCCGGTACTATCCCAGCCACTACTCATTCCAATAGCGACGCTTTTAGTGTTGGTATTAATTCAGTTAATGGCTTCTATAGTACCGGGAAAATCGATGAAGTACGGCTGTATAATCGCTCTCTTACCGAAGCCGAAGCTATCGCTCTCTATAACCAGGGGCGTTGATTTCTTTGGTCGGTTTCTCAGCCGGTTTTAGGATAGGGGGAGAAAAAGAGACTGGAAAGCCCTGAGATACGGGCTTTTTTCGTCTGGCCGGGGCTCATGTATACTAAAAAGAAGTGAAGAATATTGGCTCGCTCAAAACAACTGTATGCAAAGCTGGTTGATTAAATTTGGGAAAGCATGGGCTATCCTCAAGCGGGATGGTGTTGGACGTGGCTTGAAGAGAATTATCTCAATGCTCGGGGTGTGGATAAGCCCTATCGGATCAGGGCAGATCCTCCTCATCTCTGGCGGGGTAGGGGATAGCGCGCGGTATCGGACGAGGCATGTAGCCGAGGAGCTCAACTCCCATGGCTTTGTTGCTAGGGCGACGGTGCAGGATCATCCAGGTCTCTTGCGATCAGTGGAACGGTTTCAGGTTTTTGTCCTGCATCGGACGCTTATGACGCCTAAGCTCGCTCAGTTTATTGCGCGAGCCAAAGCACTTGGGAAAACACTTATCTTTGAAACAGATGATTTGGTGTATGATCCAGCTTATCTCGTCCATATGGACTACTGGCGAGAGATGAACACACTTGAACGCAAACTCTATGAACATGGTGTAGGTGGGGAGATCCTCGCGGATCCGTATGTCGAAGTCGCGACCACCACCACGAACTTTCTTGCTGAGAAACTGCGTGAGCGAGGCAAACAGGTGTTTATCGTCCCCAACAGGCTTTCAGAGCAAGATGTTGTGTGGGCAAGTGCCGCGTTGCAGCAAAAACAAGAAGCAAGAAACAAGAAACACGGAGAGGAAAATCTATCACCTACAACCTACAACCTATCACCTATTCGAATTGGCTATCTCAGTGGGACGCCGAGCCACAACAAAGACTTTGCGACTATTACCGAGGCTCTCATGAAGCTTTTTGAAACATACTCTACAATGCGACTAGTCCTGACTGGTCCACTTGATACCGATAGTGTGCTCAATCAGTATGCTGATCGTATCGAACGAGTGCCGTTTGTGCCGCGCGAAGAATTGTTCAAAAATATTACCTCGCTTGATATCAATCTTGCCCCACTCGAAATCGGTAACCCTTTCTGCGAAGCCAAGTCAGAGCTCAAGTTTTTTGAAGCGGGGATTGTAGCAGTGCCGACTGTAGCTGCTGCGACTGAGACTTTTCGTACTGCCATTGCCGATGGTGTAGATGGATTTGTCGCGAGTACGACGGAAGAGTGGTGTGAGAAAATCAGCCGATTGATAGAGGATGTTGAGCTTCGGAAAACGGTGGGGGAGCGAGCCAAACAAACAGCGCTTGATCGATACACGACCACCAATGCTGATAATGAGGGATACTACGCGTATCTCAAGAGTAAAATTGCACTAGAAACCCGTAACCCGTAATTCGAAATTAGTTAATCCTATCAAGTATGAAGATATTAATCACGGGTGGAGCTGGGTTTATCGGGAGTGCGACAGCCAAGGCGCTGATGGAGCGAGGGGACACACCTATCCTCATCGATAATTTCAATGATTACTATGATCCCAAGATCAAAGAGGATCGGATCAAGAAATTTTTGAAGAGTTATAAGAGTAAATTTAAACTGTACCGAGGCGATATTCGCGACGTAAAGTTTTTGGAACGAGTGTTCAAAAAAGAACGGCCGGACAAAGTGATACACCTAGCAGCTATGGCAGGCGTCAGGAATAGTCTCAAGTACCCGGCGCTCTATGCAGATGTGAATGTTATGGGGACGACGCATCTCCTCGATCTCGCTGTGAAGTATGGAGTCAAGAATTTCCTCTACGCTTCATCGTCGAGTGTGTATGGCAATAACCAAAAGCTCCCATTCTCTGAAACTGATCCCGTCGATACTCCCATCTCGCCCTATGCCGCGACCAAAAAAGCGACCGAGCTCCTCGCACATGTCTATAGCCACATCCATGGACTCCCCACGACGGGGCTCCGTTTCTTTACCGTGTACGGCCCCTGGGGACGGCCCGATATGGCACTCTTTGATTTCACCCGAGCTATTTTTGCTGGTGAAACTATCAAGGTCTACAATCATGGCAACATGACTCGCAACTTTACCTATATTGACGATATTGTGTCAGGGATTCTCACTTGCCTCGATGCCAATCTTCCCTACGCAGTGATGAATATTGGTGGTGATAGAGAAGAAAAACTGACACGCTTTATCGAAGTGATCGAAAAAAATGTTGGTAAGGTGGCCAAGAAACAGATGCTGCCTATCCAGCCCGGCGATGTGCCGAGTACGGTCGCTGATATCAAAAAATTGCGCAAACTCGGCTGGAAGCCGACCACTCGGATCGATCTCGGTATCAAAAACTTTGTCGAGTGGTACAAGGACTACTTCAAAGTGGTGTAAAAAATAGTGCAGGCGATCCGTTGCGGGATCGCCTGT
>CAZOFS010000030.1:0-5822 GCA_964579335.1 uncultured Bdellovibrionales bacterium
TGAGACTCGGCTTTGAGGGTTGCGATACGCTTAGCCTTGGCTTCCCAGTCAAAGATAGTCCCGCAAGCGGGCGTACTGGGTTTCGAGGGTAGTGAGTTGTTTGCTGAGGTCCTCGAGCATAGACGAGAATGTTGAATCGGTGGAAATTGGAGCCGATGACCAGAATCGAACTGGTGACCTACGCGTTACGAGTGCGTTGCTCTACCAACTGAGCTACATCGGCTTTGAGACTGGAATAAAAAACTAAAAGGCTGCCGAGACAGCCTTTATACTAGCCAAAAACGAGTGATTCGGCAAATACTATTGTTCTTTTTCAAGTTCTGCATCAATGAGGGCTTCGAGTTCGGCTTTGGGAGCGGCTCCAGAGAGGAATTCAGTCCCCACAAAGGTAACTGGTGCTGCCTGGAGATTATAGGCCTCTGCAAGCTTCTGATTGGCTTCTATGGTGCCTTGGAAACGCTTCTCATCCATACACTGGGCAAATTCCCGACCCTGAAGTCCTTTGATACGCCAAGCGTAGTTTTTGAGGGTCTGAGTGCTCTCACTTCGTAGAGACCAGTCACTCTGGCGCTCGAAGAGGAGGTCAGCATATGGGAGGAAGAATCCCTGAGCATCAGCACAACTTGCAGCGAGTGCGGCCGTAGACGCTTCGGGATGCATAGGGAGAGGGAAGTGCTTGAAGACAAAATTGACGCGATCACCGTACGCCACCGCTACTTCCTTGAAGGCGGCATGGTATTCCTTACAGTACTCGCAAGCAAAGTCGGAGAAGAGTGTGACCGTGAGCGGGCTTGATTCATTCCCCAGGCGGATATCACCATTTTCATAAGCTGGCGCTTCAAGATATTTCCCCACGGGTAAACCAATTTTGTTCATGTCAAAGAAGTACTGTCCCGACTGTTCAGTGAAGAGTGGCCCAGCTTCAGCAAAAAAATCTGTTTTCTCGATCCCCGTTTCAAATACAAAGGCTGGGAGTGACACGATTCCATGTTTGACGATGAGCTCTTTCCCCTCGAAAGAGTCATAGGCTACTTGTTTGGCATCGAGGGTTGGGAGAATCCGGCGCATCCAGAGCAAAGCCTCATCTGGAGCACATTCAAAACAATTAGCATCAGTTACGACGCTCACTGTAATCGCTGGTTCGGTATACGCGACCCACGTCTTACCTGCAGTCTCGAGAACATTGTGCTCACGAATAGCTGAGCCCGAGAAACCAGCCCCGGTGATGAGTTGGCCGATATCGACGAAAAGGCTTCCGACAAAGAGACCGCCAAGAAGTACGATGAGAGCAAAGCTATTCTTGAGCTTGGCTTCGTCACGACTTTCATTGGGAAAGAGTGGGGTGAGTTCCATACAATTTATGAGATAAAGGGGTTATTCGATGATACAGGCTGGATAACTCTTTTTGGGATTGGGATTCTCTGGAATAAGGCCTGCGGAGTGCTTTTGGGCCAAAGCATTGAGGTCATAGAGTCTGTCAGCCTCAGTCAATTTATAATCTTCGTGACCGATGGTAATGGATGACTCGGCCAGCGTTTTGGCACCGATCCCTATGAGAAGACCGATGACAAACACAAACGGCCAGAAACTTGGGCCAACACCCTTCGTCTTGAGGCGTTCCCAGGAGACCTTGGTGAGTTCGGCAGCCCGCCGGCCACTGAGAGCTTGGCGTATGCGTTCCCCGACTGATGACCATTCAAATGTCTTCCAGTGATCATTGAGCGTGGTTCGCAGATTGATGAGCTTTCCTCTTGTCTCATCGATGAGGTGAATCCCTTCACAAAATATATTGTGACGAAGGGCCCGGAGCCATTCGAGGAGGGCTACTCGATGCGGACGGACGAAGCGTGGGTCTTTGCTCTGATTGAATAAACGGAGTTCCATAGATGGTAACTCTGAGTGTGAGCTGAGCTCTCTCAGAGCGATTATCAATTATCCTCCAGCCACACTGCTGATTGCTCCACAATAGAGGGGTTTTGACCCTTCTTTGGGGCGAAGCATTATCCTAGCACCGAGCCTTTTTCTTGGCAAATTACTACAAACTATAATACACAATACGTCAAGGTAACTACTCAGGCTAACTTTTGACCCATAAGCTCCAGTAATTCATTCTTCCCCTCCCCGGTTTTGGCCGAAAAACGGATCACTGACACAGGCGCAAAGGTAGTTTTGAGTATTTGTATACTCTTGGCCATAGCATTACGCCCACCCTTGTCAGCTTTGTTGGCGAGAATGACTATGGGCCGCTTATATTCTTGGAGGAGCTGAAAGGTCTCGAGGTCACTCGTCTTGACTCCAATCTCGGCGTCGACAGCCAGTACAGCTAGGCGGAGATCAATGCGTTGGTCAGCTGCAAACCAGGAGAGGTAGCCAGAAATTTTTTTGCGCAAAGCCTCAGGTAGTTTGGCAAAACCATAACCCGGGAGATCGGCCAGGTAGACGTTTTCATTGGCGAGGTAGTAGTTAATCTCGGTGGTGCGGCCAGGCTTTTGATTGGCTCTCGCTACTACTTTCCCCGCGAGACAGTTGAGGATGCTGGATTTCCCTACATTGGACCGTCCAAAAAAGGCGATCGTCGGTCGCTCGGGCTGTGGGAGGTTTTCAGAGCCGATTACTCCCTTGAGGAATTCGATAGTAGTTATTTTCATAGTCTGTATAGATTGACACACTTTTATTATCTTGACAAGAGGAAGGAATTGCGTTACAAAGAGAGCAACTCAACTTCTGGACATTGAATGACAGCTCTCCAATTTTGGACGGGAATGCTCCATGATCTGATCGGACCTGTTTGGTCTATCAGCTGCCTCGCGGGCTTTGTGATGGTGTTGGTGGCCGTGCCTACTGACAATCTATCGATTTTCATGTTTGGCCTGCCACTCTTTCTCGGAGGGGGCACAGTCGGGCTTATCAACCGGCTGGTGCTCTGGCCATTAGCCTTTCCCCGGGACTAGATCGTCCAGTTCCGATTTGCCTACCCCCAGCTCGCCGCGCCGTGCTGGGGTCAAACTTTTTGTGCGCTACACTAGAGTCAGTCCTTTATGGGAGCAGACCATGTCTGATCGTCGCATCGTGTATATCCGAGCGACCGATCGCCGGGCGCTCTATGTTTTCTCACAAAGAAAATACGAAACCGTTGGCAGATACTTTCTCATTCAGACCTTTTACTATCCGGATGAGGATGGTGGATGGGTAGAGTGGGACCCGTACTATCTTCGAGTGGGAGACATGGTACGAGTGCGCTATACTAACCCCAATGATAGCCGTGTCTACGTCCGCCCAGTTGATATCGGGATCGAATCAAGGTTTGTGGATGAACCAAGGATTCACATCAAACATCCAGAGTACCTCTTTGCCTGATCATGCGCTTCGTCGCGTGCTCAGGCCTAACTTTTTTACTTGCGCAGGGCAGTGAGATCAGCAGAGTTGAAAAGGACCGAGAAGTCTTCACACCAGGTGAGGACATAGCGGTAATCGTCAATATTCACTCCCGCCGGGACAGAGTAGTTGATATTACCTTCGGTGCCTTTGATCGGACCGAGGTCGACGTAGTCTGTCGCCTTAAGATCATTGGCAAGGTAAACCCTGACATCTGGGCCATTGATGGTTTTGTAATTTTCGTAACGTACCACTGTTGCATCCCCTGTTTTGACAATTCGTACCACGCCCGAAGCTGGATGAAGCGGCGTGTCGACTATTGGCACGGGTTCAGAAGGTACCACAGGTATTACTGGTTGCTGTACTCCTTCCCTTGGTTCAGAAGGAATCTTTGGTATCATCACTGGTTCTGATGAGCCTACTTCTTCGGTAACAGGCAGAGCATCGTCTACTGTTTTGTTCATGAAGAGGGGTGAGAGGGCATACCACGCCACTCCCCCGATGATTACTACGCCAATCAAAAGAAAAAGGTTTTTCATATTTGCTTAAAAAGAAATTATTAGCTATAACGGCGGCGCATATCTTTGACTGAGCGTCGGATGAGTTGCTTGAGCGTAGGAAGATGGATATCTGAGAGGCGGTTGATGTAGAGACAGGAGACGCTGGTTTTGTACTTTCCGAGTTTGGACATGAGGTCAGGATACTCTTTGAAACCAGGCATGATGTAGATAGTCAGATTGGCTTTGCGAGGCGAGAAGCCGGTGAGGGGCCAGTCACCTTTTTGACTGCTTCGCTCAGACTGGTAGTGATATGATCCGAAGCCAATGATGGATGTTCCCCACAGTTTTGGCTTCTCTCCAGTGACGGTTTGAAAGAGGGTGAGGAGGGCTCGGGCATCGGCTCGCTTTGCCTCATCAGTGAGAGTATTGATGAAGGCCAGTGGGCTTTTACGAGTAACTTTGGTTTTGAGTTCGGCCATAATCCACCAAGCTTGGAGTATATTTAAACTGGTCGAGGGGGTGTGGGAGGGATAGTTTTGTCCACTGGTTTGGCTTCAGTAAATGGTCCAGCCGGTATGGACTCTTTGGGTTGCCGGTGAAAGTTCGCTAGGGCCATGCCAAAAAGGACGAAGGTAAAGAGCAGTGGGACGCGGAAACCAAATACCGTCATGAGGAAACTCACCACAAAAGAAGCTGGGAGGAGGTAGAGGGTTGAGCGATAAGCTTGGGTGTAGGTGAGGCGATGCTTCCGGATATGAGCCGCAAGCCAGACGACGAGGGCTCCGAGGAGCGCGTAGACGATATACCCGACCCAGAGACCGATATACATGAGGAGTGGGAGAACTACAATGAGGAAGAGAATGGCCGTTTGGACGATAGAGGCGGCCCGCTCAACCCAATAACGAAAGGTAGCGCTTTTGATCTCGATAGTTTTGTTGATCTGTACTTCACTCAGGTCAAAAATGCGAGTCTCGCCTCCGCGCTTATTGGAAAAACCAATCTCAGTTTCGTTGGCCAATATGAGGGCATCGTGCGTCTTGATAGCTTTCCGTGAAAGTTCAGCTTCACTATCAATGACCAGTAGATTAAAAGGCAAATCTTTTTTCTTGCAGTTATCGAGTTGGCATTCGTTTTCTCGCCATTCTTCGGGAAACGGGATGACGACTGGCTTGGATTGATTGGTGAGGAGCTTACCATCTCGGAGAGTGAGGATGAGGTCATCGGGGTAGAGTGCCTGGATGATGGCTTTTTGCTTGGCCCATTCGGCTGAACCAAAGAACTGATTCACTCCCCATGCCACCGGGATGAGGAAGAGCGAAAAGCCAATCACCAGGAGGAGGATAGAGAGCGAATAAAACCGCAGCGCTTGGCCGGTAGTAAATTCTTGGCGCCGAAACCAATCTGGCCGATAAAAAATGTTTTTAATTTTTTCAAGCATAAAAAATGTAAGCTTCAAAATATATCCTTGCGCCACGCATTACTGCATGAGGCCACTCACATACCGGCCGATATAGTAGGGCCAGATGGCGATAGCCAAGACTCCCTGCCAAAAAGAAAGCCCGAGAAACCCGATGGTAAAGAGCCACCCTGCGCACCATGAAAACGCCGTGAAACTATGGTTTTCTACTTTGACTTTGTCCATAGGACTTATGGGTTAAAGGTAAGTTGTCTCACACTAGCATCATAGCATATCCCACCTTCATTTTTCTCAGCTTGACTCAGGTAGATTTTTTTGCGAGGATAGGACTGTTTTTCACCACCGTCTGGAGGACCAAACAATGGCACAGCAACATCAAAGCGGTTCCAAGGCTGCCAAGGGCAAGAACTTCACCCCCCAAGGCAACTCGCGTGCCCAACGTGAGCGCCTTGCGGCTGCTGCCAAAAACAAGGGCGGTGGCAAGAACGGCAACAAGAAGTAGCGTCAACGACGCAACAATCAAACGGCAG
>CAZOFS010000031.1:0-5408 GCA_964579335.1 uncultured Bdellovibrionales bacterium
TAGTCTCCAGGATGAAGTAAGAGGCGATACGGCTAGCGCGCTTCGCAAGATGACTGGGGATTATACCATGACTTGGGTCTATGAAACCTCTAAAGGCAAAATTTTTCCTCGGGTCAAAGCGAATCAAGATGCTGATCTTGATGATGCCTATGTCATCAAAGGGAGGAAATATGAAATCATGCACTTGGCCGAAAGCCAGGATACGGTCATAGTAGAACTGATTGAATCATATCCAGATCCAGATACGAAAAAAGTCTACCGAACTCCACTAGTTCTCGTTCTCGAAATGAAAGATGGGAAGATTCAGACCGGTCGGCATTACTGTGACCCACGCCTCTCGTATCGTCATCTGACCCCAGGCCAAGTCAACAAAGCTTTCGCCAAAAAGAATAAGCCTCTACTCGTCATTAAGTAAATAGAAAGATCGCCTTCTGCACTCTGCACGGCGGTTTTTGATCTTCTCTACTCAATATCAAGCCACGGCTGACCCTCGCAGTAGTAGGACATTTTTTTGACCGTCACGGTGAGCGGATTATCCGAAGACGCCGCCATCAGTTTAACACGAAGGTCGTCCGATATATCCGGGACACTAAAGTATGGTTTCCAGGGCCAGCCGAGCAAAAGCTTGGGACGATCCTCATCAGCGACAGCCAGTACCCAGTCTTTCTCAACATAGTTCGTCCTCCATTCGAGCCAAGCACGCACCTCGACCTCGCCCGAGTATACTACTTTGGAACAATTCTGCTGTGGATCACCACCCACTAGCTTCCAACCGTCAGCCGCCCGCATATCGCCATCTACTGCATAGTCTTCGCAACCCTCGAGCATCGACTTTGGGATTTCGATCTCGGAACCCTTGTACCCGTCGCAGCGCAGTCCGTCGTTCACCTCATTGTGAAAAATCTCCCACTGATTGCTCGACCGCGAGAAATGACCAAAGAAGATCCCATTCTTCTTGGGTCCGGTCGCAAACGCCACCCGGCCCCGGACAAAATCTCCGTCTTCATCGTCGATCACAAGAGCTGTAGCAGCGACCGTCTCCCCGTTCTTCATTGCTAGCTCCTCACGGAGAGTCTGCTCGCGGTCCGATACAGTCAGAAGATCCAGCGGTCCCACCTCGACGATATCGTCACGGACAGCTTCCCCTTGAAGCTCAGTCAATCGCCCATTAAGTTCGACAATTTCATCTCGAGCATCCGCCAACCGCTGCTGGTAGCTCTCAAAAAGATAGTTCTGCGGGTCGCGGGCCCGTTCGATAGTCGCCCACTCCGGCACCAGACTCCCTAGGATATACACCATGGAGAAAAGGAAAGTGGCGGAGACAATGGCATTGACCACGTAATAAAAAATCGTATCCTTCACTGACGCTTGCTGGTACTCTCCGTCAAAGATGAGCCGGGTCACCACCATGAGCGCGACAAATGTCACCGCCAGTCCAGCAAACGGATCAAGTAGGACCTCGTACTGGTCGCAGAGCGCCCCGAGAGCGATAGAAAACGACGCTCCGGTCAGTACCCAGAGAAAAACTTTTTTACCCATACGCAGAAGAAAGATTAACTGGCTCGAGTATCCCAGAAAGTCGGGAGTGAGTCAAATGGAAATGTTTGAGGAGCAGCGGTGGCTGCTCCTTCGGGCTAGAAACGTTGTTCAGTTGTATAGCCGTCATTACCGCAGAAGTGGAATACCTCTCGAACGCACAGTCCCATCACCATCAAGCCAGATCTCCCCGTGAACGATCCAGTTGAGAACAAGACTCTGCCAAGTATGTTCGCAGGCATTGACTCGTAGAGCGAGTGTCTCGGGCGTATCGTCGGGCTGAATCTCGACCCGAATCATCTGAGCGATCGGCCCCTTGTCATAAGGATCGTCTCCGGGCGGATCAGTCACGAAATGCATGGTCACTGCGCTCTGAGTGATCTCGCCACGGTGGTAAGCAGCCATCACCGATTCGTGGACATGGTGACCGTACATACCTCGGCCACCAAACTGAGGCAGCGGCCCCGGATGAATGTTCACGGTTCGAGCCGGATCGAGCCCACGCACCGGTTTGAGCCAACCAGAAAGCATGACATAGTCAGCCTCAAAGGTTTTGACCCAATCCTGGTAACCCTGGGCTTCGAAAGGCTCGGTCCAATGGCCGAAATGGATACCCAGACGAGCAGCTTTGGCCGCTACTCCACCTCCGCCATGATGAGACACTACCCCAGCAATCGTGGCATCGAGTACTGGGTCAACGCCCCGACTCATCTCCACCATCTTCTGGAAGCCCGAGCCTCCACCCGTGGCTGACCCAGAGGCAAACACCAGAATCCTTGGCTTCGTTCGCATTGCCATGACCATCTCCTTCGTTCAGTTGCAGTTGTCCCTGGAACCCTCCAAAGAGCTGGCCCGAGTATGTCAAAAAGTCAGGAGTGAGTCAAATAAAAAAGCAAACTCCCAGGGTCGCGACGCGACACACTGGGAGCTTGGGGTAAGATGAGACCTACCGAGAGAACTGAGGGGAAGACGCCTAGTAGCGGCGCTTCGGGATGTGGGTCATCCTCGGTGACGACTGGATGGCCGAGCGCGGGAGGCGGTCTTCACCTTGGTGAGGGGAGCCTGACTTGGCGGAGGACGCCGCCGAACCCGAATGGGTCACCACCGTACGCGGCGTTTCGATCCTGACCGCCTGAATGCCGGGGTTTTGGCCCGGGATGGCCGAGAAGCACATGGTCTTGCCTTTCTCTGTGGTTGGTGGGGAAAAACCCTAGTCTGGAAAGCTCAGCGAGCCGTCCATAGTCAGGGCTTCTTCGACATCAACCCATTTTTAAACAACATACCATTATAGCACTTTTTTACCTCCAAGTCAATGGTAAATAGTGGCTCTATTAAAGCCAGAAATATCATTAAAAAACTCGACTTTGAGCCATTATCATGACTATTGCAATCCAGCCAAATAAATACTAAGATGGCTCATCGGCAGTTTTTTCCCAACCAGCCCTCATCTTTTCCGGAGAGCCTTATGGATGCGACTACCTATAGCTTCCTCTTGGCCTGGTTCGTTACTGGACTGACGCTGTACCGCTACGTACCGATTGCCTGGCGCGACCCAGCCTTTTGGGGACTCGTCGTCTTTGCATTGATAGGCCTCTATGTGAGCAGTCAGCGACTTCTTTCGTCCGAGTCCCAAATCAACTTCACTTGCATGGTGGGCATGCTCATTGGCTGTATCACCGGATACCTCTGGAGTCTGATAACTCGCCCCTCTCGCTAGCTTCGCATCGCCGAAGCCCGCCAAGCCGCCCTCTGCGCAAGCAAGGCGGCTTTCAATTTGTCATCTTCCTCCATATAAGGATCTATCCAAATCAAATCAGAAATCATACCGCGCTATTAAACTTTTCTTTCTGAGACAAAAAAAATCTTCGTAATCGTCTACCAAGCTCTTTATTAATACTTGTCACAAATGCAATTTTTCCAGTTACAATATTCGCATCATGTTCGATGTGAAAACAATCCCCTTCGGATATCTGATCCTCTACGGCCTTTACATATGATTCATCCAAAGAGAGTCCGCTATTAACTTTAATCCCAGTCACATACTGAGGTTCTTTAGATGACGCTATCGATGTTTTGGATCCGTTAATCTTAAATCCTTCTCTTCTTATTGCAGCCTTTACTAGGCCTAGTTTAAAAATCTCGTGCACCGAGGCCCCACCAGAAATTGTTATATCGTCGAAGTATCTTGTGAACTGACATGCATCATTACAGACTTTAGCGATTCTAATATCGAGAGGGAACGCGACTAGGTTTGCAAAGAAAGGACTTGTTGGTGCACCTTGGGGAAGTTCATCATTGAGCGTAACAATCCGGACAATCCAGCGACGGAGGTCTTTGGCGAAATCAAAATGACGAGCCAGCGCTGCATCAACCTTTACATGATGAATGCTGGGGAAAAAGTCTTTCAGATCGTAGTTCAGAACATATTCTTTGTTAGTGTGAACAACTGCGTTCGAACGAATTGATCGTCTCAAGACCCCACCGTGTACCGATTGAGGAAATCGAAACTGATATTGAAGGTATTTATAAATCTTTTTTTGAACGATCTTGAGCTGGGCATTCGGAATCGTTAGAACTCGAACACCACCATTCTTCTTTGGAACTTCCTTATGGTAATAAAGCGAATTGACCGACCGAAATAAATGATCGGCGTCGCCTCTTGAAACGTTTATAAGTTTTAGAAATTCAGTGTAGCTAGTCATGTAATCTATAAAAGAAAAACTGCCGCGAGGTGCGGCAGGTCCAGTCTTTGAGGATGTTTCGAATCACATCTATTATAAGACGGATCGAAACTTTAGTGACTACTTCGAGAACAGCCTTTGAGATTAGCCGCTTCAAACGTTTCATCTTAGAGGTTCTCTCTTGTGTCATTTCTGCCATATTCGCTCACCCCCTTTCTATTTTAGGCTGGCACGAAACATCTCAACTGACTAGCAAAAAAATGTTACTAGTCTGAAATTCTCTTAGCTGAACAGTCAGCAAAAATTATATTCATCGTTGCTAACACTAAAATTCTGGTTGTGCAGTCCAGCTTAGAGACAATGAAATTGTATAAAACAATTTCTAAAGAAAAGGGTAGACTGAATCTTCAGCCGTGATTCGCATTATACCTCTTGTCTCTCTTTTAAGCAATAGCAAAGCTTATGAAACGGAAAGTAAATCCATACAAAAAACCAGTCTTGCGACTGGTTTCGTGCCCCGCCCAAGGCGGGTAAACTTACGCGGTGTAAAACATAAAAACCTACAGATAAATCTGCAGGCCTATGTCTTACACGGTATCAGAAGGAAATTCCTTGATCCTTGGATAGTCGTGCGGAGAGCGCTGAAAATATAAAGTGGAACCTCTTCACGGAGTCGCCCACCGAAGGGCTGTTCTACCGACAATGATCAAAACTCTTGGGAGAGGAGAAGCGAAATGTGATTAGCTTCTCCGTGGAGAAATTGCCGACGAAGGCAATAGAACGTGGGGGGGTCGCTGATCACGCCGCCCACGCTGAGGAGACTCGAGAAACCCCTCGTCGGCCCTGGCGAAGTGTCGGTGGCGTGCCAGGGAAAATGAGGAGAGCTGGTTCGCTCTCTCAAGAATTTTGATGTGAATGAGCTTTCACCCTCCTACGCATAAAGCTTCGGAAGGATATCACAAACTTCTGCGGTTAGTCCTAAATAATTTTTCTTCTACTTTTGGCTCACTGCTAGTCTTTTCGCCCCGGAGGGTTGAGAAAAGTAGTTGTACAGTGAGTGACCAGTCTGGTTAAGAACTTGAGATTGACTCTCAACTCTTTTGTTCTGCTACCACGAGGGCAACAGAACTTCACCAATTACTCCCTAGAAAGGAGGTGATTCATCCACAGCTTCCGCTACGGATGCCTTGT
>CAZOFS010000032.1:0-3921 GCA_964579335.1 uncultured Bdellovibrionales bacterium
CTCGAGGGTAAAAAATACATGCATGAGAGGACGATAATAGCCACTCCCATATGAGAGGAAGTCAAGAAAATCCCAAACCCCTGAAGTGAATATAGTCGGGAGATATGTCCAACTCCCAACCCACGGGTTCTCAAGGATTTGAAGTGCATCATCATACACAAATCCATTGTCTATCCCCCGACTGTAGAGTAAAAAAGCTATCACCAGGAGTAGGAGTACCGTAGGAAAAAATGACTTAGGAAAAGGGGTCATGGACATATCAAATCTACTCAGCATCACCAAAGAATTCTTATTATAAGAGTCGTAAGCTACACTCGCTTCAAAAAAACAAAGCCCACCTATCACCGAGACAAGTGAGCTACTGTTTTCTTGTCGGCCGAAAAGATACTAGAAGCTAAATGATGTACCGAGCCAACCTTCGACTGCCTGGATGATAACATACCCCATCAGGGCTACAATCACACCGACGATCGAATAGGTCATAGCGTTCTTAGCCTTCTCAATCTGAGCCTCATTGCCAGCAGCTGTGAGATAGAGAATCCCTGAGATGACGAAACCAATCACAGCAATGAAACCAAGAATGGCCAGGAGCCACTGCAGAGTGGAACCAATGATATTGTAAATGGTTCCATCTGGCAGACCGGAAGCTAAGGCGTTATTCTGCCCTGAAGTGTTCCACACGTCCGTAAACGATCGTGGACTAGCCTGAGCCAAAGCGACGGCTGGAGCGAGAAGCACGAGGCCGTTCGCAGCACCAAACGCGAGTTTGCGTAATTTTTGCATACCTCTCACCTCCTTCCATCGCGCTTTTGGATGTCTCCAAAATAACGCATTATGTATGTTTATGTTTTGCTTTGAAACTAACCAAAAAAAGCTGCCAGTGCTCGTACCAAGACTTGACTACCAAGCGTGACCACTATTCCGACCACGCACCAGGCGAACGCTCGCTTCGCTACCATCACCTGACGTTCATCACCGCCTGCAGTAAAGTACAATACTCCAGCTACTATCATCCCTAGTATAGCAATCACTCCAAAAATCAACAAGAGAAAATCGAGTATATCTGTCAAGCTCTCGGAGAGTGGTTTGGCATCACTGATCACACCAGCCAGTGCGATACTCGGCGCGAGCGCCATACCAACAACAAGAAGAGTAGTGTTTTTGAGATACATATTCCTAAAAATTGAGACTTGATACAAAATACAGGAACAAAGATAACTACTTTCCTTGTTTCCTGTATTTTACGTCTTGTTTCACGCTCGTCGGCTACTGTGTTGGGCCAGCAGGAGCAGTATTGAGAAGACTTTCACCCTGCGTATTGGCGGTATCAGCTGGAGTCACGGTGGCGGGCGTAGTGATACCTGGCTCAGGCAGTGTATTCTCGGTTGGGATATTGCCTCGGCCACTCCTGAGGTTCTCGATCACCTGAGTCACCTGGGCTCGAGTTTGTTTGACCGCTGGAGCAGTCCCCTCTTCGTCTGGGAGATAGGAGAGAATCTTCTCGTACTCGGCGAGGGCCTTGTCACGATCACGCTTGGCTTCATAGAGAAGTCCGAGCGAGAGACGGACATCGATCAATCGTTCATTGGTAGTGAGGACCTCTTTGTACAGCCGCTCCGCTGTATCACGATCCCCCTCACCATTCCTGAGCTGATGGAGAGCTCCAAGGTTGTACTTGAAGGAGAGATTGGCTGGAGCAAGACGCAGAGCATCCCTGGTACTCTCAATGGCTGCATCTACTCGCTTGAGGCGGGCCTCGGCGACAGCTGCATTGTAGTGTGCGATGGCGAGATCAGGCTTCTTCTCAACTGCTTTTTCGAAGTACCCCAGCGCCTCTTCATGAAGCGCGGTTTTTTCGGCTCCATCCTGTTTGCCATCAGCCGTCAGACGTTTAATTTGTCCCAGCTTGATCTGGAAGAGCGGATTTTGTGGTTCGAGTTCAAGAGCGCGTTTGTAGGCTTCTTCGGCCCGTGGGAGCGCATCAGTAGCAAAGATACTTGCGTTTTCGTAGATGAGACCAAGTGCTTCAACTGAGAGTACATCATTGGGCATGAGATCCTTGGCTCGATTACCACTCGCTACACCCTCACGAACAAGAAAGGCAATCCGGTTCACATCTCGTTCCCCTTCTCCCTTACGTCCCTCGATATTGGCGAGAGTCATGTATTCCTGACTGGCTCGAGTGAAGTAGCGACCCTCCTGTGGATAAAGACGAAGCGCCTTGATATACATCGGGATCGTCGTCTCAACCGAAGCTTCCATCCGAGCTGCTCGACCTGCGGTAAGATCAGCGACAAATACCTTGCCCATGAAAACAAAGAGAAACGCTACGCCGGCTGAAACAACCATGAAAACGAAGGCGAGAGCCAAAGCAAACTTTGGTGTCGCACGAAGCGAAAGCTCGAGATAGCGTTCTTCTGACCCACTCTCCATGAGAAGCGTACCCAAAGCGAGGGCTGAAAGGAGCACTCCCAGTATAAGGAGCGTTGCATTGACCGGGGTAAGGAAGCCAGCGATAAAGAGCATCACAGCCACTGACCAGAGGCCGAGTGAGGCAATTTTGTTCTTGGTCTTGTCGAGCGTAAGGAGGTAAAGGCCGATCGAAAGGAATGAAAACCAAATAACGAGCATGAGCACCGTACCCACCACACCGATCGTGGCCAAGGCTTCAAACACGAGACCTGTCCCCTGATAGAAACGTAAGGTGTAGAGACTGTTGCCATTGAATTCCTGTGGTCGATAGAGCGAGAAGGCATAGCCGTAGGTGGCATTGCCGGTTCCAAAAAGCGCATTGTCTTTGAGCGCTTCTTTGGCTACCTGCCACGAGAGTCTGGTATTAGGTGTCACTTCGACTGGGAGATTGGCGCGAGTCAAGCTATTGGGGCCAATCATGAGGAAGGCGAGCACCACTACAAACACGACCATCGGGACCCAGGTCCACTCACCAGCTGGGCGAACAATCTGCGCCAAGACATAAATAAGGAAGAAACCGAGACCCCCGAGCATCACAGCCCAATTGATAAATGGGTAGAGTGCGAGGAGGAGGAAGAGATTGATGAGAAGCGCCACTCCGATAGCCCCAGCCCACAATTTCTTTTTAGATACACTGAGCGTGTTCCCCTCACGATAGAGGAGAAAGAGGGCGGTAATAAAGAGCGGTACGGTGAGCGAAAGGAAAAGACCGAGGGTTGAGACAGAACCGATGAGCGAGAGTGGTGCATAGCTTTCCCAAGCTGTAGGAAGGAATTTAATCTTCATCACAACAAGGAAACTCCACACCATGACGAGGAAGCTCGAGGCAAGAAAGGCATGCAGCATAAGCGCCATGCGCTTGGCACTGAAGTGACTCATGACAAAGTAGTAGGCCAAGACCAAAGCAACGATAGAGAGAAAACCGCGTGATGGATCACCAAAGAATCCCCAGAAACTGTGCCAACGATCTACCGAAAAGACAGTGGTGGCAATCGTAAAGAGGAGGAAAAGCACTATTGGGATATCGAGTGGCGTGCGACGAATACGCATCTCACCAGTCATGACGCCTTTGGACACCCAAGCTATGAGACCAATCAAGAGACAGAAGTAAAAATAAATCTGTTTTTCAAACGCAATTCCCTGAAAGGTCATCCCTGTAAAGAAAAGTGGGAGACCAAACATGAGTGCAGCCAATACCACGGTAATAATGCCATCAAATACTTTGGCTGTGCGTGACGGTAAGATGCCTCCCGATACGCCCTTGCGTTCGACTGATGGCACGACGGGACGAGTTGGATTAACAGAAATACCCTTATTTTCTGAACTTGCTGATGAGAAACTTCCTGCTCCCCCAAAGCGAGCAAACGATGGTCTTTCGGTTGGCATATATCAAATAAAGCCAGTTAAAAATTGCAAGCACTTGTAATGTTTACAGTATACAAGAAAGCC
>CAZOFS010000033.1:0-3504 GCA_964579335.1 uncultured Bdellovibrionales bacterium
GTAAGAGAAAGAGTCGGTACAGAAGAGGTTGATTCGGGAGGAGTATTCGAAGGCGTGGGCGAGGAAGCGGGTTCAGCAGGCTTTTCTTGTAGTTGGGACTGTGAGGCCTGAGGAGAGGGAGTATCTGACCCAGGGTCAGGACTCCTTTCTCCATCACGTGAATCTGAAGCATCAGCCGGGATACTGGTACTTTTTAGCGGCGCATTTTCGAAAACCAGCGGTTCGCTTTCTGTCGGCGACTCTAGCCACAACCAGCCGCCCAGAGCAGCCAGTCCTCCTAGCACCACGAGAAAAACCCAGAGTATCCATTTCATACGCCCTCATTATACCCTACTTTTTGGAGAGAGCACGGGCTACCCAACCTCCTGACATTGGCGCTCGTATGCTACAGTATCAACATGACCAAAACCTCAATTATCGTTGGGTCCATCCTTGGGATAGGTATTGGGATCACTCTTCTCCTCTTTTCTATGCCCCACACTTTTGTCGGTGACACTCCAAATTCTCGCGCCACCAGTCAAGATGCTCGAGCGTATTTTGCCGGTGGTTGTTTTTGGTGCACCGAAGCTGATTTCCAAAAAGTTGAAGGCGTAACTGAGGTCGTCTCTGGCTACGCTGGTGGTCACTTGGAAAAGCCAAGCTATGAACAGGTCAACACCGAAACCACTGGTCACCGAGAGAGCGTCGAGGTGCACTATGACCCAAGCGTCGTGAGCTACCGGCAACTCGTGGAGTATTTCTTTGACCACATCGATCCTACCGATGACGGTGGTCAATTTCATGATCGAGGTGAGAGTTACACCGCTGCCATCTTTTATCAAAATGACGCCGAAGAGAAGGAGGCTCGAGCTGTTGTGGAGTGGCTCACCGAGCACCAGGTCTATGAAAAGCCTATCGTGACGGCCATACTACCGTTTACCAATTTCTTCTCTGCCGAGGATTATCACCAGAATTACAGTGAGCGAAATCCGTTGCGCTATGGTTACTATAGGGCGGCGAGCGGCCGAGAGGAACTCACGCAGAAAGTGTGCCACATCAAAACCGAAAAGAAACTTTCCTGCTTCACCGGCAAGCTAAAGTCCACCAGTGATCACTAACGTAAAAACCGAGGAAAGCCTCGGTTTTTTGATGCAAAGTTTTTTGGAACGTTCTGATTATTTTCGTTTCCCTTTTCCGTTGTGCGCAAACAAGGCGAGGGCCGCACCCAAGGCAGCACCAATTCCCACTCCAATGAGAGCAGCTTTCTCTGGGTTCTTTTCAATAAATTTCTCAACCTCCTTCATCTTCCCCGTCACGTGAGATTTGATCTTGGCGAGTTCCCGCTCAGCCATTTTTTTCGTCTTCGCAAGCTCGCTCGCTACCTTTGCCTCAACTTCTTCCTTGGTCATTTTGATTGATGCCATAGTGATTAAATTATTTATTACGAGTTACCAACAGCACTGATGAAGTCACAAACAAGAGAATCATCCCCACCACAATTTGTCCCATACCTGGAATTCGCAAAAGTTGGTCGAGCATATCCGCACTCCCGCTTAGAATAAAGACAATACCTACCCCCAGGAGAAGCAGAATGAGAAGACGTTGCACCGCCCGATTGATGAGAGCCTCCGTCGAGCTGGACAGGATATCCATCAGTCGATTGGTGAATACTTCAGCGACGCCAAACATTCGCTCAATAAGGTTGGGGATAATCGATCCGTGCTCAGTGTCACTTCTGCGAGTTCGTGTTGATTCAGCCATACTATGTATTTCCTCAAAAAATTAACGAAACTGTTCAAAGCGATTTTTGAGTACCGACAACGCTTCACGCGTATTACGCTCTCCGCGATTCACCGCATTAATCGTATCGACGATAAGTGCTTCGGCTGCTTCGGCATTGGTCCCAGGTTTCCATGTCTTAGCAATCAGGTTGCCTGTAGCAAACGGTGCCAGAGCAACATCATCCTTTTGACCCTCAATCAAATCACGTCGAGCTGCTGGCTTCTTGGTGATTTCCAAATACCGCACCGTAGGATCACTCTTAATCTGGACTTCTTTGGAAGTAGAAGCCAGGGCATTGTAGAGCGTCAGCTTGCTGTCTGGATGAGGAAACGCCAGATAGTGGAGGAGCTGCCAGGCCTCATGAGTCCGTACTACCTGGTAACTTTCTGAAGACAGGGTCACTCCATTACTGCCGCTATTGAGGTTAGCCGGCATGGTTTTGTTTTTGGCGACAGCCAGTCCCCAATAGTTGGCAAAATTGACTGGAGTATTGCCCGAAAATTGCGGCAGCGGCGCCACCGCAAAATTGAACTTGGCATTCTTTTGACGGAAAATCGGGTACTGATAGGCATAATTGACCGTCATTCCTAGTGTTCCCTCATAGAAAGCGTCGATCGAGTAGTGCTGCCGGGGACTCCAGGTATAGAACGCTGAGCCCAGCCGTGAAAAACTGGTGTAAAAATCAAGGGCTTTGGTCGCCGAAGCTTCGTTAAGAAAGCTTGTGGTATCGGTTTTGGCTCCAAGCTGCAGCATGAGCGTCAAGAGAAGATCAGCCGATCGATTGACGTTTTGACCAGTCCCGAGAGAAATAGCAGAGCGGGTAATATTGCCATAGGCATCTACCTGCGTCAGTTTTTCAACATCCTGCAAAAGCTCCTCCCAGGTCTTGGGTGGTTCAGCGATACCCGCAGCGTTGAAAAGATCTTTGTTGTAATAGAGACCCAGTGAGTCTACCGACAGCGGTACCGCGAGAGCCTGTCCTTGAGAGGTGAGGAAGTCATCAGCCACCACATCAACAAAAGTATCCCGAAACTTTTTTTCGGTTACAAACAGCGTCGGGGCTGGCACCACCTTGTCACCAAAACCTGCTTGCCAGGTATTACGCATCATAAAAATATCTGGACCATTGCCGGAAGCGAGAGCGCTCAGCAAATCTTCCTTGTAGGTGTCGGGATCAAGCTTGCGGTAGGTAATGTTCTTGATATAAGGATTGAGCTGCTGATAATCAGAAAATATACTCCGCAGAGCATCAGAATCATCAAATACACCCCACACCTCAAGAGAGATATTGTATGGAACTGGTTTTGGCTCACCACAGCCTGTAAGAACCAGTACTGCAGCAAGGAGCATCAATCGCGAGAAAATATTTTGAGTGAAGCGTATCATACCGATTAATTACGATTTCTTAACCACAAAAGCATAGTGAAACCCACCCACCGCCGGCTCTTCGATGACGGAAAGGCCTGCTTCGGCCACGAGCGTACGCAGTGCCTCGGGATCAATACGAAGTTCTTTCTCTGGTCCGACCGTTGATTCGTTGGGATGCCATTCAATAATGATCGCTCGGCCATCTGGCTTGAGAATTCGATCTACCTCACGCAAAATAACAGCCTTATCTTTGTTCTGCATGAGGACGTCTTTGACGATGACCCAGTCGATACTCCCCGTCCCCAAACCTGATCCGTTGGGGCGCTCGAGATTGACTCGCTGAGCGACAATATTGGAAAGTCCCAGCGTCTTGGC
>CAZOFS010000034.1:0-2588 GCA_964579335.1 uncultured Bdellovibrionales bacterium
AGTGGGACCTTCAATTGATACGCATTTTCCATCACTTTTTTCAGTTCCCCAGCAAATTCCTCTGCTATCCCCTCATCGACTTCAAAGATAAGCTCGTCATGAATTTGGAGGAGAAGCGCCGCTTGGCCATCATATCGCTCGAGAAGTGCCCGCGAGTCGAGCATCGCAAGCTTGACGATATCAGCCGCTAGTCCCTGAATCGGCATGTTAATAGCCATCCGCTCGGCGGCACGTACCAATGCTACGTTACCACTTTCGATTTCGGGCAGAAGTCGGCGACGGCCAAGTTCGGTCTCCACGTAGCCGTGCTCGTGAACAAACTGTTTCATCTGCTCCATATACGCTGCAACGCCCGCAAATTTCTTGAGGTATCCTTTGATAAAGTCGCTCGCTGCTTTCTGGTCTATCCGGGCTGCCTGCGCGAGGCCAAAGGCTCCCATACCGTAAATAATGCCAAAATTTAAAACCTTCGCTTCGCGTCGCATGAGATCAGTCACTTGTTCGGGTTTTATCCCGTGGACGAGGGCAGCGGTTGTCCGGTGGATATCTTCGTTGTTCTGGAAGGCATGAATCATCGTCTCATCTCCCGAGAGGTGCGCTGCTATCCGCAGCTCGATCTGTGAATAATCAGCCCCAACAAGCCGCTTCCCCGGAGCCGCTACAAAACCCGCTCGCATCCGATGCCCCCACTCGGTGCGAATGGGAATATTTTGGAGATTGGGGTCATTGGAAGAAAGCCGGCCAGTCGCCGCGACTGCTTGGTCATAGCGCGTATGGAGCCGCCCATCTATAGCTACCATACCCGGCAAAACATCAACGTAGGTTGTCTTGAGTTTGAAGAGTTCTCGGTACTCTTCGATCAGTGCCACAATCGGATACGCTTCGCGTAGTTTCTCGAGTTCAGTCGAAGCGGTCGAAAAACCAGTTTTATTCTTTTTGATATTCCCCGTTGGGATAGCGAGATCGACAAACAGAATCTCAGCGAGTTGTTTTGGTGAATTGAGATTAAAGTCTCTCCCGGCCAGCGTAAAAATTTCACGTTCAACCCCTTTGAGTTTGGCATCAATTTCGGTCGAGAGCTGAGCAAACACTTTCTTCTCAAGCAAAATACCTGTCTCCTCCATGTGAAAGAGTACTGGTACGAGGGGAAGTTCGAGCTCCTCAAGGATAGTGAGTACATTTTTTTTAGACCCCTGTTCAGTAGCAACGGGAGCCAAGGCCTCGGTGAGAGCCGTATCAATGTTCCACAAGGCCTGCGCATTTGCCGAGAGTGACCCATTCTCGAGTGAGCGGCCGACATATGTTTCAAACAGCGTAGCGAGGTCATACTTACCGCTGCTTCCCAAAACATAAGCCGAGAGTAAGAGATCTCTTTCTACTCCAGCGAGTGTCACTTCTTCTTTGGCCAAGCGATGCCACATTCCCTTCCAGTCATGTACGAGTTTTTTGGCCTGAGGATCGGCTAGCCAGAGAGCAAGCTTTGATTTCGTCGCGGGGTTCCACTCCACCTCCACCACGCTCCCCGTTTGAGCAAGTCCCAACCTGGCTATACCTGACCCAAACAGCGAAGACTCTTCTTCTTGTAAGAGCACAGCTACGACTTCATCCTTGGTTTGATCGAGCCACTCCTCAAGATCTTTGACCTCCGTAAACTTTTTTCCTTTGGTTATTTTTTTCTTTTTTCCTTGTTGTTGGTCAGCGGTCATCAGTTGTCCCTTACTTCCTGGAATTCGTTTGAGGAGGCTAAAAAATTCTAGCTCTCGCAAAAACTGTTCGATCGTCGCTTGATCGAAGTCATGGGTCACCGTCGCCGCGAGATCGAGTGTTACCGGTGCCTTGGTCTCGATCGTCCCGAGCTTTTTCGAAAGAAACGCCATTTTTTTATCAGCCTCGAGCTTTTCCCGTATTTTCGGCTTCACTTCATCCAAGTGTTCGTAAATATTTTCAAGCGATCCGAGCTGTTGGATAAGTTCCGTGGCGGTTTTTTCTCCCACTCCCTTTACTCCCGGGATATTGTCGGAACTATCGCCACGAAGTCCTTTGTAGTCGACGAGGTGTTCAGCCGGGAAACCATACTTCTCTTCAACTTCTTTGGGGCCGAGGAGCACCATATCCTTGAGTCCCTTGCGCAGCGTAAAGACTTTCACCTGATCCGAAACCAGCTGGAGCGTATCGGTATCTCCTGTCACGATCACGACATCCACACCTTCCTGCTCTCCTTGCCGCGCCAGTGTCCCGACACAATCATCTGCTTCATAGCCAGCCTTTTCATAAATCGGAATATTGAAGGCTTGTACAAGTTCCTTAACTCTCGGAATTTGATTGTAGAGATCATCAGGGGCTGCTTCACGCTGAGCCTTGTATTCACTGTAGAGTTCATCACGAAAGGTTCCGCCAGGAAGATCAAACGACGCCGCAATATAATCCGGCTTGAATTTCTCGAGGACACCAAAAAGAGTGAGGGCGAAACCATACACCGCGTTCACCGACTCCCCGCCTTTGGTGGTCATCGGCGGCAGCGCATGATATGAGCGATGGATGAGCGCGTTACCATCGAGGAGAACAAGAGTTTTTCGTTTCGTAGCCAT
>CAZOFS010000035.1:0-2215 GCA_964579335.1 uncultured Bdellovibrionales bacterium
CCTTTCCGCGTTCCCGGATCATTGGTAATAAATTCTTTTTTGGCGAGATCGTAACCCGTGATGACGAGCATATGCTGGAGTGGTCCGGGTGCAGTGAAGTTGGGGTTGTCGAGAGCCCGGCCATTGGTTGGAACGATAACGAGTCCATCTTGGAGAGCGAGTTTCAACTCTTCAAGTGTAAAATCATAGACTCGAAGATCAGCATCGGTTATCCCAAAATATTGGTCGAGGAGCAGGTCTCGTGTGGTAACCGCGTCCGTATCCACCCCATGACCAATACGTTTCGTTTCAAAGGTCGCCATCTCGATCAGCTTGGCCTTCACCTCTTCACGAGTCAGCTTCTTCCCCTCCCGCGCCATCCATACCATGAGGGTCGATGCTTCCTCACAGCCATCTTGGAAAACGCTCTTACTCCAATCCCCTGTCGGCGCCTGTGAGGTAAATGGTACCGAGTATCGGACATCTCGCACGACGGGTTTCTCCAATGGAGGTACCGTTTCAGGAATGGACTCAGTCTCAGAAGCCTCATCGGGACCTTCCGACTGGACTACTCCAGTTTGATTCTCAAATGGTTGAGATGGAATCGAAGAGTCTTCTTTTCCAAACCAAAACCACATCCCGAGGAACACTCCGATAATAATCAAAAAGAAAACCCGCATCACCTTTATATCAATTTTGTTGGCTGTGTCCCTAGCGTCGGCGTCGGCCAAAATGACGTGATCCGCCTGAGCGACCACGCGGTCGACGAGGAGCAGATGGCATGTCAGAAGCTACAAGGTCGTGTCCACCACTCACCGGAAGCGACATACTAATCAATCGTTCGATAGAGCGAACTTGTCCTCGCTGATCAGGAGTAGCAAGCGAAATAGCTTTTCCTTCGCGGCCGGCCCTGGCGGTGCGACCGATACGATGGACATAGTCTTCTGGTTTTTCTGGAAGATCATAGTTGATAACAAGCGCAATACCCGAAACATCAATACCACGCGCTGCGATATCGGTGGCTACGAGCACTCGATAACGTCCCGACTTGAAACCATCGAGAGCTTCGCGTCGCTGTGACAGCGATCGATTGGAATGAATTTCGGCCGCCGTAAAACCTTTGTTCCGCAGCGAAAGAGCAATGCGCTTCGCAATAAACTTTGTCCGAGTGAAGACCAGGGTGCTGCCGGTATTTTCATTGAGGAGCTTGACCAACAGTTCAAGCTTCTCCATGTGCGGTACAAAGAAAATTTCTTGAGCAATTTTGTCAGCGGTTTTCCCTGGAGGCGAAACTTCAACCCGGAGTGGGAGCTGCATATACGACGTGGCGAGAGCCACTACTTCTCTTGGCATTGTCGCCGAGAACAGCATCGTCTGGCGAGCCTTGGGTACATGCTCCACAATCTTGGCAATCTGCGGGGCAAAACCCATATCAAGCATGTGATCAGCCTCATCGAGTACAAGAATAGAAACACGAGCGAGCGAAACCGTTCGCTGGCCCAAGTGATCATTGAGTCGTCCCGGGGTAGCAATAATAATGTGCGGATTAGCTCGAAGCTGACGTTTCTGCTTCTCCATCGAATCGCCTCCGATAAGGACGGCCGTCCGAATGCCAAGAGATTTACCGATGCGCATGAGCGATTCATTGACCTGGAGAGCAAGTTCACGAGTGGGGAGGAGCACTAATCCCTGCCTCGTTTTATCAATGAGAATTTTCCCCAGCATCGGGATACCGAAAGCGAGAGTCTTCCCTGTCCCAGTCTGGGCTATACCCATGACATCCTTACCTTGTATAGCAATAGGAATAGCCTGAGCCTGGATGGGGGTTGGTTCAGTAAATTTGAGTGCGTCGAGAACTGCGAGGAGGCCGGGACTAATCCCAAGCGTATGAAAACTCATGCAAAAGTGATAATGAATTGGTAGTAGAGTATATCAGACTTTTTAAAAATCGTCAAGACAAATACGTTTTTTACTCCCAAATTTTGAGCCAAACTCCGATATAATGCACCACGCCGTAGAGAAACACGACATAGCCCAGCGCTCCTATGATAACCAAAAGGAGTAGCTGATTGATGATGCGATTGCGCTCACGCTTCACCTGATCAAGCGTGCACACTCCTTGTTTCCGGAGGTAGACAATATACGATCCAATGAGTGCCAAGAGTCCTACCAGGCGGAAATACCACTTGTACTCGCCGTAAAACGTGTCAGAGAGCGAGGCCGCAAACCCAACCGA
>CAZOFS010000036.1:0-2147 GCA_964579335.1 uncultured Bdellovibrionales bacterium
TGTTGTCAAACAACGCTACCGCGTGAACGAGCAAATCCTCGCCGCGGAGGTAACTGTGATCAGCGAAACCGGTGAGCAACTCGGCACTATGACGCCCGCGGCTGGTATCGCGATTGCCAAGGAGCGTGAACTTGACCTCGTCGAAGTGTCACCTCAAGCCGTACCACCTGTGTGTCGCCTCACCGACTACGGCAAACTCCAGTATCACGCCGCCAAACAAGCTCAGGCTGCTAAAGCCAAGCAGAAGAAAGTCGAAACCAAAGGTGTCCGTCTCGGCTATCGCACTGAAAAACACGATCTCTTTTTCAAGAAAACCCAGGCTGAGAAATTTATGCTCAAGGGCCACAAGGTCAAGATCGACATGATGCTCCGTGGCCGCGAAAAAGCGATGGGCGACAAGGCCAAGGAAATTCTCCTCGGTTTCGCTACGTCGATCAGCGTCCCACACAAAATCGAAGAAAATGTGACTCGTGGACCCCGTGGCTTCTCGATGACCATCGCCCCGGAATAATCGAGTGTCTCGTAGGGAGCATTTGGTACATGGTATAGAGCACCCAGTAAGGGTCCCTTGCCAAGATTAAGAAAATGCGTTAAATTGGTGTATCTTCAATTTGATTCCTAAACCAGTATGCCCAAGCAGAAGACCAATAAGGCCGTAGCCAAAAAGTTTAAAGTCACCGGGAGCGGCAAGCTCATCCGGCGCGCCACCGGCCAAAATCACTATAATTCCCGCGACACCGGTACCTCAACCCGGGCCAAGCGTATGGATAGCGGTATCGCTGTCCCCGCCGAAGAGGCCAATCTCCGTAAAGCCCTCCCGTACGCATAATAAAATCGTTAAGAAAGTTACAGGTTGAAAAGTTGAGAATGTTAGAAACATCAAGCCTTATAACTTTCAAAACCTTCTCAACGCTCTAAACCTTTCAACATCTGATTCTATGACTCGAGTCAAGCGCGGCGTGATGACCAAGAAACGCCACAAGAATATTCTCAAAAAAGCCAAGGGCTTCCGCTGGGGCCGCAAGAAACTCTTCACTAAGGCCAAAGAAGCCGTGATTAAGGCTGGCAAATATGCCCGTCGTGATCGTCGCGCCAAGAAGCGCTCATTCCGCGCCCTCTGGATCGTGCGGCTCAACAACGCTCTCCGTGAAAACGGTATGACCTACGCCAAGTTTATCGCCCTCATGAAGACCAAGAATATCACCCTCGACCGCAAAGTCCTCTCCGAAATGGCCATGACTCACCCTGCAGTCTTCACCAAGTTTGTCGAAAGCGTAAAGTAATACAACTGTTTCAAAAAAAGTTTGAGGCGGGCCGGGTTTCCGGTCCGCCTTTTCGTTCGACTGAATGTCTTTCCATTTACCGAAGCCACTTACGAATTAGCCAGTATGGACCACTCATACTTGGACCAATTTGAAGCGAGCAATGATGCTGCCTACAGAAATCCTTAGCCCAGAGGCAAGCAGCATATTTTTCTTGTGGCACCCTACAGAGAAACTCTCGAGCGTACATGAACGAAAATGGTCGCCCAAGAAAAACATAACCCCCTGGCCGCAGCACCCTGATGAGAAGCTCGAGGTGTTGTGCTAAGCGCTTGTACACAATCGCGTGGTGCAGTTCTGCCAGGGCTATATCTTTTGGCAAATAATAACCCTGAAGACCAGCTACGGGATTGAACGTCACCCACGCTGGAAGATGCCCTTGTCCTGCGATGAGATCAATAAACCGAGGAAAGTCATGTCGAGCAAAGATATCACCCTCGACTGAGGTAGTCCCTCGACTACGGAAATCAATCGGCTGTAGGGAGAAACTATAGTTCGCCTGCGCCCATGGAATACTCGCTCGTCCACAAATATCTGCGAACACTACCGATTCACCCTGCTGACCCAGTGACCTTAGGTAATTAGCAATTGTTCCATGCCATCTTGGGAAAATATCTAGATAAGAGAATGGGTTCAAACGATCTAGACGGTAGTGCTCTCCAATCTGGAGACTCATTTGAGCGGTGTGTTGCAGTTCTCGCACAATAGTCCGCATACTCCCCAGAGTATACTTTGGGGACTTCGATAGTGTATTCATCTGAAAACCCCATAAAAGAACAAGAAGGAAAACTATCACAAACAACCTTTATAAGTCAAAATCCCGCC